>NEUK01000069.1 GCA_002290555.1 Spartobacteria bacterium AMD-G4
GGGGTTAGTTTTTGCCCTTGGGCGGGTCAATTTTCCAGAAATTCTTGGATTTTTGGGGTGTAGAGGTCGGGGTCTATCAGGAAGGAATCGTGGCCTTTGCCGGGGTAGTAGTGCCTCCCTGTATCTTGGGAGATGGCGTGTGTGAGATAACGATTAAACAGCCTTCTCAAAGAGCCCCCACTCGCGGTCGGGCAGGCCGCCAACGATCTGGCAGACCTCGATGATTTCCGCGTTGGTGTCCTCGAGCCAGCCGAGTGTGGCGTAGGTGTAGTGTTTTTTGGCCTCGCAGAATTGCTCATAGACGAGCCATGCGTGGAGACCGCGATCGCGGAATTCGGGAACAACACCCAGCACGGTCTGGCGGCAGGCTTTGATCTTCTGGGTTTTCATCAGAAAAAAAATGTGCGGGAGGCGGAGCCAGTGGGGGGTGTTTTTGACGGCGGCGAGAATCTCGTTGAAGTTCGGCAGGGTGATCGCGACGCCCGCATCGCGGCCTTGGGACTCGCCAATCAGGAGCAGCCGGGGATCGGCAATGGCGCGGATATCCTCCGCCGAGTCGAGAAGATCCTCCATGGCGATGGGAACGAATCCCCAATTCCTCTCCAGTGTGGCATTGTAAACTTCGCGAACGATTTTGAGCTCCTCATCGAGGCGTTTGAGCTGAAAGGGGCGCGTCGTGAGGTTGGCCCGCTTCTTGAGACGCTCAACAATCCGCAAAAACCTTTCCGGAGGATTCTGGAGGTGCAGGGGAAGACTCAAAACATAGAGGGTGCGGACTTTTTTAAAACCCAGCCCTTCGAGCAGGGCGGCGTAGTAGGAGGGATTCCATGGCAAGCCGATAACGGGTTGTTTTTCAAAGCCGTTGAGCAAAATTCCACAGTCGTCGTTGATGCTGGGATTGTAGGGTCCTCGAATGGCTTCGAGTCCGGCCTTGCTCAGAACTTCGGCCGCTTTCGCAAGGAGCGCCTCGGCCACCGCGGGATCGTTCACGCAGTCGAAAAAACCGAAGAAGCCTGTCTTGTCCTTGTGGTAGTCGTTGTGGGAGCGGTTGACGATGGCTGCGATGCGTCCGACCGGGCGGCCTTCGCGCTGGGCAATGAAGGCCGTGATCGCGCCGTGGCGACGATGAAAGGTGGAGTCCGGCGCGAGAAACTTCGCGACGCTACCGGGAAACGGCGGCACGAAGGCCGGATCCGTTTTGTGAATGCTCTCCGCCGTTCTCTCGAACTGCCTCATCTGCGCCGGGGACCGGCAGACGGAAATCGAAAATGTTTTTACGGCGTCCTGGGTTGGCATAGGCAGGGTCATCAAAAGTTCCCAACTCGCGGGCGAGTTTTTCAAAAATCTCCAGCACGCGATCGAGGTCATCGTCGGTATGGGTGGCCATGAAGCTGGTGCGAACAATGGCCTCACCGTAGCGCACGGCTGGGTAGATAGCTGGAGTGGCGAAGATGCCCTCCTCGAAGAGTCGCTGGGTAAAAATAAACGCCTTCGCCTCGCTGCCGATGAGGATCGGAACAATGGGCGTCTTGGTTTCGCCAATATTGAATCCGATACGCCTGAAGCCTTCGTGCATCTTGCGTGTGTTGCGCCAGAGTTGGTCAATGCGCCACTGCTCCTCTTGCATGAGTTCGAGAGCTTTTTTCACCGCGCCGACGATGGCGGGCGCGAGGGCGGCCGTGAAAATGAGACAACGGGCGCGGTGCTTGAGATACTCCACCATCTGGGCATTGCCCGCGATGAAGCCACCCATGGATCCCAAGGATTTTGAGAAAGTGCCCATTGTGATGTCCACTTGGTCTTGCATGCCGAAGTGATCAACCGTGCCACGACCTTGCCGGCCCAGAACACCGAGCGAGTGGGCCTCGTCGACATAAACAAAAGCCCCATGGCGTTTGGCCGTGGGAATGATTTCGGGGAGATTGGCAATATCGCCGGACATGCTGAAGACGCCGTCGAGGATCACCAGGCGTCCCGCCTCTTCGGGCACGCGCTTGAGGCGATTATCCAGAGAGGTGGCTGAATTGTGACGGAACGGAACAAGCCTTGCGGGCGCGAATTGGCACCCATCGATAATGCTCGCGTGGTTCTCGCGGTCGCAGAGGATGGAATCCCCCTCTTCGGTGAGCGCGATGAGGGCGCCTTGGTTGGCAAAAAAACCTGTGGAGAACAAAATGGAGTCTTCACAACCGAGAAATTCCGCGATGGCCGCCTCCAACTCGACATGGAGCTTGATCGTGCCGTTGAGCAGGCGCGAGCCGGTGCATCCAGCCCCGTAGCGGCGCGTGGCTTCGCAAGCGGCCTCGACAACACGCGGATCTTGCGCAAGGCCGAGGTAGTTATTCGACCCGATCATGATTTTGCGCTCGCCCTCGCAGATCACATAGTTGCCGTGGGGCTCCTCGATCGAACGGAAATACGGATAGAATCCTTGGGCGCGCGCATCGGCGCTGTCCCTGTATTCTCTGCATTTTTGGAAGAGGTCTCTTGGTCTGTTGGCCATCAGATTAGTCGGAAAGATTTGCACCTGCGCAAGAGAAGTAAATCATTTTTCGAGCTTCTTGGGATAGGTGTTATATTTAGTTCTTACATACGCCCAAGGCCGATCAAAAGGATGCAGAAATCCTGCATCCCTCACCCGAGGGAATAGCTGCGACCGGGTTCTGGAATGATCACCTCCGCGTCGGGGAGTTCCCGGAAGAGCGACAATTGAAACCAATCGAGCGCGGGACGGTCGCCGTGCACGAGCACGATTTTGGAGGGGCGGAGAAGCGTGGCGTAGTTGCGAAGGTTCTCCCGGTTTGTGTGGGCGCTGAAGCTAAACTCGCGCACATCGCACAGGAGCGGAATGGGCGGGTGATCTTTGTCAAGGACGATCTCGGTTCCCGAAGCAGCCTGACGAATGCGGGCAGAAGGGGAGGCCGGGTCGGAATAGCCCACGAAAAACAAGTGCTGGGACGGGTCGCCGAGAATCTTGCGAGCGAAAATATTGGAAAGCGTGTGCTCGGTCATCATGCCGCTGGAGAGGGCATAGATCGCGCGCTTGCGGGGTTGGACGCTTTGGATTTCCCGTCCTGAGAGGACATAGGGAGCCATCTCCTGAAGCAATTGCAGCTCGGGGTAATTCCGCACAGAGGTCGCCGCCATGGCGTCATAAACGGTGGTCACTTTCACGCTGAGGCCGCCGATGTAGATCGGGATATTGCCGATTTCGCCGCGCAAGCGCATCTGCCAGAGTAGTGCCAGAACCTCTTGGGTCTTGCCGAGCGCGAAGACGGGAAGCGTCACCGTGCCACCTCCCGCGATGGCCTCGCAGACGGCCTTTGAGAAACGCTCCTCCTCGTTCGCCCGTGAGAAGCCGACGGGTGTGGGAGAGTCGCCCCGAGTGGTTTCCATGAGCAAATAGTCGACACCCTCCTCGGGAAATTCCGCCCCTTTCATGATCGTCTGGTTCTCGAAATTCACATCGCCCGTGTAGAAAAACGATTTCCCTGCATGACGAATGAGAACGCCCACTGAGCCGAGAATGTGGCCTGCGTGGTAGAACTCGAAGGTCACATCGTTGTCGTTGTCGCTCAATTCGCCGGCGAGATTCCGTCGTTCGCGAAGGCGGCAACGCACCCAGGCCTGCTGGCAGAGATCCACACCACGGTGGGTGTAGAGGGGATACTCCATGAGCTTCAATTCCTCGCGCTGGCGCGTCATGACATTCACGGAATTGTGGAGCATGATATCGGCGATGGCGGCGGTGCCCTCGGTCATGAAAACCGCGCACTGTGGCTCCCGGCGGGTCAGAACGGGTAGCGAGCCGACATGGTCCTGATGCGCGTGGGTGACAATGATCGCGTCCACTATTCCCTGTGGGATGGATGCCAGATTCGGAGTGGAGCCGAGGCCGTCGAGCTTCGGATCGGATCCGGCGTCGAGTATGATATTTTTACCTCCGACCCGCAGCCAATAACAATTCGAGGCGATTCCCAAGTAACGGGTCAGATTAACAAATTCCATGAGCGGCCAAGGTGCGGGAGGAAGACCAGTTCCTCAATGTTAAAATCTGGAAAACTGAGAAAGAACCCGCTTGTCGAAATGCGCCGAGGGTTTTTTCGAGATAGGAAAACACCTCGGCGGATTTGTGTGTCCGCCGAGGTGTTTTTTTGATTCCGGACTATTTTTTAGTAGCGGTAGTGCTCGGGCTTGTAAGGGCCTTCGGACGGCACGCCGAGGTATTCGGCCTGGCTCTTGGTGAGCTTGGTGAGGATGACGCCGATTTTATCGAGGTGCACGCGGGCGACTTCCTCATCGAGCTTCTTGGGCAGGCGATAGACGGTGTTTTTGTATTTGTCCTTGTTCTGCCAGAGGTCGATTTGGGCGAGCGTCTGGTTGGTGAAGGAAGTGGACATCACGAAGCTCGGATGGCCTGTGGCGCAACCGAGGTTCACGAGGCGGCCGTCGGCAAGCATGTAGATGCTCTTCTTGCCGCCGGGCAAGTAGTAGCGGTCGTATTGCGGCTTGATGGTCTCGCAGCGGATGCCTTTGTGTTTTTTGAGCTGCTCGACTTGGATTTCGTTGTCGAAGTGGCCGATGTTGCAGACGATCGCTTGGTCTTTCATCGCGAGCATGTGCTGGAGCGTGATGATGTCTTTGTTGCCGGTGGTGGTGACATAGATGTCGCCGACGCCGAGCGTGCTCTCAATGGTGTTCACTTCGAAGCCTTCCATGGCGGCCTGAAGGGCGTTGATGGGGTCGATTTCGGTGACAACCACGCGGGCGCCGTAAGCGCGGAGCGAGTGGGCGCTGCCTTTGCCGACATCGCCATAGCCACACACGACGGCAACTTTCCCGGCGATCATGACATCGGTCGCGCGCTTGAGACCGTCGGCGAGGGACTCGCGGCAGCCGTAGAGGTTGTCGAATTTGGACTTGGTGACCGAGTCATTCACATTGATGGCTGGAACGAGGAGTTTGCCAACCTCGGCGAGTTGATAGAGGCGATGGACGCCGGTTGTGGTTTCCTCGGAGACACCTTTCCAAGCTTTTGCCACCTTGGTCCAATAGCCGGGGCGCTCCTCGGCGATGCGGCGCAGGAGCGACTTCACTACGGAGACTTCATGGTTTTCGGCGGGCTGGTAGGCCCACTTATCGCCTTTTTCGAGTTCGGCGCCTTTGTGGATGAGGAGGGTGACATCGCCGCCGTCATCGACAACGAGTTGCGGGCCGAGGTTGCCAGGGAAGGTGATAGCCTTGAGGGTGAGTTCCCAATATTCTTCGAGGGTCTCGCCTTTCCAGGCAAAAACGGGCGTGCCGGTCTCAGCAATGGCCGCGGCGGCGTGGTCCTGAGTCGAAAAAATGTTGCAGCTCGCCCAACGGACATCGGCGCCGAGGTCAACCATCGTCTCGATGAGAACCGCTGTCTGGATCGTCATGTGGAGCGATCCGGTCACGCGAACGCCTTTGAGGGGCTTTTGCTTGGAGTATTTCTTGCGGATAGCCATGAGGCCGGGCATCTCATGCTCGGCAACATTGATTTCCTTGCGTCCCCAGTCGGCCAGCGTGATGTCGGAAACGATGTAATCCGCGCCCTTCGGGGTGGCAGCGGCATATTTTGCGAGGTTGGCAGTCGCGGCAGTGAGTTCGGCAAGAACGGCAGCGGCGGTGTTTTTTGATTTAGAAGCGGATTTGGTAGCCATGAAGTTTTAAGAATTAAGTTTTAGGTTGTTGTAGTTTGGGTGTCGCTGGGCTTTGGTGCGGTTTGTGGATGGGAGAGGAGACTTTGGTCTTCCGAATCAAGCGCGGCGCGGGAGCGCCAACTTAAGCCTTAATTCTTAAAACTCGTCTTTATCCTCAGCGCGCTGCTTTTTTCAAAGCCGCCGCCTTGTCGGTCTTCTCCCATGTGATTTCTTTGTCTTCCTTGCCGAAGTGACCGTAGTTGGTGGTCTTGCTGTAGATCGGGCGGAGGAGGTTGAGTTGGGTGACGATGTCGGCGGGTTTGAAGGAGAAGACGGTTTTGACGGCTTTCTCGATGTTTTCCTCGTTCACTGTGTGTGTGCCGAAGGTGTCGATGTGGATGCTCACGGGTTGTGGGTGGCCGATGGCGTAGGCGAATTGAACTTCACAACGGTCGGCGAGACCGGCAGCGACGACATTTTTCGCCACGTAGCGGCCCATGTAGGCGGCGCTGCGGTCGACTTTGGATGGATCTTTTCCTGAAAAAGCGCCTCCGCCGTGACGGCCCATGCCGCCGTAAGTGTCCACGATGATTTTACGGCCGGTGAGCCCGGAATCGCCTTGAGGTCCGCCAATGACGAAGCGGCCTGTTGGATTGATGAGAAATTCGGTGGATGCGTCGAGGAAGTCCTTCGGAATCACCTTGCGAATGATATTTGCGATGAGAAATTTGCGGATCTCTTCGGTTTCAACATCGTCTGTGTGCTGGGTCGAAATCACGACATTGGTCACGCGCACGGGCTTGCCGTCTTGGTAAAGAACGGAGACTTGGCTCTTCGCGTCGGGGCGGAGCCATTTCACCTTGCCGGCTTTGCGGATGGCGGTGAGCTCCCGACCGAGGCGGTGGGCAAACATGATCGGAGCAGGCATGAGCTCGGGAGTCTCGTTGCAGGCATATCCAAACATGAGGCCTTGGTCTCCCGCGCCCTGTTCAGCAGTGGCTTTGCCCTTGGCTTTCTTGGAGTCCACGCCTTGCGCGATGTCTGCGCTCTGGGCGGTAAGGAGGTTGGAAATGAAGACACGGTCGGCGTGGAAGACATCGTCGTTGTTGGTGTAGCCGATACCGCGAATGGCTTCGCGAACGATCGAGCCGACATTCAAAACGGAGTCAAGGGCAGCGCCTTTGATTTTTGGGATCGTGATCTCACCACCTACGACGACGGTATTGCTTTTCACGAAGGTCTCGCAAGCAACACGGCTGGTTTTGTCGATCGTGAGGCAGGCGTCGAGGATGGCGTCGGAAATGGTGTCGCAGACTTTATCGGGATGGCCTTCGCCAACGGATTCGGATGAAAAGATGTAACGGCGTGACATGGGATTATTTGGGTTTGGGTTGATGTTGAGCTTTACGTATCTTCGCATCGGAATATATTGATATGTTCAATGGCGTCAATCCTGAAATATCTCCGTGTTTTGTCGGACCCGATCCGGTTGCGACTGCTGTTGTTGTTGATGGAAGAGGAACTCACGGTGGCAGAGCTGCAGGAAATCCTTGGTCTGGCGCAGTCGCGTATCTCGACGAGCTTGGCGCAGCTCAAGCGCGAGGAGTTGGCGAAGGATCGCCGTGTTGGAAAAAACATTTTCTACTCGGTGGGGGAGGACTTGGGAGAAGCCACCTTGGCCATCCTGGAAGCGGCACGGGCGGAACTCAAGGAGGCGGCGACGGACAAAGCGCACCTCGCTTTCACCCTCAAAAAACGCAAGGACCGGGCGGCGGAATATTTCAACAAGCTGGCAGGAAAATTTGGTCGCGCCTATGTGCCAGGTCGCTCGTGGGAGGCGCTCTCGCACGGACTCCTGCGCCTGCTGCCGCCGATGATCATCGCCGACCTCGGTGCCGGCGAGGGAACACTCTCGCAACTGCTGGCACGGACATCGAAGAAGGTCATCGCTATTGATAATTCCGAGAAGATGGTTGAGTTCGGCGCGGCGCTTGGGAAGGAGCATGGTTTTTCCAACCTCGAATATCGGCTTGGCGACATCGAGGATCCGCCGATCGATACGAACTCGGTGGATGTGGCGCTCTTCAGCCAGGCGTTGCATCATGCCGCCGTTCCCCAGCGCGCCATGGATGCGGCCCATCGGATTCTCAAACCCGGCGGGCGCGTGTTGATTCTCGATTTACTGAGCCACACCCACGAGCAGGCCCGAGAGCTTTATGGACACGTCTGGCTCGGATTTTCTGAAATCGAACTTCATCGCCTGATGAAAAAGGCAGGGTTCTCCAAGATCGAATCCTCCGTTGTTTCGCGCGAGACAGACGCACCATTTTTCCAAACCGTGCTCGCAGCAGGCACCAAATGAGCCAATGCGATGGTTCGAGGCCCTTTTTATCCTCGCCAACCCTTCAGGCAGACGCGTAGAAAGGACGAGCTTTTCTCTAAAATTATGAAGACAAAAAAATCCGCCACCGTAAAAACCACGTCTACGCCTGAACGGGGTAGAGTCATGAACGGCGCAGAGATTCTTGTGGAGTGCCTCGAGCGCGAGGGCGTGGAGGTTATTTTTGCTTACCCCGGCGGTTGTTCCATGCCGATTCACCAGGCTCTGACTAAAACCAAAAAAATCCGCACTATCCTCCCTCGCCATGAACAGGGTGGTGTTTTTGCCGCTGAGGGCTATGCCCGCGTCACCGGCAAGGTGGGAGTGTGCATGGCCACATCAGGACCAGGAGCGACGAACCTCGTTACTGGCATCGCGGACGCCTTCATGGACTCGGTTCCGCTTGTCGCGATCACCGGCCAGGTGCCTCAAGAGATGATTGGACGGGGAGCGTTTCAAGAAACAGATGTTTTTGGAATGACCCTTCCGATGGTGAAGCACAGTTATCTGGTGTGGGATGTGAACGAGCTTCCGCGCATCGTGAAAGAAGCCTTCCATATCGCCTCCACAGGCCGTCCAGGTCCTGTTCTCATCGACATTCCGAAGAACATCCAAAATCTCACCACGCAGCCTATTTTTCCAAAAACCATCAACCTGCGCGGCTACAAGCCAGAGCGCAAAGCGGATGATGTCGCGCTGAACGAACTCATTGGAATGCTCGGAGAGGCAAAAGCTCCGATGATCTACTGCGGCGGCGGAGTGATCTCTGGCGAGGCTTCGGCCGAGCTGCTTGAGTTTGCCGAGCGCAGCCAGATTCCCGTGGCCACCACGCTCATGGGCATCGGTGGATTTCCCGAAACCCACAAGCTCTCCCTCAAATGGCTCGGCATGCACGGCACCGTCTATGCGAATAATGCCGTCAATGAAGCCGACCTTCTCCTCGCGATCGGCGTGCGTTTTGACGACCGAGTCACAGGCAAAGTCGAAAAATTCTGCGAGCACGGCAAGATCGTCCACATCGACATCGACAATTCGGAGATCAACAAAAACAAGACCGTCTGCCTGCCGATTCTGAGCGACCTCAAATACGCCCTCACCCGCCTTAACAAACTTCTCGACCAAGCCGGTTACAAGCGCACGGCGAAGAATTTCTCACGCTACCCAGCTTGGTATAAGCAGATTGAGGAGTGGAAAGCGAAATATCCCCTGTCATTCAAGGATACCGAGGATGTCATCCAACCACAGCACGTCATTAAGCTTCTCTGCGAAATGACGAAAGGCGAGGCCATCATCACGACCGGCGTCGGCCAGCACCAGATGTGGGCCGCACAATTTTACGACTTTGATTCCCCACGCCGCCTCGTAACCTCCGCAGGTCTCGGATCCATGGGCTTCGGTTACCCATCAGCCATGGGAGCCAAGGTCGGGATGCCGGATAGGCAAGTCATCGACATCGACGGGGACGGCTCCTTTCTCATGAATGTCCAAGAGCTCGCCACAGCGCACATCGAGGGTATCGCCGCAAAAGCCATCATCCTGAACAACCAGCATCTCGGCATGGTCATGCAATGGGAAGACCGCTTCCATGGCGGCAATCGTGGACACACCTTCCTTGGTGACCCACGCGATCTTGAGCGTATTTATCCAGACTATGTCAATATTGCTCAGGGCTTTGGTGTTACATGCGAGAGAGTGATCCACAAGAAAGACCTCCCTGCCGCCATGAAGCGTATGCTTGATTCGAAGGAAGTCTACATGCTCGATGTCATGACTCCTTACACCGAGCATGTCTTGCCGATGATCCCATCCGGGAAGACATATAAAGACATCATCACGGAGTAAGAGAAACCATCCCATCCCAAAGAGAAGAGATTTCAGGCGGGAACGCAGTTTCGTGTTGTCTCTCGTTAATTGAGGTCATCCACCAAGAAGCAACCCACGCCTTGCTCTCTCAACAGGTAGAGGGCATTTGGACTGTGGTGTTTTTTTGATTTAAAGACACGATTTTCACCGCGCTCGGGCAAGCAGACCCAGCTACAGGAAAAAGCTTGCCTGAACGCACGCCGAGCTCTAGGTGGGTCAGTCTGGTGGCGCTTAATTGACGCATTATGAGCCATTCCGTCTCATGCAGAATGTCAAAGGCGATTGGCTATTTCTCTTATAGCCTTGATTGTTAAGTTTATATTATTTTCATTTCATCAGGCCCACAAAATGCTAAGGACAGGCCAAACTAATTACATTTATGGGAAAGATTTTAGGAATTGATTTAGGAACCACGAATTCTTGCATGTCCGTAATGGACGCAGGTGAACCCACCGTATTGGAGAACTCCGAGGGAGCACGCACCACACCATCTGTCGTCGCCTTCACAAAGTCTGGCGAGCGCCTCGTTGGCCAGGCTGCCAAGCGCCAAGCCATTACGAATCCAGCGAACACGATCTTCTCCGTGAAGCGTTTCATGGGCCGCAAATATGACGAAGTCCGCAGCGAGGAGCACCGCGTTCCCTACAAACTTGTCAAGGCCGCCAACGGCGATGCCCACATTCAAGTAGAGATCGACGGTAAGCCCAAGAGCTTTTCGCCACAGGAAATCTCCGCGATGATCCTTGCAAAGCTGAAGGCCGACGCCGAAGCCAAACTGGGTGAGAAAATCACTGAGGCCGTCATTACCGTTCCTGCTTACTTCAACGACTCGCAGCGTAACGCTACGAAGGACGCGGGTAAGATCGCGGGTCTCGATGTGAAGCGCATCATCAACGAGCCCACAGCGGCCTCACTGGCCTATGGACTGGACAAGATGAAGGACGAGAAAATCGCCGTTTATGACCTCGGCGGCGGCACATTCGACATTTCGGCTCTCGAAATCGGTGATGGCGTTTTTGAAGTCCGCGCGACCAATGGTGACACCCATCTTGGTGGTGATGACTGGGACAACCGCATCATGGATTGGATGATTGCCGAGTTCAAAAATGACTCTGGCATTGACCTCTCCAAGCAGCCCGATGCTGTTCAGCGCATCAAGGAAGAGGGCGAGAAAGCCAAGATCGCTCTCTCTTCCACGCAGGAATACGAGATCAACTTGCCATTCATCACTGCGGACGCCAGTGGGCCAAAGCACATTCAGAAAAAGCTCACCCGCGCGAAGCTCGAGCAACTCACCGATGACCTCTTCGAGCGCACACTCAAGCCTGTAAAGGACTGTCTCGCGGACACGAAGTGGAATAAGAATGATGTGAATGAACTGGTGCTCGTAGGTGGCATGACTCGTATGCCAAAGGTTATTGAGACAGCTCGGGAACTCATCGGCAAAGAGCCCCACAAGGGTGTAAATCCTGACGAAGTTGTGGCTATTGGCGCAGCTATTCAAGGCGGAGTGCTCAAAGGCGACGTGAAGGATGTGCTCCTGCTGGATGTGACTCCCCTCACCCTCGCGATCGAAACCGCTGGCGGCATCGCCACTCCCATGATCCCGCGCAATACGACGATCCCTACCAAGAAGTCCAATGTGTTTTCGACCTACGCCGACAGCCAGCCAGGCGTGGAAATCAAGGTCCTCCAAGGCGAGCGCCCGCTGAGCCGTGACAACAAGAACCTCGGCACTTTCCACTTGGATGGCATCCCGCCCGCCCCGCGCGGAGTTCCACAGATCGAAGTCACTTTCGACATCGATGCAAACGGCATACTCAATGTTTCTGCAAAAGACCTTGGCAGTGGCAAGGAGCAAAAAATCTCTATCACCGGTTCCAGCGGACTATCGAAAGAAGAAGTCGAGAAAATGCAGAAGGAAGCCGAAGCCCATGCTGAAGATGACCGCAAGGCTAAAGAAACCATCGAGATTCGCAACAACGCCGACAACCTCGCTTATCAGTGCGAGAAACAGCTCAAAGAACTTGGCGACAAAGTAGACGGCACTTCAAAGAAAAGTGTCGAAGATGCCATCGAGAAAGTTCGCGAAGCTCTCAAAGGCAGCGACTCCGACGCCATCAAATCCACCTACGACGATCTGCAAACGAAGTTTCAGGAAGTCACTACTGCAGCCTATAAAGCGGCCGCCGCATCAGCAGCATCAGCAGCATCAGCCGCTCCAAACCCCGACCACGAGGGCGAGCCGTCTGAACCCCAAGGCAAGAAAGACGACGTCGTGGACGCCGAATTTGAAGTCCTCGACGAGGACAAGAAGAAGTAGTCTGAAAACAAATACTCAGGCGAATCCCAACCACTTTAACAAACCGCTCCAGTTCGCACAGGACTGAAGCCTGTTAAAAACAAAACCAACAAAACGACACATAACCACATGGCAAACCCAAACATCAGACCTCTCGGAGACCGCGTGCTCGTAAAGCCGCTCGAAGAGAAGGAAATCAGCAAAGGCGGGATCATTATTCCCGACTCCGCAAAAGAGAAACCACAGGAAGCCCAAGTCGTAGCCCTCGGCACCGGCAAGCGCGATGATGACGGTAAACTCATCGAATTCACTGTAAAAGTCGGCGACAAAGTCCTCGTATCCAAATACGGCGGCACTGAAGTGAAAGTCGAAGGCGATTCCTACACGATCATGCGTGAGGACGACATCCTGGGCATCATTGGCTAATCACAACTGAAACAAAATATTTACATTTAAAGAATTAATCACATGGCAGCAAAACAACTACTATTCGACGAAGCAGCACGCCACGCGCTCCTTCGCGGTGTCGAGAAACTCGCACGCGCCGTCAAAGCAACCCTCGGGCCATCGGGACGCAATGTCATCCTCGACAAAAAATTCGGCAGTCCGACCATCACCAAAGACGGCGTCACAGTCGCCAAGGAAGTCGAACTCGAGTGCCCTTACGAAAACATGGGCGCACAGCTCATCCGTGAGGTCTCCAGCAAAACCAGCGACACCGCTGGCGACGGCACCACCACAGCGACCGTTCTCGCCGAAGCGATCTATCGCGAAGGCCTCAAGAATGTGACCGCAGGCGCCAACCCGACCAACCTCAAGCGCGGCATCGACAAAGCCGTGGAAGCCATCACAGCCGAACTCGCCAAGATCGCGAAGAAGGTGAAAGACAGCTCCGAGATCGCCCAAGTGGCGACCGTTTCGGCCAACTGGGACACCACCATCGGCCAGATCATCGCTGATGCGATGGACAAAGTCGGCAAAGACGGCACGATCACGGTTGAAGAGGCCAAATCCATCGAAACATCCCTCGACGTTGTTGAAGGCATGCAGTTTGACAAAGGCTATCTCTCGCCCTACTTCGTGACGAGCGCAGAGAGCCTCGAGGCTTCCCTCGAAAGCGCCTACATCCTCATCCACGAGAAGAAAATCAGCAGCCTCAAAGACCTGCTCCCGATCCTCGAGAAGATTGCCAAAACCGGCAAGCCCTTCCTCATCATCGCGGAAGACGTCGAAGGCGAAGCCCTCGCAACACTCGTGGTCAACAAACTCCGTGGCACGCTTCAAGTCTGCGCCGTAAAGGCTCCTGGCTTCGGCGACCGCCGCAAGGCCATGCTCGAAGACATCGCTGTCCTCACAGGCGGACGCCTCATCACCGACGATCTCGGCATCAAGCTCGAGAGCCTCACCCTTGAAGACCTTGGCCGCGCCAAGCGCATCGTGGTGGACAAAGAAAACACCACCATCATCGAAGGCGAAGGCGCCGGCTCCGACATCCAAGGCCGCGTGGGTCAAATCCGCCGCCAGATCGAGGAAACCACCAGCGACTACGACCGCGAGAAGCTCCAGGAGCGCCTCGCCAAGCTCGCCGGCGGTGTAGCCGTGATCAACGTCGGTGCAGCCACCGAGACCGAGATGAAAGAGAAAAAAGCCCGCGTCGAAGACGCCCTCCACGCCACCCGCGCAGCGGTGGAAGAAGGCATCGTTCCCGGCGGCGGTGTCGCTCTCATCCGCGCCCAGTCCGCGCTCGATAACCTCAATCTCTCGGGCGACGAAGCGATCGGCGCAGGCATCATCCGCCGCGCCATCGAGCAGCCGCTCCGCACCCTCGCCGACAATGCCGGCCAGGAAGGCGCGCTCATCGTGCAGGAAGTCAAGAAGCGTTCCGGCGCTGAAGGCTACAATGTCGCCACTGGCGAGTATGTGGACCTCATCAAAGCCGGCGTCGTCGACCCAGCAAAAGTGACCCGCAGTGCGCTCCAAAACGCAGCATCCATCAGCGGACTCCTCCTCACCACAGAAGCTCTCATCACAGAGATGCCCGAGAAGGACAAAGCTCCCGCCATGCCTCAGGGCGGCGGCATGGGTGGAATGGGCGGCATGGACTACTAAGTCCAGCCACTCGGCCAAAAAGCCAAAACTCAACAACTCAGCCGGGTTCGCAAGAACCCGGCTGTTTTGTTTTTGCCATCCCGAGATGCCACTCCGGAGGCGTGATGACATGCCGACTTGAATAAGAACTCGGAGCACGGCAAGATCAGACCTCCCGTGAATTATCCATCGCCCCTTACATCCGCAGCCTCTTCAACTCTCCGCGGCCTGCTTGCTGCGGCCGTTGCGGAGGGATACCACAAAATCGGGCAGGCCGTTTTCAAGCCGGATGCCGAGGGATTTTTTCTGTGCCATGCCGAGGATGTGGGACGCGAGGATTTGGAAATTTTCCACAACCCTCACGACGCGGCGGCCCTCGCCATCAACGACGATGCCGGGAACTACCGCCCGCTCAAAACCGGGCCAAATCTGAAACATGGCTGGCTTCTGCGGGTCGCGTCGCTGGCGGATTTACATTTGGCGCTCGATTTACTTTACCCGGCGGCACTCGCGAATTGGCGCTCCTTTTTACGCAACGAAAAGATCGCCAGTCCGCTGCGAGACACGGTGAACCGCCAGACCGGCATGTATCGCGTCACGGGCCTGATCACAGATGAAGAGGCCCAAGGAATCGTAGACTCACTCTGCAGCCCCGGCTGTCTGCGCCGGATTCAGTGGCCAATCCCCTCGGATGCGGAGCCACCTCTCATTCCTACAAAGGAAAAAGAAATTCCGCTTCTATGCGTTGATGCCTGCAGCTTGCTGATCGCTGAAGCTCGACGGGTGGTCAAAGCCCGCCTCGGCAAGTGAACTGGGTCACGATCATTTGGTCGATGACAGCAGCAGCCTCGCTGACGCTGGCTGGCGTTCACGGATCTCTCTGGCTGCGCCAACGGAGCCAGATGTCGAGCCTCATGTTCTGCATCATGGCAACAGCCACCGCCGGCATGGCCGGATGCGAACTTTGGGCAATGAACCTCACGGACATGGAGTCCTACGCCTACGCCCTCCAATGGTATAACCTCATGCGCTGGCTCGTCACGCTGGCGCTGGTCGGTTTCATACACTACTACTTAGGCTCGGGCCGTTCGTGGCTCGAGTGGACCGTCTGCGGCTTACGAACGCTGAGCCTATTGGTGAATTTTGTTTTCTCTCCGTTCGTGTATTACACCAGCATCGAGGAGCTTGTGAGGATTCGTTTTATTGGGGCGGAGGTGACTGTGGTCGAAGGCATTCCCAATCCCCTCTCCATTATAGGCCAGGTGAGCTTGCTGGTTCTTGCAGCCTACCTGGTGGATGCGACCTGGCGCAGTTCCCACCGGGAACATCGGCCTGGGGCTATTCGCGTGGGTTTGAGCGCGGTTTTTTTTGTGATTGCTCTTTCTTTGCAAATGATGTTCGCCCTTTGGGGGTTTATCGATATGCCGATCGTAGCGAGCTTGTTTTTTGCGGGAATCATCGTGGTCATGGGGTTCGAGTTAAGTCAGGACATGCTGCGGGCGGCCAAGCTCGCCGAGGACCTCAAAACTCGCGAAATTGAACTCCGCATGGAACGGGGGCTCATGGATGCCATGTTTGAAAGCGCTCCGGGCATGCTGTATCTCCAAACCCGCCAAGGACAGATGGTGAGGTGGAACTCACAGCATGAGCGCGTCACAGGCTATTCAAACTCTGAAACTGCGAAAATGAATGCCCTGGATTTTTGCACGGAGGCTGAGCGAGACATTTTGAATCAAGCAAGAGAGCACGCCTTCACCAATGGGGGAAACGAAGTCGAATTCGATATGGCCCGAAGGGATGGATCGACCGCGAGACACTTTTTCCGCATGGTTCCTGTGAAAGTCGCCGAGGAGCCCCATCTCGTCGGCATCGGCATCGATGTGAGTTCGCAACGCGCACTGGCCACCGAGACCGAGCGGGAGCGAGAGCGCATGGCCCACATCGCACGAGTGGCTTCCGTGAGTGAACTCTCAAGCTCCCTTGCGCATGAGATCAACCAACCGCTGGCAATCATTCTCAGCAACGCACAGGCCGCGCAACGCCTCATGGCACATGAAAAACCCGATTTTGTGGAACTTCGCGAAATCCTTGAAGACATCGTAACCGCCGATATCCGTGCGGCGGATGTCATCAAGCGCCTGCGCTCGATCCTTAGACAAGGCAAGCCCGTCTTAGAGTCAGTATCGCCCCACTCGCTTTTCGATCAAGCGCTCCGGATGGCCCAGCCCGACCTCAGATCCGCCTCCATAGAGGTGCTGCGGAAACACTCGAAGAAACTTCCCATCATACAGGCAGACAAAATCCCCATCGAACAAGTGCTTTTGAACCTCATCAAAAACGCCTGCGAGGCCATGGAGGGCAATGGTTCCAGAGCAAAGAGCCTTTCCCTTATGTGCATCAACGAGGGAATCTGGCTCAGGTTTTCCATCAAGGACAATGGGCATGGGCTTCGGGGTGGTGAACAAAAAATATTCGAGGCTTTTCACACAACGAAGCCGAACGGCCTTGGCCTTGGGCTGACAATCTGCCAGACCATCATCAACGCGCATGGTGGTAAATTATGGGCCGAGGCTAATAAGAGCCACGGCGCGACATTTCACTTTCAACTCCCCATCGTGCCTGAAAATTTATGAAGAAACCCGAAATGGTTTTTCTCGTCGATGACGAGCCCGCTCTCCTGAAAGCCCTCACGAGACTCCTCAAAGCAGAGGGATTCGCAGTGCAGGCCTTCGACAGTGCGAAGAAATTCCTTGCCGCTCCGCGCTATGAGGGCTCCGGATGCATCGTTCTCGATCAATGCATGCCGGAAATGTCGGGCATCGAATTGCAGCAAGAACTCGCTCAAGAGAATTCCGCACTGGCACTCATTTTTATTACGGGCAATGGAGATATTCCGATGAGCGTAAGAGCCATCAAAGCCGGGGCGGTGGATTTTTTAATTAAGCCGGTCAATGATAAGGAACTGCTTCAGGTCATCCGAACGGCCCTCGAAAAATCCCGCTCCATGCTTGAAGCAAAAGCGGAATTGGCCGAACTCCAGCAACGACACTCCGCACTCAGCACACGAGAGAAGGAGGTTTTATTTCTTGTTGCAAAAGGACTTCCAAACAAACAAATCGCCGCACTTCTTGGAGTCGTTGAGCAGACGATTAAAGTCCATCGAGGTCGTGTCATGTCAAAAATGGAGGTGGACTCTCTCGCTCAACTCGTCCTCGTGGCGGAACGCCTCAAACTTAAGTAACTCCATGGAGAATTCCTGCAAACAGATGAGACGGGATTTTTTTAGCACAATCCATCAATACCTTTCACTTTAACCAAAGTATAATGGACTTAAGACTTAAAAAAATGCACTCTCGACGCGAAATCAGGAAAGCATAGAAGCAAAAACTTCAACCCCCCCCATAAATGGCTTACCTCACTTTAAGATCAGATATCGATACGTCGTCGGATTGTTACGAATAATTCGTTGAATGATTAGTCACAAAAGCATCCGGAGCCTCCCCTACGCTCAATTGATCAAAGCGCGAATCACCAGTTTGCTGCTTGTGGTGCTTTTTATTGTCACGAGCGAAGGCGTCGCACAGACGGTGCTTACCGTTCGAGAAGCGGAGTTTCGCAATCGTTGGGCAGGCCCGCAGGAGGATCGCGCCGTGCCAGCGCAATACTTTGAAAACAATGGAGGGCTTGAGGAGGATGGCGCACAGCAAGTCGGAGAACCTTCGAGCGAGGATCAAGAGCCACAGGGCCTCTCCGAATCGATGGACAGCATGGCCGAAAACATCCGGCGCAGGCTCCGTTTTGGGCCGCTCGATTTTCAACTGGGGCTCTCCACGGGCTGGGAGTATTCCTCGCAAAACTCCGTGGGTGGAACCACCGACTTCAACAACAGCAACAGCTTTTTCGCGGCACCCACGGTAGCGGCAACTTACGAACGGGAAGTAGGCGTGTGGAGTGTCTCCGCAAGATACGGAGCGGGCTATAGGTATTATTTCAACCAAGACTACACCTCCGCTGGCACTGGGGTGCAGCGCAACCCGCTCTCCATGACGGGTGGGATCGATGTCGGATACAACACGAGCCGCCTGGCAGTGAATCTGAATGTGAGTGCATCCTCGGGAACAGGCTATGATGTGATCGCAGGTGCCAATAATTGGCAGACCAGCGCCTCCACGGGAATCTCTGTCCGCTACATCATCAGCGAAGAATTCAGTGTGGGCGGCGCGGCATCCGCCACCTACTCAAATACAGCCGATGCCCAAGTGGCCGAAGGGGAAATCGGACAACCGGAAAGCAATAGTCTCACAAGCGCAGTGAGCCTCTTCGCAGACTATCTCGTGACGCCAAAAACAAACGTCCGATTCATTCTCAGCGCTGGTCAAGACTTGCAGGATTTCGATGGCGGGGTTTCAGAGGGCAGACGCTACTTCGACTCCATGCTCATGATCACCTACCAACTTGCCCCCAAACTCTCTGTGGATGCCGGGGGAGGCGTGGGTTATGTGCTCGACCAAAATATCCCAGACCCCGAATACACAGGTGTGCGACCTGTCTACACCGTGGGGGTCAATTACACACCAACGGAGAAAACTTATTTGAAAGCAAAATTCGGAATGCAGGGGGCGGATATCAGACCAAACTTCAGTTTGGTTGGAGGCTGGGATGTGAGGGAAAAAACAAGGCTCTCGCTATCGGTTTACCAGAACCAAGGTTTCTCGAGCCTCTCGCCGGATCAGTATAATATCACCCGCGGCATTCTTGGCACAGTGGCCCAACAACTATTCAAGGGCATCAATGTAGCGGTTTCGGCGGGTTACGAGCAGTCCGAGTATGTCTCGCTAACCAGCGAAAAACTTCCGAATCCCGTCGAAGGCCCAGCCGACTACTGGCTTGCCAATGCGTCCCTCTACTGGCGCATTCGCGAGTGGCTTTCTTGGCAAAACACATTCACCATTTCGACCGGGCAGGCCAACAATGAAGAGCTGCAGACGCGCTTCGACACGAGCTTCAATTTCAATTTTTAAGCTGCGGGATGCGGAGCCAAACTGGCTCGCCTGAGATGAGCCAGATACTCGACATTGCCATCATGTCCGGTTAGAGGCGACTCCATGTATCCGATCCATTGATGACCGGAATTTCCCACAAAGTTTCGGATTTTTTCCACGCACGCGAAACGCAAGGCCTCGTCTCGCAGGACGCCGCCCGGCGGCAAAGACCCCCTTGGAGCCTCAAATTGGGGCTTGATGAGGAAAACAGCATCCGCGCTTGGTGGCAGAACTTTAAAAACTGCTGGTAGGATGGCTGTGAGCGAAATGAAGCTGACATCTCCTACAGCCAGCATGGGCGGTGGTGAGAGATCGCCAGGCTCGAGAAAGCGGGCGTTGAAGCCCTCCCGGCATAGAACACGCGCATCGGCCCGCAACCGCCAGTGGAGCTGCGAGTGCCCTACATCTACGGCGTGGACAAGAACAGCTCCGCGCTGAAGCAGGCAATCGGTAAAACCTCCGGTGGATGCTCCGATATCAACGCATACGGAACCCGACGGATCGATATGAAATTGATCGAGTGCCGCTTCGAGCTTGAATCCCCCACGACCCACATACTTTTCTTGGGTGGCAAGGGTGATGTCTGCATCCAGCGAAACGGGGGTGCCAGCCTTGGAGACCCGTTGGCCTTTTATGAATACCCTCCCAGCCATGATGGCTCGAGCGGCGAGATCCACACTCTGGAAAAAGCCTCGCTCAACAAGAACAGCATCGAGCCTCTTTTTTGCCATATGCCTTTACCGGCGCGAGCATGCGCCCTTAGGGTTTCTTGGGAAATGCGTCGTTCAAGATGACGGTGCCATCGCTGGCAAGAAACTTCATCTCACCGAAGTAAGTGCCATTTGGCCCGTAGCACCACACGGACCAAATGGGAACAGCGAAACTGCCTTGCTGGTTCAATACAAAGCTCACCGTGGAGATCTGTTTTCTGTTCGCTCCAGCATAGTTTTGCGCAATATCAAAAATTTCACGCGAGTCGACTTGGACTTTCGAGAGATTCAGCGGCTTGGCGGAGGAAAGTATCTCGCGCAAGCCCAGAGTTTGCTTGTCGGAGATGATCTGACCGGAAGCTACTTCTATGCTGCGCATCCCATTGTCGTCTCGACCGGCTCGTGCGGAGACATACCAGGTGTCGGGATCGGGATTGGCACTGTCGGCGGAAAGTTTGAGAACTCCGCTGCGATACTTTTCAGGAAGGGCAGCCAAGCAAGCAAGCGCCCCCTTGGAGTCCATTGCCTGAAGGCAGCAGGACGAAAGAAGAAGTGCCAGTGAGAATGCTTTCAAAATCAATGCGCGTAGCAGACAGCTCAACCCATCAGGGATTCACGAAGCTTGGTCAGCTCGGTCTGCTCGGCGAGTTTCCGCGTCACCTCGCGAATGCGACGACTCAGCGTGGTGGCAAGTCCAATGAGCAGGAGAATACCCGCCGAAGGATAGTTGTTTATGAATTCTTCGAGTTCGTTGCGCGTTATCTCCCAGTATTGGCACTCGTCGACAGTGACCACAGAACAAACGGCCTCCAGTGGATCGAAGAGATCTACTTCACCGAGCCATTCGCCAGCCTCAACCTGCCCGAGGAGAACGTCTGTATCTTGGTCGACACGGCGGGCATGAAGAAGGCCACTAATGACCAGAAACAGCTTGCCGTGGGAGACGCCTTGCTCGATCAGGACGGTGCCTGGCTTTGCAGAGTTAAACCTGCCATAGCTTTCGAGGACTGTAACATCCTCGGGATTCAGATTGGCAACGATACCGATGAGTGGAAGTTGTTGTGTGAAAGTTGACATATTTTCCTGACTAAAAGTTCGTGATACGAATCACTGACAAGCCTCACACTCTCCGCCGTTGAGCATGGCTTCGATCGAACAGGCCGTTTTTTCCTCCGCAGTAAATTCAGGCTTGGGGCCTGCGACGACTCCGCGGAGTTCCTTTTTCACATTTGTGGTCGGGCCTTCGATACTGGAGGCACCGAGGGTGCGCAGGTAGTAGGTGGTTTTCAGCCCTGTGTGCCAAGCGCGGCGATACATGTGGCTCGCAATCTTCATATCGGGCTCGCCGATGAAAAGGTTCACAGATTGGGACTGGTCGATCCACTTCTGGCGACGCGCGGCGGCCTCGATAATGAAGTCGAATGGTATCGAAAAAACCGTGCGGTGCTTTTCCCGTATCGCGAGCGGTATGTCCTCTATGCTCCCGAGTTCACCTTCGAAATACTTGATCTGTTCAAGCATGCGGGTATCCCATTTGCCGATCTTCTTAAGGTCACGAACCAACTCGGTGTTGAGCATGGTAAACTTGCCACCGAGATTTTCCTTGGCGTAGAGGTTCTTGTAGTTCGGCTCAATGCAAGGAGTGGTGCCCATGATATTCGAGATCGTGGCCGTGGGAGCGATAGCAAGGACATTAGAATTGCGCATGCCTTGCTTCTTGATTTTTTCGCGAACTGGTGACCAATCCATACGCCCGCCACGGGGCACATCGATTTTGACACCGCGCTCACGCTCAAGTAGGTCGATTGTATCTTGCGGAAGTAAATTCCGGTCCCACTTCGATCCCCGAAAGCTGCTGTAAGGTCCGCGCTCGGCAGCAAGATCGCTGGACGCCGCATAGGCGTGGTAAGCGATGGCTTCCATGAACTCATCATTGAAATCCACAGCCTCAGCACTCGCAAAACTCACATTGCGTTTGAAAAGGGCGTCTTGCAGCCCCATCACGCCAAGGCCGATGGGACGATGACGCACATTCGAACGCTTGGCGGCTTCCGTAGGGTAGAAATTGATGTCGATAACATTGTCGAGAGCGCGAATGGCCACATGGATCGTTTCGCGCAGCATTTCATGGTCGAGAGACCCGTCGGCTTTGATGTGCGCGTTGAGAACGATCGACCCAAGATTGCAAACCGCAGTCTCATCCTCACTGGTATTGAGAGTAATCTCGGTGCACAGGTTCGAAGAGTGGATGACCCCGATGTGGTCTTGTGGACTACGAAGATTGCAGGGGTCTTTGAATGTGATCCATGGATGCCCTGTCTCGAGGAGCATCCTGAGCATCTGCTTCCAAAGATCGATGGCCGGCACTTCCTTGGCAGTAATTTTGCCTTGGCGAGCAAGATCCTCGTAGTGGAGATAGCGCTCCTCAAACTTGCGTCCGTAGGCATCGTGCAGGTCGGGAACTTCGTTGCTGCGGAAGAGCGTCCAGTTCTCACGGGACTCCATGCGCTTCATAAAAAGATCGGGAACCCAGTTGGCCGTATTGAGATCATGCGTGCGGCGGCGGTCGTCGCCAGTGTTGCGGCGGAGTTGCAAGAAATCCTCCACATCATTGTGCCAGGTCTCAAGGTAGGCACAGCCAGAGCCGCGTCGCTTGCCACCTTGATTCACTGCCACAAGCTGGTCGTTGTGGAGCTTGAGAAAGGGGATGACGCCCTGACTCTCGCCGTTTGTGCCCTTGATGTAACTGCCAGTCCCCCGCACCGCTGTCCAAGAGCCACCGAGACCTCCAGCCCACTTCGAGAGGTAGGCATTTTCAGCGATGCCGCGCTGCATGATCGACTCGATCGAGTCGTCTACTTTGTAGAGGTAACAACTGGAAAGCTGGCTGTGGAGCGTGCCGGAGTTAAAGAGCGTAGGCGTGCTCGAACAAAAACGGCGGCTTTTGTAAAGGTTGTAGAGGCGCACAACCCAGTCTTCGCGCTTTGCAGGCTCTTCGATGAAGAGTCCCATAGCGACACGCATCCAGAAAAATTGCGGCGTCTCAAGGCGACGCGATGTTTTTTTCGTTTTATCGATGATCAGGTAGCGGTCGTAGAGCGTTTGGATTCCCAGAAAATCGAAATCCATATCAGCGGTTGGATCGATGGCTTCCGAGAGAACATCCAAATCATATCCGAGCAGCTTTGGCGTCAGACGCTCGATACCCACAGCATTGCGTAGATAGCTCTTAAAGGCCTTGCGATGGGCATCGCGAAGCATCTCGATGCCGTCGCGCTGTATTTTCCAATCCAGAACTTCTTCGTAAATATAAGACAGCATGATGCGGGCCGCAAACTTGGCAAAATCGGCATCACGCTCGATGAGAGACCGAGAATTCAGAATGATCGTATTTTTCAGGATGTCTTCAGTCACCTCGGTGGCGAGGGATCGGCGCAACTCGCGCTCGATCTGAAGGGCGTCGAGATTGAGATCGAGACCGATGGTCGCAAACTGAATCCGTTTTCGCAGCTCGGAGCCATCCCAGAGAACACTCTGGCCATCACGCTGGGTGACCATGATGAGGGATTCTTGGATGTCGCTGGCCTCGGCTTCGGCCTCGGTTTTAACAGCAACTTCGCGGTGACTGGCACGCTGGGCACGATAGAGAATGTAGCTCTCGGCGACCTTGTAATAACCCTGCCGCATGATTTCTTCCTGCACGAGATCCTGCACGTCTTCAATATGAACAAACGCAGAGTCGCGGGTGCGCACGCTGTCGCTCACCCCACGAGCGATGGATGCGGCGGCTTCACCATTTTCCTTCATGGAAAGGAAGGCGCGGCGGCAAGCGGCCTCGATCTTGGATTCCATCCACGGAACGACAGATCCATTGCGGCGAATCAGGCGAACATTCAGAGGCTCTGCCTCCTGCGCCAGCGTGTATGCACCTCCGGAGCGGATCGAGCGTTTAAAAACGAGGCTTTTGGCGACATCGTGCGCATCATTTTCGATGAGGGCTTTTTCGATAAGGAGCGAGAGATCATGCTCAGAGAGGCGAAGCGAGCCGCCCTTCTGCGACTGCTCGGCCAGACTCAAAGCCACGGAGTGGGCGACATTCGCTACGAAGCCGCGATTTTGCTCATTGAAGATGTTTTTCTCTTCGCGTGATAAAAGAAGATCCGTGAGCGCCTCACCGATCTCGTCAGCAACATCGGAGAGGTTAAACGATTGTTCATCGCCGTTGGTGCGAGTGACAGTGATTCCAGTGAGCGGATGGGCTGATGCGGCAAGTCCTTCGCGCCAGGAGAAGTCGGGCTTCTGGTCGCGTGGCATGGTGACGAGGCGCTTCAGAGCGATATCTTCGTCAAGTGAGAGATGTCGAGGCATGTTTTGTTTTTTGAGGTAGAGGAATTTTAGAGATCGTCATCGCTCACGCCGGCGAGATCAATGCCTCGACGGTATTCGGTGACGCGACCTTCAAAGAAATTGGTCTCTTTTTTGATTTCCATCATTTCCGAGAGCCATGGGAGCGGATTCTCAAGATTTCTGTGGAGGGGCTCGAGGCCCACACCGACAAGACGCCGGTCTCCGATGTAATCGATGTAACGACCGAACTCATCGGCTGTGAGACCCACGGCAGCCACAGGCAGGCAATCACGGATAAATTCTTTTTCGAGCGCAATGGCCTCCGCCATCGTGGAGCGAAGCTCTTCGCGGAATTCCTCGGTCCAAATCTCAGGGTTCTCGTCGACGAGGTCTTGGAAGAGCTGGCGCAGAAGCTCGATGTGGTTCGACTCGTCTCGCAGCGTGTAGCTAAACATCTGTCCAATACCGGGAAATTTGTTCTGGCGGTAAAGGGCAAGAACCATGCCGAAGAGCCCATAAAACTGCGTCCCCTCCATGCACTGGCCGAAGAGAAAGATATTTTTGGCGAAAGCAAATTTGTTCTCAAGGCTCGTCAGATCCATATCGCGACGGAGCGCACGGCTGTTGCTAACGACAAAGTCCGTCTTGTTTTTGATCGTCTTCACATCCTCAAACATGGCCTCGCACTCATGCGGATTTATCCCGAGCGAACTGATCATATAGACCAGCGAGTCGGCGTGGATATTTTCCTCTTGTGCATGGCGCCCCAGCACGAGCTTCAGCTCCGGCGCGGTAACCGCCTCGCGAATGACATGGAGGATGTTGTCGCCCACGATACCTTCGGCGGCTGAAAAATATCCGATTCCCATCTTGATGATCCAACGGTCGACATCCGAAATCGCTCCGCTGGTGTCGCGCCAATGCTCACAATCTTTTTGCATCGGCACATCTTCAGGCTCCCAGTGGTTCGCCTTCATTTTTTTGTAGAGGTCGTAGGCCCAAGTGTATTTTAAGGGCAGGATGTTGAAAAACATCGTTTGGCGTCCGTTGATGACGCGTTTTGCAGCAAATGCGGCTTCGGCTTTGTCGCTATCCAGTATGAATTGGCGGTCTCCGAGTGTGATGGTGGTTGTGGTCATATTAAAGGATTGTTTGCGTGTTTGGCAGGGCTTGCGGACGATTCCGCCTGTAAGTTACGCCATGGACGAAAGAACGAGTGCCGTCTTTATTTTAAGCCCCTCACAAAGTCAAAAAAAATCTCTATATTGTGGAAAATTTTTAGACTACCACAACAGGTAGTGGTTTCGATGCAGCATAAAACGGGCCAACTTTTTAAAATATTTGGTGAAACAAGGCCTCAAAACGACAGAAATCCTTCAAAAAAGCATGCGGGGAAGAAATTGTGAGAGCACCCGATCTGAACGCGGTGAACGACCGTCCTTACTCAGGCGGGCAACCTGAGATCAAAAGAAAAATGCGTCTCGCTGGGGCGGCGGCAGGGCCCTGTGATTTGAGGGTGTGTTGTTCCCAGAAGAAGTTTTTTGAAGCGCACAGCCTCCTGCTCGAGGGTATAGGCGCGTTTGCCGTCGGGGCCCTCGATCTCGAGTAGGAGAGGGAATTGCACGGGCATTCCCGGATGGAGCGAGGGATTCAACGCCGACCGGCGGCAACGCAAGCCGGAAAGGCGGATTCCATTTTCCCATTCGCAAAGAGGCAACTCACGGCCATTGACACGAAGCGTGTGTGAGTTGGCGAAGCTCTCTGGAGCTGCAAATTCCAGTCGCTCCATGGATGTATCCACAAAGCGGCTTGTATTCCCTCCATCGATGGGCGTTTCACAAAGCAGCGGCCAACTCTCCAGGCCCCGCCTCACACAGAGCCCGTCAGCGGTTCTCAGCAAATACGGAAATCTCCACTCATGGATGGCACGGAATATTTTCGTGTTGAAGACAAATCCCCCGTCGCGCAACGAATCCAAAACCGACTCAAAATCGGCCCACAGAACCGCAGGGAGAAGAAATCGATCGTGGAGGGAATCTGAAAAATCACGCAATGGTGAGGTAAAAGGATTTTTGAGCAGATGCGCGGCGAGCGTTCTCCAGAGCAGCGCGACGGATGACGACCAATCCGCGCTGGGCAGCGATTCCAAGGCGCGGAATTCGACCAGCCCGCGCGTGCCTCCTGGAAAGTGAACATTCCAAAATTTATCGAAGCTGATTTCCGAACGATGGGTATTGCCCGAAGTGTCGCTGTGCAGGTGGATGAGCGCTCCGGCCATGGCGAGGCGGTGATCCTCCCCGGTCGGCAAGCCTTCAAGCCAGGCGTAGGCCATTTCCAAATCCCAGAGGCTTTTTGCAGATTCATCCGGCCTGGGCGCCTGCGAGGATGCCCCCACATAGCGACCGGTGAAAAGATAAGCGAGACTGGGGTGGTGTTGCCAGAAGCGCAGGATAGAAACCAGCCAACCCGGGCGGGTGAAAAAGGGATGATCCTTATCTGTGGAAGCGCCCCCCAAAAGGACATGGTGACCGCCTCCAGTGCCTTCGGGATAACCCGAGGCGGCAATCTTCCAAGTGCGCAATCCGACCGACTCCTGTGCAATCTCAATGCGCTGGAGCCACAGATCGTATTCCTGCCATGTTCTGCAGGCCGGAAGGTTGATTTCAAGGACTCCTGGATCCGCAGCGAGTGTCAAGACGGTCCAAAGATTAAGCGTGTCCTCTGGAACATAACCGGCAAAACGAACAGCCCGCCCGCGAGCCAAGGCGGAATCAACCTCGGTGAGAAGCGCCATCCAAGCCTCTTGGAGGAGTGGCGGTAAAAAGATTTCGATCATTCCATCGCATACTTGTGCCGTGATCGCGCGCCGTGCGGCATCAGTATCCAGCAAGTGCATGGGCAACCGCAGGCCGGCAGGCCCCTCCGCACCCGTGAGCTCGGCACCACGCGGAAATTTCCACTTCGGAGAAGTCCATTTCCGCCCATCGCCATCGATCGGCAGAACGAATGCAGGAGAGCTCGGGCTAAGCGGGTCATGAAGCTTGACTGGCTTGCGACGGATTCGAAGGCCCTCGCCGAGTCTTGACAGGAAGGCCTCGGCATCCCTCGGCATAGCTTTCTTGGAGGATTCATGAGGCTGCGTGAGAGGCATGCCATCCTTGGAGGAAACAAGGTGCACCGCCCACCTTGGATTGACCTCACCAGGATAGGTCTTGCCGGGAGCAAAAAGGGTCAAGGTGCCGGGCAAACATTGTTTAACCAGCGCGGCGGCCAATTTTCTCGCGTATGCGAGCTTTTCCGCTCCCGCTGCTGCGAAATTCCATTCCGCACCAACAGGATTCAGAGGCAGACAAGTGGGCTCGGCCCCCATCGTGAGAACGACTCCGTTCTCGCTGAGGACTTCTTCCACTCGTTTGGAGAGCTGTCTTTCAGATATATTTTTCTGCACCCCAGTTTGTCGTGCTGTAGCCATCGTTCCCTAATGCGTGGTTATAGAGAAAAGACCTTGTTGGAAAAGAGGATTTTTCCAATTGTGCAAAAACAAGAGTGCCCATGGAGTTTCCTCCACGGGCACCTTGCTATGAAACCCCCGAACCAACTCCGGGAAATGGAATTACTTTTTGACAGACTTTTTCTTGGAAGGACGAACGACCACAAACGATCCGATGGCTCCAGGAATCGCCCCGGCTACCACGAGGACGCCTTCTTCTCCGCGCACTTGGAGAATGCGGAGGTTCTGAACGGTGACGCGTTCGTCGCCCATGTGACCTGGCATGCCCATGTTTTTCCACACGCGACCAGGTGTCGAGCGGTTACCGATGGCACCGTTACGACGATGCATTGTGGAACCGTGGCTGGCCGGTTGACCGGCAAAGTTGTGCCTTTTGATGGTTCCTTGGAAACCCTTGCCCTTGGACTGTCCAATGATGTCCACGAATTGCCCAACTTCAAAATTGGTCACTGGAAGCGGGGCCGCCTCCGGTGCAGCTTCGCCATCCGCGAGACGAAACTCACGAATGAAGCGCTTGGGAGTGGATGAGGACTTGGCGAAGTGGCCGATCATAGCCTTGCCAACGCGCTGGGGCTTTTGCTCCCCGTATCCGACTTGAACGGCGGTGTAGCCGTCGTTTTCAGTATTCTTGACCTGAAGAATGTGATTGCCGCCCGCTTCGATGACGGTGGCTGGTGAGATACGACCCTTTTCATCATAGATGCGGGTCATACCGAGTTTTTTACCGAGAAGTCCGATGCTCATGGCTTTGAATTAGATTTTGATTGTGATGTCTACGCCGGCTGGAAGGTTGAGCTTGCGAAGCTCGTCCACAGTCTTCGAGGTGGGCTCGACAATATCGAGAAGGCGTTTGTGGGTGCGGATCTCAAATTGTTCCATTGATTTTTTGTCAACGTGTGGGGAGCGGTTGACTGTGAAGCGCTCGATGCGTGTGGGAAGCGGTATCGGGCCGGTAACTTTGGAGCCGGTGCGCTTGGCCGTTTCGACGATTTCCGATGCTGAGGCATCAAGGATACGATAGTCGAACGCCTTGAGGCGAATCCGGATTTTCTGACTGTTTTGTGCTGCCATGGTAATAAAGAGCGATTGAGGATTTTTCTTAAGCCCCCAGATCAGCGGGAGGGACACCTTAAGGATTGGTGATATTATGGCAAGTAGTTTTTCAGTGAATAATACGTGCAATCCAGCGATGTTGGGTACTCATCCAGAGACATCAAGGTTTGCGGCCTTCGCAAGCGCGATACCAAAACCCGGCAGTCTGGATTCGATATCCCACCAAGAGGGCGCACCGGCGAGTTTGCAAGGGTCTGCAAGGTGGATTTGAACAGCCCTCGACACGCTACCTGCAAAAAGATCGATGGTGTGCTTCTCAAGTTCCTCATTGAAATAGAGAGTGTTGATACGGGCATCGGCTGCGTAGAAAGGCAACAGGCCCCGCGCGGAGCGGCGGTATTCTTCGACGAGCGCAGAAAATGGGTTCTCGCCAGGGGTGGCAATTGCCGCAGCGGCTGTGCGCAAGAGACAGAGAGCGACATCGCATGCCATTTTATTCAGGCCAGTCTCCGGATTGCCCTCGGAAAGACTCTGGTGCTTGTGGTCGTAACTCTCAGCAATATCGACCTGACAGATTTTATGCACGGGAGCGACGCGGAAAATATCAGCCATCATACCGGTCTCGACGCCCCAGTCAGAGGGAAACCGGACCGATTCCGCGACGCTCCGATGAAGACAAACCTCGCCGCTGATCGGGTAACGGAAAAACTGGAGCGGCCCGAGCGTTTGGGCAAAGCCCTTGATATGCTGCATCGCCTGAAGAAGTGGCGTGATGAGGAGCCTCATGACACGGCCATTCAGTTGCATGGAGAAACGGGCGCTGAACCCCTTGCTGACATGGAATGCCATTGCGGGATGGAGCACGGGAAAGCAGAGGCGAACGAGTAATTCGCGCCGGTAATTCAGTATGTCGCAGTCGTGAATAGCCACGGCGCAAGCAGGTGTGTTGGCGAGTATGTGGCCGATGCACAAACGCATATTCCGCCCCTTGCCCATCGGCCCTGGCTCGAGGCCCGCCTTTTCGAGATCGGCGCGAAGGGCCGTGATGCGCGGACCTTCATTCCATAAAATTGTGAGGTGCTGGGGGAGGATGGAAAAAATGCGGCGTGCCAAGTCGAAGTCCGATGGATCGGCTCCATCTAGGCCGACAGTGACATAGCCAAGGAAGCGGGCGTCCCGAAGTTCCTCGATGATGGCGCCCAAGGCGGGGGATTTCAAATCCCTGGCATGGCATGGAAGCACGAGCGCGAGCGGAGAGGCTGGCGCAAGCGTGTTCAGCTCTTCCTCAAGGCGCAGGTAATCCGGATTCCCGAGGCGATGGAGCGTCGCAATAGTGCCGTGCTGGTAGAAATCGGCCATAAAAACAACCACCACTTTTGCGGGCGGAGAGGCATTGAGCAAGCCCGGGGAACTGCTACCCTGCGCCGATGGACGCGGCAGGCCATTCATTCGATCACTTGGTGGTGGTTCACTACCACTGGCGTCCCGGCGGCGTCCGGAGGGTTGTGGAGTTGACCTTGCCCGCCATTGTGGCCGCAACGCCCTCGCTCAAACGAGTCACACTGCTCAGCGGCAGCTCACCTCATGAGCGCCCAGAGATTGGCCCGCTGGGATTGCCCACGGCTTTCATCCACGAGCCCGCCTGCGATTACTTTTCAGGCCAACAAGACGATCCACAGGCCATCTCCCGAAAAATCCGGAAGGCCCTCTCGCTGGCCATACCGGAGAGCGACTCCTCTCGCACTCTGATTTGGTTTCAAAATCCAGCCCTGGCCCGAAATCCGATTCTTTGCCGCGAGATCGCCGATTTTTCGCGAATGACAGGCGCGGCGCTGATCTTGCACCACCACGATTTTTGGTGCGCCGGTCGCTGGGCGCGCTGGAACGAACTCCAGCGATGTGGCTGTCCAGATCTCTCCAGCGCCGCCGATGTCCTCTTCGCCTCGGGCACGCGCTCCGTGCATGCGGGGATCAATTTGCAGGATTTCCGCATCCTCGAACGGTTTTTTCCGGAGAGAGCGTTTCATCTGGCCAATCCGGTCGATCACACCCCTCCAGCGCGGCAAGCGGATATCGACACCGCCCGCGCATGGGCCGCCAAGGAACTCAAAAGCGATGCTCCACTTTGGATTTTTCCATCGAGATTTCTGCGTCGAAAAAACTTTTTAGAAGCCGCCCTCATAACCCGCTGGCTGAGACCAGAGGCCATTTTAGCCACCACCTCGGGCCAATTTTCGCCAGACGAAGCCAACTACGCAAGCGACATCAAGGACGCCGCTAAAAGGGGTGGCTGGCGTGTTCATTTTGGATTGCTCGACAAGCCCGGCGCGCCACGCGTGGGTAATGTCTTTTGCATAGCCGAGGCTGTTGTGCACACCTCGGTGCAGGAGGGATTCGGCATGGGTTTCGTGGAGGCCGCAGCTGTCGGCACTCCACTCATCGCCAAGAGCATTCCATCCGTCATGCCCGACCTTTCCGCCCTGGGATTTGATTTTCCTCAACTCTACGACGACCTCCACATTGCACCGGGACTTTTTGATGCGGTCGCCGAAAGCGGCAGGCAGGCAGAACTTGCGAATTCGGCAAGAAATTCGCTTCCCGGACCATTTCAAAACCTCTTCCAACCGCTCCGGTTTGATGCCTCCATCCCGATTCCCTTCAGCCGACTGACCCGGCGAGGGCAACTCGAAGTGCTTTCCCACGAAGTCGCGAAAAGTTGGGACATGTGCAAAGCCCTTAATCCTTGTTTCGAGAAATGGCTCCATGCCCGTCTCAGCCCCACTCCATGGCCCGATCAACCGGTTCGATCTCCACAACGATATGCCGAGGATTTTTTGAAAATCGCCTCGTCCATACCACGAAGCCCGATCGACCACTCCCTCAACGCGAAGCATGCACAAATGGAATTTGCAAAGCGTGCGCTTGCGCCAGATTCCATATTCCCAATCCAGCTTGAAGTGTAGGCCTCAGAGTTTTTTGGTCAGGAAGGAAAAAAACGCCCGATGCTCGGCAACAAGGCGATAGGAGGCCTCGAAAAACGCACGTGTGATTGCGCTTCGTCGGTAAGCGAGGCTGATCAGTCGAACAAATCTGCTATGTGGTGCAGTAACTTCCAACACAGCCTCGGCGCCCGAGCATCGCGAACCATCGGAGCGGATCAACTGAACAGCACGCTCAAACTCACTTGGGGGTATTTCAGGGAAAAAGCGCGCCGCTTCCGCCGAAGGAAGATATTCCACCAAGTCACCGGTCATTCCACGCCAGCGACCGATCCATTTGCCACAGAAACCACAGTCGCCATCGTATACCATCACAGGTTTATCAAATCGAAGGGGGGATTGGTCTTCTTGCTTCATCTTTGGGTTGCTTTCCGTGAAATGATACGCGCAATGTCGATGGACTCGGTGAAATTTATTCTTTTGCTCCTCATTCTTTGCGCTGCCCCGTTGCAAGCGGAGGAAGTGGTGCGCGCAGCCCAGACGAAACTTGCCACCCTCGGATACTACAAAGCCCGTGTGGACGGTTCCTCTGGCAGCATGACCAGTGCAGCAATCCGGAGATTTCAACTTGCCGAGAAACTCAAGGTGACAGGATCTCTCAACCAGCAGACGCTCGACGCGCTCGGAGTCAAGACACCTCCACCCGCTCCGGAATACTCGAAAATCAGCGCGCTTTTCGAGGGCGGTCCCCTCTCGGGCAAGGACTCCGCCGCGCAAGTTGAAGCAATTCGCCATGTGCAGCGTTTACTTGCCGAGTCAGGCTTCTACGCCGGACCGCACAATGGCCTTCCAAGCGCCACGCTCACCAGTTCAATCAGGGAATGGCAGATCGCCAACGGCCTGCGTCAAACCGGAAAACTCGATACCCGAACCCTCGAGGGGCTTGGGGTGGCCGGAAATTGAGTCCATGTCCAAGCACAGCCGCATCTCAGCCTTTGTTCAATCTCTTGAAGCCTCCAGCGGCAGTGATTTACATCCCTGCTATGCTGGATATTTCGAGTGTTTCAACCGAGGTGACTACTACGAGGCGCACGACGTTCTGGAACACCTCTGGCTGGAATGCCGAGACGAAAACCACCTCTACTTCAAGGGTCTGATTCAGGTTGCAGGAGCGTTTGTGCATTTGAAAAAACACTACGCCAGACCAGAGCATCCGACCGATGGCAGAAGGCTGCATCCCGCATCAAGGCTCCTTGCGCTGGGGGTCAAAAATATTTCTCCTTTTGGTCCTCTTCACATGGGTCTCAATGTCAGAGCCGTGTGCGAACTTTGCATGGACTGGAAGGAAAGAATCGCGACATTCGAGTATCTCATCAATCCTTGGGACCCCGCCGGAGCGCCACGCTTGCAGCTTGAAAAAACGCAGCCGCAAGCTTGACGACCGCGCGCTTTGTCGCTTGAAAGCGTGAAGTTCATGAAGAAATCCACTCTCCACAGTTTGGTGGCTGCTATCGCGGCCACGGCAATGCTCGGCCTCACGGGATGCGAAACGGCAAGAATAGCGTTCCATTCCCACTCGTTCAAATTCGACCCGCCGGATAGAACCCCAAAAAATCCCTCCGCAGTGAAAGTAAAAATCAGCACCGGCGCTCAGAGGTTGTATGTAGTCGAGGGAAACGAAGTTCTGATCGCCACGCCCGTGACTGTGGGCAAAGCCGCCAGCCCGACCCCGCAGGGTGACTTTACCATTTACTCGAAGCAGGCCCACCGACGCAGGGTCAGCCAACCCGACGCCGGCTATCCGATGACTTATTGGATGGAATTTAAGCCAGCCTACGGCATCCACTGGGGTTTCATGAAGCCATCGCCCTCCACACTTGGCTGCGTGCGCATGCCGCTGATTGCCGCCAAGGAAGTTTTCGCCATTGTTCCAAAAGGCGCCCCGCTGAACATCGCGAAGAGCCAGCCTTGGGATGACACCATCGGCAAAAATCTTCCGACGCTCGATGATGGCCCGCTTCCCAATCCTCCGAAATCCTACCTCCACAGCCCGCAGGTCTTCAGCGACGCTGCTAAGGGCAAGATGTGGCATTTCTAAAGCGCGAGTTCTTTTAACAGTGCCTTGTTGAGCCGAATCCCGGTGAGAAAATTCTCCACCGGGAAACTCTCATCCGGCGAGTGGGCGCGGCAGTCGGGCGACGCCAGCGCCAGCAACAGCGCGGGGTGGCCGAGAATTTTTTGAAAGTCTGCGAGAATCGGGATCGATCCGCCCTCGCGCGTGAGTGCCGGTTTTTTGCCGAAGACAGCCTCCAAAGCCCGGCAAGCCGCCATTCCCTGCGCGCCCTTGGGGTCCAGAAAAAAGGGTTCGCCGCCATGCCCATCTACCATGTCGAGCTGCACACCAGGAGGCTTGTGTTTCTCAAAATGACACCGCGCCATTTTCAAGATGGCGTCGGGATTTTGATTCGCTACCAGACGGAATGTGACCTTGAAAAATGCCTCGGCAGGAAGAACGGTTTTGGTCCCCTCGCCTTGGTAACCACCTCCGATGCCGTTGATCTCCGCCGTGGGACGCGCTCCGATGCGCTCGACCGAGGAGTAACCAGCCTCGCCCCATAGTTCGGTAACGCCAGCCTGCGCCGCGATGGCCTCATCACTCAGCGGAGATTCCGCCGCAGCCTCACGCTCCCAATGCTGCATGGGCTGCACATCATCATAGAAACCCTCAATTGCCACACGCCCCTGCGCGTCGTGGAGGCTGGCGATGAGACGCGCCGCGGCTGTCGCGGGATTCGCCACCGCGCCACCATAGATACCAGAGTGCAAATCATGCGATGGACCGAAAACTCTTACCTCCATGGCGGCGATACCCCTCAGAGCATAACTAAGAGTGGGGTGGCCATCGGCAGCCATGCCGGTATCCGAGATGGCAATGGCGTCACAGGCCAAATCGGCGCGGTGCTTTTCCAAAAATTCCGCCAAGTGCCCGCTGCCAACCTCCTCCTCACCCTCGATCAAAAAAATCACATTCACGGGCAAGGGCCCTTCCGCCAACGCCTCGCCGACTCCGAGAATGTGCGCGAGGATCTGTCCCTTGTTATCGGAGGCCCCGCGGCCATAGATTCTGCCGTCGCGAATTTGCGGATCAAAGGGCGGCGTTGTCCAGAGCTCGAGCGGTTCGGGTGGCTGGACATCGTAATGCCCATAAATCAAGACGGTTTTCTTGGAAGCATTCCGCTGCGTTTTCCCAATGACGATAGAATTTCCCGAAGTCGATTCCTTGTGGGCATTCAAACCGATTTGCTTGAGCTTCGAAACAAGCCAATCTGCACAACGCTCCATGTCTACGGCATGAACGGATTGGGCAGAAACACTGGGAATTCGGACAAATTCGAGCAAGTCAGCAACTCGGGGATCATTCATGGAAAAGCTATATGTTGTGGTTTATCAAGCTTGAATGCACAGGATGTGGGATTTTTTCCTTGCGCACGCATGCGGCATTTTTAGGCTCTCAATACTCCTAAACGGAATCCCATGTATCTGCAATCTCTGGAAATCATCGGTTTCAAATCCTTCGCCACAAAAACCGTCCTCAACTTCCACCGGGGCGTCACGGCCGTCGTCGGCCCGAATGGATGTGGCAAATCCAATGTCCTCGACGCCATCCGCTGGGTGCTCGGCGAGCAGTCGGCCAAAGCCCTGCGGGGCGGAGAGATGTCGGATGTCATTTTCAGCGGCACGGACAGTCGCCCGGCGCTTGGTATGGCCGAGGTCTCCATGACCTTCGCCGAGTGCGAAAAGGAGCTCGGCACCGAGTGGAACGAAGTCCGCATTACTCGCCGTGTGTATCGAGATGGTAAGAGCGAGTATTTTATTAACAAAACCGCCTGCCGCCTGCGCGACATCCACCAGCTCTTCATGGACACCGGTGTGGGCCGCAGCGCCTACTCGATCATGGAGCAGGGCAAGATCGATCAAATTCTGAGCAACCGCCCAGAAGACCGCCGCGCGATCTTCGAGGAGGCTGCCGGCATCACAAAATTCAAGGCGCAAAAAAAGGAGGCCCTCCGCAAGCTCGAATACGCCGAGTCGAACCTCGTGCGCGTTCAGGACATCATCAAGGAAGTGAAGCGCCAGATCGGATCCCTGCAGCGCCAGGCGGCCAAAGCACGCCGCTACCAATCCATTCTCTCCGATCTCCGGATTTTCGATACCCATCTCTCACACAAAAACTACCGGCACCTGTCAGACGAGTTGGAGACTCTTCGAAACCAACTCAACAATGGCGAAGAGTCCCGCCAAATCCACGAGGTGGAAATCGCCCAGCAGGAATCCGAACTCTCGGACTTCCGCCAGCGCCTGCAGGAACTCGAGGCCGAGGCCGGAACGATCCGCGATGGCATGCAGACCCTGCGCAATCGGATCTTTTCAGCTGAGAACCGCATCGGCACGAACCACGAACGCAGTTCCGAAGCCACTGCACTCATCGATCGCCATCGCCTCGATATCAGCCAGGCCGAGGAAAAAATCCGCACCCAGCAGGAACAGATCGAGCAGACCGACAGCCTCCTGGAGCAAATGATCGAGACGCTCCGCACGCACCAAGAAACGCTTGATGAGCATACTGCCCGCTTGAGCGCAGTTCGCGAGGAACGCATCGGCGCGGAGCGCGAACTCACCAGCCAAGGAGCGGAACTTTCAAACGCCGAGGCACGCTTGAACTCGATTCGCGGCGAGATTTCGGCGGCCACAGGACGCCGCGAATCCGGCGAAACCCGTCTTCACCTCCTCCAAAACGAAATTGAAACGGCATCACGCTCTGCTGCCGAGATTTCAGCCAACCTCGAAGATCTGAAACGCCGCTCGGACGCCGCACATCTTGCGCTCGAGCACTCCCAGATGGAAACCGCCACGGCGATGGCCGACCATGAAAACGCGCAAAACGAGCGCCAGAGCACCGAGGCCATCCTCAACACAGCCGGCAGGGAGGCAGCCGGACTCGAGTCGCGACTCGAGGTTTTGCGCCAACTTCAAGAGCAGGGCGAGGGTTTGGGTGAAGGCACCCAGGCTATCCTCAAAGGCCTCGACAATCCCGATTTTTTCCAGAGCGCAATCAAGGGAACCCTCGCCCAACAAATCCAAGTGGAGGAGCGCCTCATACCTGCTATCGAGGCCGCGCTGGGCTCCGCTCTGCAGGCCGTTATTTTCAAGGACCCCGGCGTGGCCGAAGCCGCTTTGGCCACTCTCAGCGGCAAGAAACTCGGCCGAGCGGCTGTGATTCCAGCCTCCTGGATTTCCGGAAGGGTTGAACAGACTTCCGAAACCTCACCAGCTCCACCTCCTCCCATTCCCTTCGGCGTATTCGGCCGGGCGAGTGATTGCGTGAAGGGGGAAGACGAAAGCTCCAACCTCGCCCGCCAACTCCTCTGCGATGTGCTCATCGTGGAGAACCTCGAAGCAGCCTTCCGCCTGCGCTCGGAAAATACCAACTTCGCGTTTGCCACGCTGGATGGAGGCTTCATCAGCCACCAAGGCATTATTCACGGCGGACAGTCCGGCGAGAATACTGGCCAGTCGATCCTCCAGCGCAAAATCCGTATCGCAGAGCTCGAAACCTCACTGACCGACGCGACCGCGCGCATCGAGGCTCTCGCTATAGCCCGCGCCGCAGCCGCATCGGCGATGGATCAGGCCACCGACCGGCTCAAACAAGCCCGTGAAGCCATGCAAGTGGCCCAGATCGAGACGGCCTCCACAGACAACGAACGCCGCCACGCCGAGCGCCAGTTTGCCGATGTCGAGGCCAAGCGGGCTTCGTTCCAACGCGAAACCGCCAGCATCGAGGATGGTCTCCGTGGTAGCCTTGCCCAGCTGAGTGAACTTGAAAGCCGCATCGCCGAGGCCACCTGCGCCATCGACTCCCAGCGCACCGCGCGCAGCGAGTCCGAAACCCGCATTCAGGTCGTGCGCGAGAAGGAAAGCTCCGCCTCGGATGCCCTCAATGAAGTCCGCGTTCGCGTTGCCACCGAGCGCCAGCAGCAGGAAGGTCTCCATCGCCAGCGCGGACCCATGGCAGCCCGCATCATCGAACTCAATGAACTCCTCGATGCCCGCCGGATCGATATTACGAACTACGAGAGCCGCATCGATTCCCTCACCGCTGAAAATGCATCCCTCGAAATCTCCATTGGCGAGTGGCGCGGCGAGCTGGAATCCGAGGAATCGCGCTTGAGCGCTGTAATGGCCCAGCGCTCCGAAGTCCACGAAAGCGCCGAAGCCATCGAATCCGCCCTCCGTGCGGCACGCCAACAACTCACCCAACTCCAAGATCAGCGCAGCCGCATCGAAGTCAAAGCCGCCCAGACTGAAATGCGGAAGGAGAACATCCGCACCCATGTCTCCCAACGCTACCAACTCGAGCTCGAAGCCTTCGAGCCGGACACCTACTCCCTCATCGTCGCTCTCCGAGAGCGCAGCCAGCGCAAACCCGAGGCTACAGAAGGCGAACAGCCCACCGCCGAAGTCCCCGAAGAGACAGGCCGCCCCACAATAGCGATCGCATCCGAAGGCGAAGGTATCCCTTGGGACCGCATCGAAGAATTTGTTGCAGAGCTCACCGAACGCATCGACTCCATGGGCCCAGTCAACATGGATGCCATCCAGGAATATGACGAACTCGAGGAGCGCTATATTTTCCTCGAAAAACAAAATGCCGACTTGGTCACCTCCAAAGCCGAGCTGCTTGAAGTCATCTCCAAGATCAACCAAACCACAAAGGCACTCTTTGCCGAGACCTTCGAAAAGATCCGCGAGAATTTCCAATTCATGTTTACCGAGTTGTTCGGCGGCGGCCGCGCAAACCTCCTACTCACCGATGATTCCGACCCCCTCGAGAGCGGGATCGAAATCATCGCCAAGCCCCCCGGCAAGCAGCTCCAGAGCGTCACGCTCCTCTCGGGCGGTGAACGCACCATGACAGCCGTCTCGCTCCTCTTCGCCATCTACATGGTCAAGCCAAGCCCCTTCTGCGTGCTCGATGAAATGGACGCCCCACTCGACGAATCGAACATCACCCGTTTTATCAAAATCCTCGACCGCTTCGTAGGCCAAAGCCAGTTCGTCACCATCACTCACAACAAACGCACGATCTCCCGCGCCGATCTCCTCTACGGCGTCACCATGGAGGAACACGGCGTCAGCAAACTCGTGAGCGTCAGATTCAGCGGCAAGACCGAAGACAACTCAAAATCCTCAGAGAGCGTCGCCAAAGCCCTCGGCAAATCCGAAAATCTCGCCAGCGAAGATGCCGCCGCCATCGCCCAAGCCACGGAAAACCTCGACATTGAGACTCTCGAGCCGGAGCCAGCCATGCTCTGAACCCGGATTTTTTGCGGTTCTCGGGACTGTTCGATCGCAACCGCAGCAGGGCACCAAGAGAGTTTTACTACCCCCTCGGAAGGGCGCCCTTTTTTTCGATGAGCGCATAGGCACTGTGGTTGTGGATGGACTCAAAATTCTCCACTTCCACGCGATACCGGATGATGTTTTCATCCGCCTCACAGCGAACAGCGACATTTCTCACGAGATCTTCGACGAAAACCGGGTTGGCGTAAGCCTGCTCGGTGACATGTTTTTCATCCGGACGCTTGAGCAGGCTGTAAAGCTCCGCGCTGGCTGACTCCTCGGCGAGGCGCACCATGTCTTCGATCCACATCGGCCGTTTGCAGCAGACGGACAGAGTCACATGCCCCCGCTGGTTGTGGGCTCCAGCGGCACTGATCGCTTTCGAGCAAGGACAGAGCGTGGTCACTGGAACGACGGTCGTGACGACAAAGTCCATTTCGCCATTTTCAAGAGTGGCATTGAAGCGAACGGTGTAATCCATCAACCCCACGGCACCACTCACAGGCGCTTTTTTTCCAAGAAAAAACGGGAATTCAATCTCGAGGTGGGCGCAGCGGCTTTCAAGGCGCCGGCACATTTCCTGCAAGATATCGCGGATATTTTCCACATGGATCACAGGCCCGTGTGCGACCAGAACCTCGATGAAGCGGCTCATGTGCGTCCCCTTAAAATGATGCGGCAGGTCGACTGTGAGCTGAATGCTGGCAACCGTGCTTTGCACAGAGTGCTCCTTGTCGCGAACCTGTAGCGGGTAGCGCAGCGACTTCACTCCCACTCGATCGATCGGCAGCTGTCGGTCGTCGCGCTCGTTTTGGGTATCCTTCAACATGTGAAAGGTATTTTTACCGCTGTATCCACGACTCCAAGTCAAAAAAAATCGTGCGAGCTTGGTCCAGTTTGTTTTTAGTGGCTCCCATATGGCAACAAGCATTTTTGATCTCTCCGAAGAAGTGGCGATAGTCATAGGAGCCACTGGCATCCTCGGGGGAAGCATGGCTGATGCCCTCGCTTCAGCCGGAGCGACCGTGGTGGTTGCGGGACGCAACACAGAGCGTGGGGTTCAACGCTCCGCTCAAATCAAAAAAAACGGCGGGCGGGCGGCATTCATCGAGTGTGATGCCACCGAGCGTGAGAGCTTGGAGGAGCTTCTCAAATCGACCACGGAGAGGTTCGGCGTCCCTTCAGTCCTCGTCAATGCCGCTGGAGGAAATGACCCGCGCGTCACTGTGACCCCTGAAAATCCATTTTCCCGGATTACCGCAGAAGATTGGACCTCGAGCTTTGATCTCAACCTTGTGGGCGGCGCCTTGCTGCCATGCCAAGTCATCGGCCAAGCCATGGTGGATGCCGGCCGTGGCAGTATCATCAATGTGGCCAGCGCATCAGCGCACATTCCCCTGTCGCGCGTGGTGGCCTACTCGGCAGCCAAGGCAGCTGTTCTGAACCTCACCAATTTCCTCGCCCGCGAATGGGCAACGGCAGGCGTGCGGGTGAATTCCATAACCCCCGGTTTCTTTCCTGCAGAACAAAATCTCCGCCTCCTCTTCAACCCCGACGGTTCGACCACTCCCCGCGCTGCAGCGATTCTCGGGCATACACCCATGGCCCGCTTCGGGGAGGCAGAAGAACTTTCGGGCGCGGTTATTTTTCTGGCCAGCCCAAATGCCAGTTCGTTCATCACAGGAACAGATATCCGCATCGACGGAGGATTCCTCTCACAAACAATCTGAGGTGTCGGTCGACTCACTCTTTTTAAATCTCCGTCTGAAACTTTAAATTACGCAGTTCACATGGCACAAAATACTCTCACGATCGGTCTCCCCTCAGGCAGCCTTATGGAGCCGACGATCGCCCTTTTTGCAAAAGCAGGCTACGCGATTTCGGGCTCCAGCCGCTCCTACCGTCCCTCGGTGGATGACCCGGAACTTCGCATCCGTCTCCTTCGCGCCCAAGAAATAAGCCGCTACATCGAGCATGGCTATCTGGACTGCGGCATCACCGGACACGACTGGGTGGAGGAAAACGGCTCGGACATCGAAGAGGTTGTTAAACTTCCCTACAGCAAGGCCACGGCGAATCCGACGCGCTGGGTGCTGGTTGTGCCCGAAGATTCACCGATCAAAAGCACGCAAGATCTGGATGGCAAGCGCGTCGCCACAGAGGCGGTTGGTATCACCAAGCGGTTCTTCGAGCGCGCTGGAGTGAACGCCGAAGTGGAATTTTCTTGGGGCGCCACAGAGGTCAAAGTGCCCGATCTTGTGGATGCCATTGTGGACATCACAGAGACAGGATCCTCGCTGCGCGCGAACAAGCTTCGCATCGTCGATACGCTCATGGAGTCATACCCAGCGCTGTTCGCCAACCATTCCGCATGGTCAGATGAGTGGAAGCGGCAGAAGATCGGCCACCTCGCACTCCTACTCAAAGGAGCGCTCGCCGCGCGAGATCTCGTGGGCTTGAAAATGAACCTCCCCGAGTCGGGTTTGAAAAAATTGCTTGAGGCATTGCCCGCATTACGGAATCCTACCGTTTCGCCTCTGGCCCAACCCGGATGGGTCGCCATCGAAACGGTGATCGAAGAGAAAATCGTCCGCGAGATCATTCCCAGCCTGAAAAACCTCGGCGCTGAAGGGATCATCGAGTATCCACTCAACAAAGTCGTATATTAGTTTACAACGCAGTCCCGAAATCCCATGGGTTCCATTAAAAAGAAGAGAAAGTCAAAAATCGCAAAACACAAACGCCGCAAGCGG
>NEUK01000007.1 GCA_002290555.1 Spartobacteria bacterium AMD-G4
CACAACGGTATCTCAATACTGGATTGCTAGGAGACTGGGAATGGGAAGCGCAGCCAATGTCAGTCAAGCCCTGCGCAGGTTCTCGTGGAGGGACCTCGAAAAAAAACTGCCGCCAAAGCTCTCGAAGTTCATCCAGCAGGCGAGCGTCTGAAACGCCTGATTCCCATTTGTCAAGATTTGACTACCGACCCCTAGTTTCCGACCCCTAGTTTCCCAATTGAAGACGTAGTTCAGCTTTTTTTTCAACTATCGGAGATGCGCCCGTGATCATTTTGTCGGGCTTTTTTGATGTGCGCTTTTTCAGGATGGCGGGTAGTTTGGGCCACTTATGAGCTTGGAGCCTGAAACTCAAAAGTCGCTGAAGGAAATGACGCGCTCGATCGCGGATCACAAGGGCGTGCTGAGTGTTCAACCGGTTCCGGGCAAGTCGGCGTTTGAGATCGAATACGATCCCTCGGCTTTGAGCGAGGAGGACTTGAGGCAGATCGCGGGGAGTCATGTGCCGGATGTGTCACTTCAAAAGCGGACGATGCGTTTGGATGGCAGTGCCTGCGAGGCTTGTGCGATCCGCTTGGAAAACAAGGCGAAAAAAATCCCTGGCGTGCGCAAGGCGACGGCAACCTACATCGGGAAAATTCTGTGCCTTACATTCGATGAAAAGCTTGCGGATGAGCAGAGCGTGATGGCTGCGCTGCGCGGTCTGGGTGCGGAGGTGCGTCCCTACGAGCCTCTGGAGGATGCCGAGCAGGGTCTCTGGAGCCGCATCAGGTCGGGATCACTCAACGAAGAAATCTCTGCCGCGCTGGGCTTTGTTTTTTTGATCGCTTCGTTCATCTGCGAGAAATCCTTGGGCAATGCTGCGGTGGCCACTCTCTCGCTTTATGCGGGAGCCTACATCTTCTGTGGTCAGCAGGGCGTGCGCTCGGCGATTGCTTCGCTGCGTGGTGGTGTGCTGGATGTGGATGTGCTCATGGTGCTGGCCGCAATCGGTGCGGGCATCGTAGGCCAACCCTTCGAGGGAGCGTTGCTTTTGTTTCTCTTTGCCTTTTCAAATGTCCTCCAGAGTTATGCTCTCGAGCGCACCCAGAGGGCGATCCACTCGCTGCTGAAGCTCCGGCCCGACAAGGCGCTGGTGAAGCGCGATGGTGGCACTGAGTTGGTGCGGGTGGAGGAGCTGAATATCGGCGATGTGGTGGTGCTGCGCCCCGGCGAGCATGTGCCGGTGGATGGAATGGTGGTGGAGGGTTCAAGCCATGTCGATGAATCCAGCCTCACGGGCGAGTCTATGCCGGTGACAAAAGCGGTCGGCAATCCGGTCTTTGCTGGGACGCTTAACCAAAGCGGCGGCTTGGAATTTTCTGTGGCCAAGCGTGCGGAAGATTCCACGCTTGCGCGGATGGTCAAGCTCGTGGAAGAGGCGCAGGCCGAGAAATCCGGCACTCAGAGGTTCCTCGAGCAGGCCGAGCAATACTATGCCACCGGGGTGATTGCCTTCACCGTGTTGGTTTTTGCCGTTCCCTTCTTTTTCATGGGCGAGAAATTCTCGGATGCGTTTTATCGAGCTATGACAGTGATGGTGGTGGCCTCGCCCTGTGCACTGGTTATCAGCACACCCGCGACCGTGCTCTCGGCGATCGGTGGCGCGGCGCGGCGTGGCATCCTGATCAAAGGCGGTATGCACCTCGAGCGGACCGCGCAAATCGATATCGTGGCGTTCGACAAAACCGGCACCCTCACAGCGGGAAAACCTGTTGTCACCGAGATCGTCAATGCCAGTGGACTTCACAAGCTCGACACCCTGCTTTCTGCGGAGTTGGAGGATCTGCTCGCCCAGACGGCTGCACTGGAGGACAAGTCCGAGCACCCTCTGGCGCGTGCGATCGTAAAGACCGCCCAAGCCCGTGGCATCAAGCTCCCTGAGGCGAGAGATTTCCAAGCCACTGCAGGAAAGGGTGCCGAGGCGATCATTGGCGGTCGCCGTATAGTGGTCGGGAGCGAGAGACTTTTCCAGGAGCTCGGGGCCGTTGGGATGGATCCTATTGCGGCGCATGCCGCTCCTCTCGCTGCAAAGGGAAAAACCTGTGTGTGGACTGGCGTGCGGCATGGAGATTCGCTGACGGCCCTTGCCGTTCTCGCCCTCGCCGACACTCTCCGGCCTGAGGCGTTGAAAATTGTCGCAAGCCTGCGTGCGCTGGGAGTCAAAAAAATCGTGATGCTTACGGGGGATCAGAAGGCCGTTGCGGCTGCGATTGCTGAAGAGGCAGGGGTGGATGAAGTTCTCGCCGAGTTGCTCCCCGAGGGGAAAGTCGCCGCCATCCGCACGCTGAAAAAGGAGGGGTGCGTCATGATGGTTGGTGATGGAGTGAACGATGCTCCCGCGCTGGCCACATCGGACATTGGCGTGGCCATGGGGGCGGCGGGCACCGATATCGCTATGGAGACGGCGGATGTCGTGCTCATGGGCGACAAGTTGGAAAATATTCCAATCCTTCTGGCGACCGCGCGCCAGGCCAAGCGCGTGCTTTGGCAGAATCTCACTTTCGCAGGCTCAGTGATTGTTGTGTTATTGATTGCTGCATTCGGGATCAATCTTCCGTTGCCGATGGGCGTGGTCGGCCACGAGGGCAGCACAGTGCTTGTTTGCCTCAATGGTCTGAGACTTCTGATTTACCGACCCAAAATGTGATTGCACCAAGGCACATCATGCGGCAATTTCCGTCTTATGTCAGAAGACAGTCAGTCCCCTCTTGATAGGTTTATAACAAAACTCAAAAATTCCCGAGACTTTACGATCTCGCTGTTGATTCATGTGATCTTCGTGTCGATTTTCGGTGGAACAGTTCTCTTCCAAGCTGTGCAAGAGCCGCCGGACTTCGAGGGTGGTGGCGAGGGGTTTGTGGGAAGCAGCGAGCCAGTGGCTGCGCCTCCGCAGCAAACTCAAGTCATGCCGCCGACTCAGGATATTTCTGTGATGGCGACTCCCACAAACACATCTGCTGTGAACGCGATCACGACCACAGCGACATCTCCGATGAATTTTAATATGTCGCAAATGGTGATGGCTCCCCCCGCGCCCACGGCACCCACAACCATGTCGGCGCCTAAGCCTATGGCCCCTTCGGCAGGACCCGGCGTTACGATGTCGAAGGCTGACGCCTCGGCCATCAAAGCGTTCACCACGGGATGGGGCAAGGGAACCGGTAGTGGCAGTGGAACACGCAGCAGGGAATTTGAGTTTGTCGCCTACATCGGCCAATACGGCGCAGCCAATTCAGGGTGGAACTCAACCATCAGCACCGTGGGAAGTGACAAAACTGTGATTAACAACGGAAGCCTTCCGAACCTCCTTGCCTACATGAGCACCCGCTCGAAAAACAAGGTTAAGACCAACTACGACAGGGTTAAAGCAATCAAACTCGATTCGCAGGAGCTTTTTGCAGTGAAGCCGCCCTTCATTTTTATGACCGGCTCGAAGGATTTCCGCCTGACAGAACCCGAGGTCGAAAATCTCCGCAAATACGTGAGGCTCGGCGGGGCTATTTGGGGCGACAGTTCCGTTCCGGGCCGCAATTCCCGTTTCGACTTGGCATTCCGTCGCGAGATGAAGCGCGTCATTCCCGATAAGGACAAAGACTGGGAGGAGTTGCCTAAAAACCACCCGCTTTTCGACGCCCGTCAAGCTTACTTTCCTGAGATTGTCACCGTGCCGCCGGGTGTCAATTTCTACAAAGAGCCTGTCTATGCCCTGCAGATTTACGGAGAGGTTGCCATCCTCTACACGGCAAATGACTATGGTGATATGTGGCAGGTAGGACTTCTGCCAGACGGCAATATCGATTGGCGCAAAAATGAGCTGAATCAGCATGTCGCTCTCAACCCATATATTTTGAATCCTGTATACATCCGAAATATCAGCAAGGAGTCCCTGGATGTCAGCTACAAGTTTGGCACGAACCTTGTTTTGCATCTCTTGACCCGTTGGGATGCGAAGGTGAAGTCAGCACCCTCGCTGTAGCGACGCCCGTTTTGCAATGTGTGGGCTTTGGGAGCCCTAATAATCGGAAAAAATCGATGCCACAAATAATCCCGCTCGAAGATCAGTGGAGTGATGTCCTTGCCAAGGCCCAGTCTGGACTTTCCTTTGGGGATGCCGAGGTGACCAAGCGCGCCGGGGTTGACATGCCTACTTTTCGGGCTCTGAAGGGCGGGGTTCTCGATGAGTTGGCCTTGGCCAAAGTCGGGGAGGCACTGGAACTCGGAGTCGCTCCCCTGCTCGCGTTGGCGCAAGAGCGATACCGCCCTGCGCCGATCCCTGATACCGAGGGTCTGGCGTGCTTCAACTCGGTCTTTCATGACATGACGGTGAACGCCTTCCTTGTCTGGGATCCCTCAAGCAAAGAAGCCGCCCTCTTTGACACCGGCGCCGATGGCCAGCCCATGCTGGATTTTGCCGCCTCGCAAGGCCTGCGGATCACGCAGATTTTCATCACGCACATTCACACGGACCATGTTTTCGATTTGGACCGTCTTCTTGAAAAGACCCGAGCAGTGGCCTGGGTCTGCGAGAGGGAACCGCTTGACGGAGCGCACTCCTTCAGCCCAGGGCGGGTATTTCAAATAGGCCGTCTCGAGGTGGAAACAAGCCTGTTGCGATCGTGGGCGACTCGATTTTCGCGGGTTCGATGGGAGGCGGCAGGGTGTCCTACTCGGATGCTCTGAGGAATAATCGGGAGCAGGTGCTCACGCTCCCCGGGGAGACAATCATCTGCCCAGGCCACGGCCCGCTCACGACTGTTGGGGAGCAAAAGCGTTGTAATCCGTTTTTTGCAGGTATCACTGCTCTGGGCTCATGAGCGCGGCGGCTCGGCACTTGAGCCTGAAGAGAAGGGATCCATCCTCGAATGCACGCAGGTTCTCGGGTTTGCTCTTGTCGAAATCCGCAAGAAACATGGCTTCCACATCAGCTGCGAACTTTTCGTCCTGAACGGCCGCTGAGAGCTCAAAGTTGAGCATAAACGATCGGTAGTCAAAATTGATCGAGCCCAGAAGCGTGAAGTCGTCGTCGGTAAGCATGACTTTCTGGTGCATGAAACCGGGCTGGTAGCGCAAAAGTTTCACCCCTGCCTCTCGCAGCTTCGGGTAGTATGTGAACGAGGAGAGCCACGGCAGGAGGTGGTCGGCCATACGAGGCAGGATGATTCGCACATCCACTCCGCGAATGGCCGCATGGCAGATGGCGTAAAGGAGGGGGCTTGATGGAACAAAATACGGGCTCGCAATCCAAATGCGACGGGTGGCGCAGTGGATGGCTGAGAGGTAGACGGCTGGGCAAATGCTCCAATTTTCCGCTGGGCCGGCGGCTACGGGAAACACGGTTGCCTTTCCGCCATGGGAGATCGAGGGAGAGGGGAGGCGGAGCTCAAGCATCTCTCCTGTCGTGTAATTCCAATCCTCCAAAAACGAGAGTTGGAACCCGGCCACGGCTGGCCCCTCAATGCGGAGGTGGGTGTCGCGCCATGGGCCAAACTTCTTGCTCCAGCCCATGTATTCGTCACCGACATTCAGGCCGCCGAGAAAAGCGACGCGGGAGTCAGTGATGACGAGTTTGCGGTGGTTGCGAAAGTTGATTTGGAAGCTGCGTCCAAATTGGCGGTTGGTCACGAAGGCGTGGACCAAGATTCCTTGCCGACGCAGGTTTTCCAACCACGAGGTGGGAAGGCTTTTGGATCCCACTTGGTCGTAGAGAACCCGGCAGCTCACCCCTCTGCGGGCGGCGGATAGGAGTTTTTCCGAAAGTGCGCGGCCAATTCGGTCATCGTGGATGATAAAAAACTGCACCCATATGGATTCCGTTGCCTCGTCGATCGAGCGGAAAATGGCATCAAAAGTGGCGGTCCCGTCGATGAGGAGATCCACTTGGTTTGAGCCGGTGGCCGGGAGGCCTGAGAGGTTTTCGGCCATGCGGGCGGGCTCGTTGAAACGATCCTTGAAGGCTGTCTTGTAGCCGTCCAAGTGCCCTGCAATGCCCTGCAACGCCGTGCGAAGAGTTCCTGTGGATGTCACCGCCAATTCATAGCCGGAGAACCGCGACTGCCCAAAAACGAGGAACAAAGGGATGCCGATGATCGGCAACACGACAAGCACACCCGCCCACGCAATCGCAGATTGTGGGGTTCTGGCGATGAGGATGGCCCGCATGGCCAAAAAGACGCCTGCGACTTCCAGAAGGATGGTGATCGCTGCGTAGACTGGATTCAGAAATGACACTGACAGCGAGAATTAGACCTGCTTGGTCACGGGATCATCCACGCCTGTTGCGGTGGTATCGAGTGGCGCTGTGAGTGGCGCTGTGGCGACTTGTGTTGAGGCTTTTTTCTCGGTCTCGAACACGCGCAATTCTTTTTGAAGGGTTAGGATGCTATCGGTGAGCTTACGGGATTGTTTTTTCAGGTGCTGAAGAGGTTGCATAACGCGCGCCTGCAGGAGAAATCCGAAGACGATGGTGCTCAGCATCAGCAGTGGGAGAATTCCCCATGTGAGCATTTGTAGGAATTCCACATCTCGCCGGAGTTCCTGCATGGCACTAAAAAGACGGATATCAATCGCAGCCACGAATGCGGAAAGGCTTGAAAGCGTTTTTTCCATCAAGCTATCTTGATCGGAATTATGCGGTGCTGAGAGCAGCTTCGAGTTGTTCGCAAGTGTGCCTTCGAGACGATCCAAATCCATGCTGGGAAAAGCCAGCGATGGCCGAGCGATCGTCTGCAGCTTGGCGATGACCTCGATGGCTTGGCCTGAGTTCGCAGGCGGTGATTGTGGTTGCAGCGAGTTTTCGCCGACAGTTGTGAGAGATTTCCATGCTCGATCCGAATCCCTCAGTGTGTCACTCAAGATTTCCCGAGATCTCAAAAGCACGGCTTGATCTTTGAGAATATCGTTTTGGATTTTATGATACCGCATCCCGACGAGTGCCAAGGCGACCTCTAAAAACAATAGCGCACCGAAACACGAAAGAAAGAGGACGCGAATCGAATTGGGGTTGAATTGTTTGGATTTATCGTCTGGCATGCAGGATCAGGCAGGGGGTATCGGGAGTGTCAATGCATCATGAATAGCTTGCAGGACTATCTTTGAATTGCATGGCTTCGAGAGAATAGCAAGAATTCCAAGATCGGTCAGGGATTCTTTTTCGGTGTATGATCCAAGTCCGCTGGTGCAGATCACCCTCACGGCTGGGTTGATTTTTCTCAAGGCCGCTATCAGGGAGGGGCCATCCATTCCCGGCATTGCCAGATCGGTGATGACCAAGCGGATATCCTCCTGATATTTTGAGTAAAGCGCGTATGCCTCTTCGCCATCGCCGGCCGCGATCACCCGATAACCTGATTTCTCCAGCGAGCGGGTCATGACTTTGAGGACTGTGGCTTCGTCGTCGACGATCATGATGGCTTCTCCGTGTCCGGTCGCCTGGCTCTCGTCGAGGACAGGGGCGGATTTTTTTGGGAGCGCCTTTGCGGGCACTGCCGGCAGGTAGGCATGGAAGGAAGATCCGCACCCCTCTTCGGAGTCAAGAGTCAGGAAGCCACCGTGGTTTCGAACGATGCTGATGGCTGTGGCAAGGCCCAGACCAGTGCCTATATCTGGGCTTTTTGTGGTGAAGAAAGGCTCGAAGATTTTTTTGCGTAGCGACTTGGGAATTCCATGACCCGTGTCACGCACTGTGATTCGCACGAAATCTCCCGCGCTGGCTTGCGGGTGCAAGCGCAGGAAGGTGTCATCGACACAGACATTCGAAGCATCGATTTCCAGGCTCCCCCCGTTGGGCATGGCATCCCGTGCGTTCACACAGAAGTTAAGCAGCACCTGCACGAGTTGGGTCTCATTGCCCACGACCGAATGGATTTTTTTTGAGACAGAAACCTGAAGTTGAATCGTTTTGGGAAATGTGGGCCGAATGAAATTTGAAACCTCGGTGATCAGTCCAGGGATATTTATCGCAACTTGTTCGATGCGAACCCCACTGGAGAAAGTTAAAATCTGCCTTACCAAGTCCGTGGCCCGTCGCAGATTGGACTCCACGGTATCAAGCATCTCCAGGCTCTCGGTATCTGGGAGACGGCGGCGCAGGAGATCGAGAAACATCGAGATTGGCTGGAGAACATTGTTCAGATCATGGGCTATGCCGCCCGCCAGAGTTCCCAGACACTCATGCCGGTGAGCACGCAACCTGTCGTCCTTCGTCAGGCGCAACTCGGCCATATCTTCCCCAAAGACAAGGATGGCATCCTCCAGCCCGTCCATGGATTTGAGCAAAAACCAGCGCATCAGAATTTTGGCCTCTTGAGTCTCTCCCGACCATTCCCCCTTTTCAAGGACCTCTACCAACGCCTTCGCATAGACTTCGGGTGGTAGCAACATGTTCACAGGAAGATGCATGCCCAGAATATCTGCGGCCCTGAGCCCATAAAAGCGCTCGGCGCCCATACTCCAACTGGTTACGATTCCATCCAAGGATTGTGTAAAAACAATCTCGCGAGTCTTTTCGAAAAATGCGGCTTGAGCGCGAGCGTGATCCTCCGTGCGGCGCTCCACCGAGCGGTCGCTGACCGCGCAGTAGACGATTGTGCCCCCGTCCGTTGAGGATGCCTCGATGGAAATATCACGCGTCGATCCATCCAAACACCGCAGGCAGGCGGATAATCCATGCGCCTTGCCGGAGTGAAGGAGGGATCTGGCCAATTTTTCGAATGTGAATCCATCGAGAAAAAACTCATCAAGCAAGTGCCCTGCAAACTCCGCTTTCGAGTAGCCTGAAAAGTCGAGAGCGGCTTGATTTACATCGAGCACGACACCCTCTGCGGACAATTTCCAAAGAATTCCAGGCAAAACATCCCACGCCTGTTCGATTTTCGAGGCCACGCTTGAAGAGGGGGGAGCGGAGGATTTTGCTCCCAACCTCGTCTTGCCGTTGTCCAATGTGGAATCTAATGGAGGAGGGTTTTTAGACATGCAGAAGATGCTCGTGAAAATTAAGATTCATCTACTTTTTAGTCAATGACAGTCCTGCCATTTGGCGCAAGCTCCGAAATTTCGGCGACATACCAAGAATTGTTACGAAAAAGTCACAATTCTATGTTTTTCGTGCAACCGCTTTCAGGGTGTTAGATTCTTACTGGTATGACAACGCGCTATCGCACCGGCTGGATATCCGATGTTCACCTTGGAACCCGAGGAAGCAAGGCAGGCGCCCTGCTCGCATTTTTGAGGGACGTGGAGTTTGACACCCTCTATCTCGTTGGAGATCTCATCGACATATGGGCCTTGCGGCGTGGTATTTATTGGCCGCAAGAGCATAATGATATCATCCAGAAACTTTTGCGCAAAGGCAGGAAGGGGACGGAGATCATTTACATCATCGGCAACCACGATGAATTCCTCTCCGCTTTCCACGGACACTACGCCAGCGTGACCCTTCAGAAAAACGCCATTCACGAAACGGCGGATGGACGCCGCTTGCTCATCATGCACGGGCACGAGCTGGACACAGTTGTTCAGAACATGGGGTGGCTCGCGCACTTGGGAGACATCGGATATGTGTTTCTCATGAGGTGCAACGGGATCGTCAATTTGATCCGCCACCTCGCCGGTCTGGGCCACTGGTCACTCAGCGCCTATGTGAAGGCTGAGGTCAAAAATGTCGTAAGCTTTATCGGGAAATTTGAGGAGTCCATCGTCCGCTACGCGAAGGATTACAAGGTGGACGGTGTCCTCTGCGGGCATATCCACACGGCCTCCGTCCGTAAGATCGACGGCACGGCTTATTACAACTGCGGCGATTGGGTTGAAAGTTGCACGGCCATGGTGGAGCACTTCGATGGACGCATGGAGCTTCTCCATTTCGACCAGTCAGTGGAACCCGCAAAAAATTCCCAACGCGAGTCATTGCAGGATCAGGAAACGAGCGCACTCACGGCTTGATGGTTTGAGAAATCCTCCACCAAGAGGGAAATAAAATCTGATGGTGTGGTTCAAGAAAGCGTTGGTCGACCAACAGCGCTGAGCCCTTGTCGGTTTCCGTGCGAATGAGTCTGCCTGCGGCTTGCAGCACGCGCTGCATGCCGGGAAAGCGGTAGGCGTAGTCGAAACCGGAGCCGTTTTTTTCTTCAAAATATGCCTGCAGGATGTCGCGCTCAAGGGACAGGCGCGGTAGGCCCGTGCCGATGACAGTGACACCAACCAATCTGTCGCCCGGCAGGTCGATGCCTTCGGAGAAAATGCCGCCCAGCACGGCAAGCGCGGTTCGGCGCGACTCGGGTTGGAACGAGTCAAGAAATGCGCTGCGCTCGGCATCCGGCATCCCTGAGGTCTGTGTCATCAGAACTTCTTCGGGGAGGAGTGCCTGAAGTTTTGCCGAGAGGTCGTCGAGATACGCCATCGAGGGGCAAAAAACCAGGTGGTTGCCCGGCACGCTTTGCACATGCTCGGTCACGGCGTTTGCCACAGCGTCTAACGAGGTCGCACGCTTTTTGTAGGTTATGTCGGCTGCAAGAATCCGCAGGCGCATCTGGTCTGGCGCGAAGGGCGAATCAAAAACGGCCGAGTCGTCCCCAGCATGGCCTCCGAGCAGGTCGCGAAAATAATCCATCGGCGAGAGCGTGGCGGAGAAAAAGACCGCGCAGCGTAGAGCCCGCAAATCGCCTCGCAGACGGCTCGAGGGATCCGCGCAAAAGACGGTTGCACTTTTTTCCTGCGGACGAGTGATGAGGCGGCAGGTATCATCAAACGCCTCGGCCGCTCGCAGCCAGTCGTTGAGCGCAAACCAAGGTTCGATCCAACCTCCGAGGTCGGTGCCGGGTTTTAGAGAAGCAAGCAATCCCTCCAGCGCGCGCGCGGCATCGCGGCAGGCTGAGAGGAGATCTTTTGGGATTTCCAAAAAAACCGACCCGTCGTGGTAATCCCGGGCGGGAAGGTAATTCGAGGCGGGCATCCTGACGGCCTCGATGAGCAAAGCCCGCGCGCTCTCCAAGGCTCTCTGGACCTTTGCCTCTCCTTTCGCCCGCACCGCGCCGGGGCGGACTTCGAGATTCTCCGGCGAGAGCGTGCTCGAGTGCATTTCGCGGCTGCGATCCACGAGGTTGTGGGCCTCGTCCACCAGAATGACATGGCGTCCACCGCCCTCGGCGAAATGCCTCTGCAGGCGGGCGGAGGGATCGAATGCGTGGTTGAAGTCGCCGATGACGATGTCGCACCAAGACGATGCATCGAGCGAGAGCTCGAACGGGCAAACCATATGCTTGCGGGCAATCAGCTCCACCGTTTCGCGGTCGAGCCTCTCCTGCTCCAGAAGCTCGCGCAGCGCGGGTCGGATGCGGTCATGGTAGCCGATGGCATAGGGGCATACGCGCGGGTCGCAGCCGTTTGAATTTTCCGTGAAACAAATCCTGTTCTTCGCTGTCAGCGTAAGGCATCTCAGATTGGCTCCAGCCCGTCGCAGGTGCTTCCCCGCCTCAGCCGCTGCGATCCGGCCCGGGGTTTTTGCCGTGAGAAAAAAGATTTTTCCCTCGCCCAAGAGCGGGAGGGCCTTGGCTGCTGGGAAGAGCGTGGCCATGGTTTTTCCGAGTCCAGTCGGAGCCTCGACGAAAAGATGGCGGCGGTCTCGGATGGCGCGGTAAACGCTTCGCGCCAATTCGCGCTGACCGCCACGGAATCCGTTGAAGGGAAAGGCGAGTTTTTCGAGCGAGGCATTGCGCAGCCAAATCCACTGCGCCTCTATCTCAAGCCAGTCGAACCAGGTGCCGATGGTGTTCTCAAAAAACTCTTCCAACTCCGCACGAGCGAGGCGGAAGGGAAGGATAGTCTCTCCGTCCGTTTCCAGATTCAGATAGGTCAAATGCAGATCAACCTCCGCCCAGTCGCGTTGGATGGCCAGAATCGCGGCGTAGATTTTCAACTGCGCCAGATGCAGCGGGTCGGCGGTGCCATCCCAAAATCGATCGACGCTTTTGATCTCCTCGACCGTCGGCGGGGAATGGCTCGCGCGAAGCCCGTCGATCCGGCCGGCCAGCGTGAGATCCACACTTCCGCGAATGGCCTTCCACTCCACCGGCACCTCGGCCTCGTAGTCTCCAGTGCGCCGCCCCTGCACGCGGCGGTGGGCCCGCCCGCCCTCGAGCGCACGGTCGGAGGCGCGGAATGCGCCGCTGCCCGCGATGCCACCTGTGCGGTGCACAAAGGCCACAAGCTCTCGAACGGAAGTCTGGAAGACGACAGGTGTCACG
>NEUK01000070.1 GCA_002290555.1 Spartobacteria bacterium AMD-G4
ACAAAACATAAAGCGAAGAAAATATATGCAATCGCCTCTCAAAAATTGAGACGCTCCCATTGCGTTGGCCGAGTATTCGGGCGGATTGGTCGAATAGGCCTTTTCACGCATCAGCATTCCTTCAGATTAAGTTTTAAATTTTCACATGTGCGGGTCGCTGGCCCGAAAAAACTGACACAGCTTAATTTTGAAAAATTGATAAATAGAGTTTAATCTTCAGCCAACCAACTAAAAACTATAGAAATCACATTACAATTAGAAGCGATCCTGAAGCTCGAGAATCGGGAAAATCTGCTCCCCAACTTTATCATCGAGGGCGTGGACGATGCGGTCTTGGGTTATTTAACCGACGAGGATCTTCTCAACTTGGGTATCAAGCGTATCGGTGACAGGAGGCGCTTACTGGCAGCCTTTGCGCAAGTCGGCAAAGATCAAGGCCTTGCTTTGGCATCTGCAATGCCGAAAGCCAGCATGGCTACGCCCCATGTCAACAGCGTCGGTCTTTCTTTTCTGCCAATTCCCCGATTCAAGACGCTGGTATGCGGATATCCCGTTCGTGTGCAGGATTATAGACTCTATTGTATCGAAAAAGGCCTGCCATTTCCCGATCAGAAAAACCCAACGGATTCCACACACCCCGTTGTGAATGTGTCGTGGCACGAGGGGATTGATTATTGCCTCTGGCTCACCGCCAAAGAGCGTGAAATGGATCGTATGGGAAATGATCAGTTTTACCGATTCCTGACCGATCTCGAGTGGAGCTCGGCCGTTGGCCTTCCCAATGAATCCGAGGAAACCCCGGCCGAGCGCAGCAAACAAAAGCCGGGCTACCCATGGGGGCCAGGCTACCCACCGCGCAAGGGATTCGGCAATTACCATCAGTCGCTCAAAGTCGATGACTTCGAGTTCACTTCTCCGGTTGACGCCTTTCCTCCAAACGAGCATGGGTTCTACGATCTCAGTGGCAATGTTTGGGAATGGACCATGGACAACTACAATACCTCGCGCGCCTACCACACCTTGCGCGGAGGAGCGTGGGACTTCTATGGCAGCGGACTCATGTCATCCGCCCGCAATGCGAACGACCCTAATGGACGCGGCACAAGCATCGGTTTCCGCATCGCCTTCGCAGCCCAAGACACCCTCAACCAAACAAAAAAATAACCACCGTGCTGCTCGGGTGAGCCGCACTCTTTCAGATGACTCCACTCGTTCTTGTTGTCGGATTTCTCGGGTCGGGAAAAACCACTTTTCTCAAAAACCTCATGCCCGCGCTCGCCGTGGAGGCGCTCGCGCCGGAGTTGATCATCAATGACTATCAGAACGCCCGCATCGATGCGGAGCAGTTTCGCGACCTTGTCGCCGAGGTCAAGGCGCTCAGCGGCGACTGCGTGTGCTGCGGATCGAGGGATGAATTGCTCGAGGCGTTGCGGGATTTCAAACACGAAAGCGGCAAGGTGATGATCATCGAAACCAATGGCACCACCGACTCCGTGCAGCTGATCGAAGCCCTCGCGCTCGATCCCTCGCTGAAAAAATTCAGCCCACCGATCCAGCTATCTGTCATTGATGGCAAGCGCTGGCAGCGCCGATTTTGGCACAATGCGCTCGAGCGCGAGCAGGCACGCACAGCCTCGCATATCCACATATCGCGCGGGGATTCTGTGTCAGCGGAACGCATGGAAGCCGTGTTGGACTCGCTGCGGGAGTGCGGAGTGCGTGGCACGAGGACGGATCCTGTCTCGTTCGCCAAGAACCTTTCGCTCGTCTCGGCGACGGCTGGGAAAGCCCATATTCACGAGCATCCGGCAGGTTGTGCCTGTGAACATCACACACACACGCCGAGCGCCCACGACCATAAGGGCTATCATTTCGCCTCTTGTGAGATTCCGCTGCCGACGGTTCTGGAGCGGAAGGCGTTCGATGCGCTTATGGCCGACCTGCCCGAGGAAGTCCTCCGTGCAAAGGGGCTCGTCGTTTTTGATGACGCGCCGGGCGAGTATTTTGTTTTTCAAAAAGTTGGGTCCGATGACGAGACACGCTTGTTTCCCGTTGGCCGTGAGCCGCGCGTGAAGACGCCGCTGCTGCTTCTCATTGGGCCAAGCCTTCCGGTCGAGGCCCTCAGAGAGCGTGTGGCTGGGCTTGTGCCCGGCGGATGATTCACGGGATTTAGATGGGCAGCAGGGTTTGCACCATATTATCGATGACGCCCGAGGAAATCGCATAGCGTGTGAGGCTTGCCGTGTCGTGGATGCGAAGCTTGTCCATGAGGTTCTGCCGGTGTTTTTCCACGGTTTTGATGCTGATGTTCAATTCTCCCGCGACCTGCTTATTGGCGGCGCCCTCGGCAATGAGCTGGAGGACCTCCACCTCGCGATTGGTGAGCTTCACGGCCGGCTTGTGGCCGTTTCCGGAGGGAATCTCGTCGTAGATCGTCCGCATGCGGCGTGAGATGGCCGGGCTGTGAAAGGTGTTGCCCTTTGCCACTTCGTGAATGGCATGGGTAATGAGATTCGATGGAGAGTCCTTGAGCAGGTAGCCGTGGATGTCTCCATCGATGACCTGTTGGATGTATTGGTCCGTCCCGAAAGCCGTGAGGAGGATGATTCGCACATCCGGCGCGAGCTGGCGAATCTGGCGAGCCGCAGCAAGGCCGTTCAGGCGGGGCATTCCGATATCCATGAGCAGGACATGCGGGCGTTTCTCGACGGCGAGATCGACCGCCTTGCGACCGTTGTCCGCCTCGCCGATAATCTCGATGGCCTTGTCGAGTTCGAACAGGGAGCGCAGCGCCTCGCGGATGAAGGTGTGGTCGTCCACGATCATGAGCTGGATCGCGGCGACCGACTTCGGCTTGCTTGGTTGGTTCGCTGAGGCGCTGCGCCTGTCTGCCGCGAGCGGCCGCTTGGCCTCACGGGAAGAGGTTGGTGAAAGACGATGGGAAAGTGTGATTTTTTTCATTGGGTTGTCGTGGTAGCAGTGGAGAGTCAGACCTGTAATAGGGCTGCAGCGAACCTCCGGACGGTAGCGGAGAAGGAGGCTCCTCGGGGAAATCCCGATGCTGTTACCGGTTTGTTTATCAATGTGAGGCTTTTGCTTCGGTGGCGTGAAACGCACGAGCTGTGGTGGCAGATCGTTCCATCGCGGCAAGGGTGCGCCCCTCGCTGCGAACCTTGCTGTTCACTGTTTTTCCGGCGCGTGTGCGGGCTCGATCCTCGCGATCGATGTGAACGCGTGGCGTGGGTATTTCGGTGTTTTTTTGGTTTGTTTTTTTCATGTCTTGTTCGGCTTCGAGCCGCTTGCGGACATGCTCAACTGCAAAGGCGATGCATGCGATGGGGGGATGACCTCATTGGCGAAAGAGCGAAGCGGGGATTGATTGGGACTTCGAAACTATGACTCACCCAATGCTCGCTAAATTTGCAATCACCTACACCGTCTTTCCGGAACATAACAAACGCGTGGAAACCCACCACACGGATGACCCGGTCGAGGCGGAGACATTCCTCGTTCAACTCCTCACCAGCGGGGCACGCATACACTCGATCATGCATGACGGAATACCGGTCGAGACAAACCAATCCGACCGGCTTTTGAAAGTCGCGGCAAACAGAATCGCTGCCGAGCTGCTCAGCCGGTCGCTACATCTCGATTATGTCGAGGTGAAACACCGCTTCGGCTTCGCATCGTAAAGGGGCCTGCGCATTCCAAAAAACAAAAATCATGCTTAACACACCTCATATAAATAGCCGCCGCAGGCTTGTGGATACCTTCTCGGGGATAGTCCAAATACCTGTCGATTCCATGCATCTCGAAGCCGAATGGATCATGCCGCCGAATGCCACGGGGGTTGTGGTATTCGCCCACGGGAGCGGCAGCAGCCGACATAGCCGACGAAACCAGTTCGTTGCCTCTATCCTCCACGAATCAGGTATTGGAACTGTCCTGCTGGATCTTCTCACGCGCCAAGAAGAACGGAGAGACGCTGCCGATGGGCAACTCCGCTTTGATATTGAAATGCTCACGAATCGTTTGATCACGGCAGTGAGATGGGTGGAAGACCACCCTGCAGCCCATGACCAGCCGCTCGGGCTATTCGGGGCCAGCACCGGCGCCGCTGCCGCCATCGCGACGGCTTCGATTCTCGGCGAACGCATCTGCGCCCTCGTATCGCGCGGAGGGCGGCCTGATCTCGCTTACGAACACCTTCGCCATGTCACTGCACCCACCCTCTTGATTGTGGGAGAGCGCGACGATGCCGTTTTGCGATTGAACAAGGAGGCCAGTCAACACCTCCGATGCATCAAAAAACTATCGATTATCCCGGCCGCTACCCACCTGTTCGAAGAGCCTGGAGCGCTGGAAAAAGTCGCCAGCTTAGCCGCAGCGTGGTTTAAAAAGCATCTCAGAGAGGATGCTCTCATCCACCAAAAACGAGCGGAGGCCCTCGAGGTATGAGTGCACGATTTCAAAACCGTGAGGAGGCAGGGAGAATCCTCGCTGCAAAACTCATGCTCTACGCGAACCGGCCAGATACCCTCATTCTTGCCCTCCCGCGAGGTGGTGTGCCAATCGGCTACGAAATTGCGAGGGCTTTGAATTTGCCTCTGGATGTCATCATTGTTCGGAAGCTCGGCGTCCCAGGACACGAAGAGCTTGCCATGGGTGCCATCGCGAGCGGCGGTGTGCGCGTGCTGAACCGTAGCGTCATCGAGAGCCTACGCATCCCACCCGATTCGCTCGAGGCGGTGGAAAAGCGCGAAGCTTTGGAGTTGATGCGCCGTGAGGCGACTTACCGTGGAAACCGGCAACCAGCCTCAGTCAAGGGAAAAACAGTCATTCTTGTGGATGACGGAGTGGCCACGGGATCGACCATGCGTGTCGCCATAAGCGCACTTCGTGAACAGCACGCAGGCCGTATCATAGTGGCCACGCCAGTCGCTCCGCCGACCGTGCGCTGGGAAATGGAGGCGTTGGTGGAGGATTTTGTTGCCCTTGTCATGCCGGAGGACTTCTTCGGTGTGGGCCAGTGGTATGGCGACTTCACCCAAGTGTCCGACGACACTGTCTACGAACTCCTTCGGAAGGGTGCGAAACTTCAGCCAACGGAGGTCGCATGACGGCTGCCGTTGAGACAATACGGCGTTCTGTGCAGCCCTTGTGCGGTGATTTGTTAGACTACGATGGACTGGTCGAGCGCTGCGAAAAAGCGAAGATTGTCATGCTCGGCGAAGCCACACACGGCACGCACGAATTCTATGCAGCCCGCGCAGACATCACCAGACGGCTGATTGAGCAACTCGGTTTCAATGGCATCGCCGTCGAGGCCGATTGGCCCGACTCGTGGAGAGTGAATAAATTTGTGAGAGGCTCCGATAGCGACATGGTGGCTTCGGATGCACTCGGCGGGTTCAAACGGTTTCCCCAGTGGATGTGGAGGAATAGCGATGTCCTGGATTTTGTCGGGTGGCTGCGGGAGTGGAATATCGGTGCCGATGAGTTGGAGGTCGGGTTTTATGGTCTCGATCTCTACAGCCTGAACGACTCCATGAAAGCAGTCCTCGATTACCTCCGCGAGACCGATCCTGCCGTGGCACGCACATTTTCGCATCGCTATGCGTGCTTCGACCACTTTGGGGGCGATCCCAAGCGCTATGGACTCTTCACCGGCACGGGAATTTCCAAGAGTTGCGAGAGTGAGGTCGTCACCGCCCTCGCCGACCTGCGCAGTAAGAGAGGCGCTTGGCTTGGCCTTGATGGACATCGTGCCGCAGAGGCTTTTTTCTGTGCCGAGCAGAATGCAACTGTCGTGGCGGATGCCGAAAACTATTACCGCACGATGCTGCGCGGCGATGTTCAGTCCTGGAACCTCCGCGATAGGCACATGATGAACACCCTGCTCGCCATTTCTTCGCACCTCGAGGCTCTGCACGGCCACGCGAAAATCGTCGTGTGGGCGCACAACTCTCATATTGGCGATGCCCGTGCGACGCAGATGGGACGGCGTGGCGAGTTCAATATTGGCCAATTGGCGAAAGAGCATTTTGGTGAAGAGGCCGTTCTGGTCGGTTTCACCACCAACAGCGGCACAGTCACTGCGGCTTCGGATTGGGATGCTCCTGTGGAACGGAAATCCGTTCGCCCGGGTCTCGCGCACAGTTGTGAAAAACTCTTCCACGAAACAGAAATCCCGCGCTTCTGGCTGGATTTTTCAAAACAAAAGGAAGCCGCCGAGTTGCTTCATCACCCGCTTCTCGAAAGGGCGATCGGAGTCATCTACCGGCCTGAAACCGAGAGGGAGAGCCATTACTTTTCGGCAAGTGTCTCCAAGCAGTTCGACGCACTTTTTCACTTCGATGAAACCCGAGCCGTCGAACCTCTCGAACGCAGCCTCACCTGGGAGGCGGATGGCGTCGCGGAAGTCGATGAAACATATCCCAGCGGTCTTTGAACTCAAAGGCGGCCACCTGCATAAACGGACCGCACTCGACAAGTCCGCCTCTCGGGCTATTGTGGCCTCGCGATGAAATTCGAAGACTGGCCTGAAGAATGGCAGGAGTGGGCAAAGCTCACCCCGCTGGAGCGCTTCCGGGAAAGCGAGAAAATCTTCGCTCAATATTTAGCCATGGGAGGCAGCCTTGATCCCGACCCCGATCCGACAAGTCCTTTCTACGATCCAAGCGAATGGCATGCGGGCACTGCTCATGGGAGGGCAGGCCTGCGTGTTCTACGGCGCGGCGCAAGTTAGCAAAGACATCGATTTTTTAATCCTCGCGGAGAGGGAAAACTTCGAGCGTCTCCTTGCGTCCTTGGATTTTCTTCAAGCAAGGCGGATAGCAATTCCACCTTTCGATACCGTGGCCCTCGCAAAGGGCCATGCCGTTCATTTCAGATGCCAAGCTCCAGTGGTGGAAGGATTGCGCATAGATATTATGACCAAGCTACGGGATCTGGATGACTTTGAAACGCTCTGGCAGCGCCGCACTGTTTTTAGCGATCCATCGGGAACGGAATTTCACCTGCTCTCGGTGCCGGATCTTGTGAGTGCAAAAAAGACCCAACGCAGCAAGGACTGGCCTGTTATCGAAGCATTGGTTGGGATTCATTTTGAGGAAAACCAATCAAACCCCTTGCCGGAGTGGATTTCATTTTGGCTGACAGAAGCGAGATCGCCAGAACTTCTCCTCGACCTCGCCGTCCGCTTCCCAACCGAAGCCGCCGCGATACTCCCCGCGCGCCCTCTTCTCTCACTCGCGATCACACCCGACCTGCCCCGCCTGCGCGAGGCACTGGATGCCGAGGTGCGGGCCGAGCAGGAGAAAGACCGTATCTACTGGGCGCCCCTCAAGCGTGAGATGGAAGAATTCCGCCGCGCCGAGCGAGAGTCATCCTAACGGGATTGTCTCTTGCTATCGGCTTGGCAAGCAGCTTTTCTGACAGGGTAACTCACAAATCCTCATATGACGTTAGACACCTCTTCTCTTGAATTTGCCGCCCGCGACGCCCGTGGACTGGCCATGGACGCCATCACGAAATGCAAATCCGGCCACCTCGGCCTCCCGCTTGGCACGGCGGACATCGGGGCCGTTCTCTTCGGAGCCTCCATGAGCTTCAATCCCGATGAGCCCCGCTGGTTGAACCGCGACCGCTTTATCCTCTCCGCTGGCCACGGCAGCATGTTCCTCTACAGCTGGCTCCACCTCGCGGGATACGGCGTGTCGTTGGAAGAGGTCAAAAATTTCCGCCAACTCGGCAGCATCACTCCCGGTCATCCGGAGTTTCACGAAACTCCCGGCGTCGAGGCCACCACGGGCCCGCTCGGCCAAGGCGTATCGAATGCCGTCGGCTTCGCCATCTCCGCCAAAATGTGCGAGGCCCGCTTCAACACATCCGCGCACAGCATTTTCAACCACCATGTCATCGCGCTTGCGGGTGATGGCTGTCTCCAGGAAGGCGTGGCGATGGAAGCCAGCGCGCTCGCCGGCCACCTCGGCCTCGACAACCTGATCCTCATTTATGATGCGAACAATGTGACGCTCGATGCCATGGGCCCCGTCACACAGAGCGAGGACACCGCCGCGCGCTACGCTGCCATCGGGTGGGATGTCCACCAGATCGATGGACACAACCTCCACGAGATCGCTGATGCCATTGAAAAGGCCAAGTCCGCCACCAGCGGCAAGCCGCAGTTCATCATCGCCAAGACGCTCATCGGAAAAGGCATTCCCGAGGTCAGCGGCACAAACAAAGCCCACGGCGAGGCCGGCGTGAAATTCGTCGCCGAAGCCCGCAAGGCGCTCGGCCTACCCGAGGAGACCTTTTTCGTCGGTCCCGAGACGAAGGCCTATTTCGAAAAACGCAAAGCCATCCTCAAGGCCGAATACGCAGCGTGGGAAACATCCTACGCCGCCTGGCGCTCCGCCAACGCCGATCTGGCCAAGGAAATCGATGATGCCCTCGCGGGGAAAACTCCGAACCTCCTCGATGTCATCCCTCCTTTCGATCCAGCCGTCAATATCGCCACCCGCAAGGCCGGCAGCGATGTGTTGCAGCCGATCTGCGCTGCCATGCCGCTCGTCACCAGCGGCAGCGCCGACCTGCACGGCTCCACGCTGAACTACATCAAGGACGGCGGTGACTTTAACCGCACCAACCACGCCGGACGCAACCTCCACTTCGGCATCCGCGAACACGCCATGTGCGGCATCATGAACGGCATCGCCTACGACGGCATCTTCCGTGCCAGCGGTGCGACCTTCCTCGTCTTCAGCGATTACGGCCGCCCATCCATCCGCCTTGCCGCACTGTCGCATCTCCCGACCGTTTACATTTTCACCCACGACTCCGTGGGCGTTGGAGAAGACGGCCCGACCCACGAGCCCGTCGAGACCGTAGCTGCCCTGCGCGCGATTCCCGGCCTGGATGTTATCCGTCCTGCCGACCCCGAGGAAACCGCCGGCGCCTTCGCGGCCGCGTTCCAGAAGACCAACGGCCCGACGATGCTCGTGCTTTCGCGCCAGAATCTGCCAACGCAAAACAGCATCCCCGTTGCCACACGCCGCGAAGGTGTTTTGAAGGGCGGCTACATTGCCAAAAAAGAAACCGCCGCACTGGAATTCATCCTCCTCGCCAGCGGCAGCGAACTCCAACACGCCATGAATGCCGCCACCGAACTCGGCGCCGGCGCCCGCGTCGTGTCCATGCCCTGCTTCGAGCACTTTGAAGCCCAGAGCGCGGAATACAAAGAATCCGTCCTGCCAAAATCCTGCCGCAAACGCGTCTCGATCGAAGCCGGCATCTCCGACCCGTGGTTCCGCTATGTCGGCCTCGATGGCAAAACCGTGGCCATCGACCGCTTCGGCCTCAGCGCCCCGGGCAACATCGTCATGGAACAACTCGGCATCACCGCCGCCCATGTCGTCGCCGCTGCAAAAGCACTCTAAAGCTGAATTGACCACAGAGAACACAGAGGACACAGAGTTGGTATAGCTCGGTAGGTAGCGGAAGGTTTTCTCCTCCGTGTCCTCCGTGCTCTCCGTGCTCTCCGTGGTTCAATCTTCCATTCATGCCGTCGAAATTCGATCCCGAGGAAATCCGTCGCAAGGCCGAGGAGTTGGAATCCGCCAGTCTGCGCGAGGTTTTGTCCTGGGCATGGGAAAAATTTGGCATGCGCGCTGCAATCGGCACCAGCTTCCAAGGTGCCGGTCTCGTCGTCATGAACGAGGCCTTCTCCCACGGCCTGAATTTTCCCGTCTTCACCATCGACACCGGCCTCCTCTTTCCCGAAACGCATGAGCTGAAAGCTGCCATCGAGAAACGCTTCGCCATCACCATTGAGCCGCTCATCCCTGAGCAAACCGTCGAACAACAAGCCGCCGACCTCGGCCCCGAGCTTTGGAAAAACAAGCCTGACCTCTGCTGTTCCCTTCGCAAAGTCATTCCCCTACAAAAAAAACTCTCCACACTCGATGTCTGGATCACCGGAGTCCGCCGCCAGCAAAACGACGCGCGCGAAAAAACCAAAATCGTGGAACTCTACCACTTCGATGTCCTCCGCGACCTCTACATCGTGAAGCTCAATCCCATGGCCGCCTGGAGCCGTGACCAAGTGCAGGACTACATCAAAAAACACGACCTCCCCGTGAACGCCCTCGCCGCCCTCGGCTACCGCTCCATCGGCTGCCAACCCTGCTCCCGCCCCACCGCCGACGGCGAAAACGAACGCGCCGGCCGCTGGACTGGCTTCGACAAAAGCGAATGCGGTATCCACACCTTCCTCGGCAGTAATATCTGAGGTTTTCATTGGACTTTTCCAATCGGTCGGATGATTAATTTGAGAACTGTGCATTCGCTCGTTGAAAAATCTGTTTCTCAAAAGGAGGTTCCATCTTCATGGATTTTGAAATCGACTGGCGGCTTGTCGAGGATGCCAGCCCCGAAAACCGGAGACTGGGTCAAATCCTACGGCGGTTGGAAGGGATTCACGGCGGAAATCCACCGCTCGATTGGAAGGAATCTCGGAGGCGGTGTCTTGAGGTTCTCACGAACGAGCTGAATTCTCCCGAAAACAACCCTTCCTTGGCAGGCAGGCTCCAAGGCAAGGAATACGAGATCGGTGGAGATGAGCATCTGGTCTTGCGCTTGGAGGAAGACTCGGGCCGCGTTTACAAACTCACCCACGGGGATTGTTTCGGCTGCCGACCCTATTTTTCACGATTTGATCCGGATGGAACTGGAAAAAACTTTCACGGATCAATCAATGAAGATCCGGCATTTTACCTGAAAAGGTGGCTTTTATTGAACCAACTGGGTGAATACCAAACCCGCTTCGAGGGGTTCCTTCCACCCGAAGATAGCCTCAAGATGCCGCGCATCTGTGTCAGCCAACCCGTGATCAATACTCCAAACCCCTCACGGCGTGAAATTCATGCCGCCTTGGCACAATTTGGTTTTCTTCCACTCAGTCTGGATGCCTACATGAATCCACAAACCCGTATTCTTCTCACCGATGCGGCTCCCCGGCATGTCAAAGTCGTCGATGGGGCCATAGCTCTTTTCGATGCGATTGCATCCCTTGCCACCGGGGAGGTTTTCGCGTGGGCGAATTCAGGCGGCCTCCAGTTGGATTGAAAGCACCGAGGACATTTTTGCTCCCGGGCAGTGTTCAAGCGGTTGCGGATCGAGAGTGAGCGAATCCGCTTACCCGGCAAATGCACTCGCAATTTTTTGGAAGCCCAAATCAAAAAATCGAGGCGTCAATAATGGAGAGCACATCCTCCAGCACATCTCGTGGAGCTTGTTCAATCAGCTTCACTCCGCGTGAACGAAAATCGAGTGACTTCACCTGCTCGCACATCACAAAACCCGTCAGCGATGTGCGGCCTGCGATGGGAACATGAAATGGCATTTTCCAGTCCGTATTGGTTATAGGGCAGCAGATCGCTGTCCCTGTGCCTTTGTTGAAAGCCTCCTTGCTCACCACCAGTGCCGGGCGGCGTTCTTTCTGTTCGTGGCCGGCTTGCGGATCGAAATCCAACGCCACCAGATCTCCCTGCTTCGGAATCCAAGCAGTCATTACCAGACCTCGCGTCCGCTTGTTCCCCACTCAAATCCGGCGGTTTTGTAGCCCCTTGGAATGGCTGCAACCAGATCTTCGATGCGATGCCGACCTCGAACGCGCGATAGCGCCTTCGCAGGTCTCACAATGATGGCATCCTTTTTCGGAGTTAGCTCGATCTCGACAGCAGCCCCGGGCTCCAATCTCAAAGACGCAAGCAAGGCTTTTGGCAGACGCACTCCCTGACTGTTTCCCCATGCTTGTAAAGTTGTCGTCATGCGCGAAATGTATATCCCCCGGCTAAACAGGGCAAGAGGTAACAGAGACGAAAATCCTGTCTGGATCAACAGAGTCCGCCGCCAGCAAAACGACTCGCGCGAGAAAACCAAAATCGCCGAACTCTACCACGTCGATGTCCTCCGCGACCTCTACATCGTGAAGCTCAACCCCATGGCCGCCCGCACCCGCGAGCAAGTGCAAGACTCCATCAAAAAACACGCCCTCACCGCATTCGGCTACCGCTCCATCGGCCACACTCGCTCTACCGCCAACGGTGAAAGTGAACGCGCCGCCCGCTGGACTGGCTTCGACAAAAGCATCAGAAAACGGCTTTAGCCACCTTTGAGCATTGACCGAATAAGCCCTTGAGCCTACAAACACGATTCTATGTTATCCGTTTCCTTGGTGAAAAAGTGGGCCGTCTTTGCTTCTCTTGCTATCGTCGCCTCGGCTCATGCCGCAGACCAAAAAAAACCAAATGTCCTGATCATTTGGGGTGACGACATCGGTCAATTCAATGTCAGCGCCATCAACCGCGGAATGATGGGCTATAAAACGCCAAACATTGACAGTGTCGCCACCGAGGGGGCGCTTTTCACCGATTGGTATGGTCAGCAATCCTGCACCGCCGGGCGTGCGGCATTTATCACCGGCCAGTCGCCCATCCGGACAGGTCTCACGAAGGTGGGCCTCCCTGGCACGCCGGAGGGGATGAAGAAAGAAGATCCGACCATTGCAACGCTTCTCAAGGCCAAGGGCTACATGACCGGTCAGTTTGGAAAAAACCACCTCGGCGACCGCGATGACATGCTGCCGACCAGCCATGGATTTGAGGAGTTTTTTGGCAACCTCTACCACCTCAATGCGGAGGAGGAGCCTGAAAATCCCGACTACCCGAAAAATCCCGAGTTCAAAAAGAAATTCGGTCCCCGTGGAGTCATCCACAGCTTTGCGGATGGCCGGATCAAGGACACGGGACCACTCACCAAGAAGCGCATGGAGACGATTGATGAGGAGGTGACCGAGAAGGCGATCGACTTCATGGAGCGTGCCGCAAAGGCGGATAAGCCGTTTTTTCTTTGGTGGAACTCCACCCGCATGCACATCTTCACCCACCTCAAGGAGGAATCCGACGGCAAGACGGGCCTCGGGATTTATGCCGATGGCATGGTCGAGCACGACGGCCAAGTCGGCCAGATTCTTGCGAAGCTCAAAGAACTTGGCCTGGATGACAATACGATCGTCATGTATTCCACCGACAATGGCGCCGAGGCATTCACTTGGCCTGATGGTGGGTCCACCATGTTCCGTGGCGAGAAAAACACCCAGTGGGAGGGCGGGTATCGCGTTCCCACCTTCATTCGCTGGCCTGGAGTGATCAAGCCCGGCACGGTGATCAATGAGATTGGCGCTCACGAGGATATGCTCCCAACCCTCCTCGCCGCTGCAGGCGATACCACCGTAAAAGATGACCTGCTCAAGGGCCTCAAGGTTGGAGATTCGACCTACAAAGTGCACCTCGACGGCTACAACCTCCTGCCAACACTCAAAGGCGAAGCCGCTTGGCCGCGCAAGGAGTTCATCTATTGGACGGATGATGGCAGCGTGGCCGCCCTGCGCTACGAGAACTGGAAAATCACTTTTCTCAAACAAAACGCCCACGGCATGGATGTGTGGCTCCAACCCTTTGAGGAACTGCGCGCACCGATGGTCACCAACCTTCGCATGGATCCCTTCGAACTCGCTCCCGACATCGGTATGGGCTACCAGCGTTGGTATTTGGACCACATGTTCGTCATCGCCCCGGCCGCAAGCTATGTTGGAAATTGGTTGCAGAGTTTTCGCGAATTCCCGCCGCGTCAAAAGCCAGGCAGCTTCAATCTCGACCGGGTGATGGAGTCGGTCACTAACGTCGCCCAATAGAGACACCCCCCCAAAAGCAACCCGCCTATTCATCAAATCGCCACCACCACCATGCCAACAAACGCCCTTGCATCCACCGCTCAAGAAAATCTCACCGTAGCCCAAGAAATGCTCGCCTCCGCCACCACTTGGGTGTCGACAAATGGAATCAAGTTCGCCCTCGCCCTGCTCAGTGCCCTCGCCATCTATCTGATTGGCACCTGGGTGGCGGGCCTGGTCCGCTCGACTCTCATCAATTCGCTGAATCGCCGGGGCACCGACCAGACCGTCAACACCTACATCGCCAATATCCTCCACGGCCTTATTCTGGTGTTGGTAATCGTCACTGCCCTCGGGCAGTTGGGCATTCCGACGGCTCAGTTTGCTGCCCTCATCGCCGCCGCCGGTCTCGCCATCGGCTTGGCGCTTCAAGGTAACCTTTCGAACTTCGCCTCCGGTTTTCTGTTGGTTTTCTTCCGCCCATTCAAACGCGGCGACTACATCTCTGCCGGCGGCACCGAAGGCACCGTGGAAGATATCGGCATTTTCACCTCCACGCTGGCATCCCTCGACAATAAGAAAATTGTCGTTCCCAATTCGGCCATCACCGGCGCAAACATCACAAACTTCAGCGCCCACCCGAAACGGGCGGTTATCGTTCCTTGCACCGTTGGTGGAACCAACGCTCCGGAAAAAGTCCGCGCCACGCTGCTGAGCATCACAGCGAGCAATCCGCATGTCCTCCCCGAACCTGCGCCGGTCGCCGTTCTTACCACCCTTGGCGAAAATAAATACACGATGGAACTCCGCGCTTGGTGCAAGCCTGAGAACTTCTGGGCCGCCCAGTTCACCCTCAACGAGGCTGCCAAAAAAGCTCTCGATGAAGCTGGCGTGACCGGACCTCTGCCAGCCATGCGAATGATCCAAAGCTGAGGAGTTGCTGCGCCGAGGGTATGATCAGAGCCTCTCTTTTTCTTCTCCTGCTGCCCGTCGCGGCCTTCGCGGGCATCGTTTCGGAGGAAGTCACTGCTATGAAGGCTCCGCCTCAGGAGGATTCCGGATGGCATTTTCGTGTGGCACCCTACCTTTGGCTGACCTCTGTGAGCGGCACTGTCGGAGCCGGACCGCTTAGCGCGGATACTGACATCGGCGCGAGGGATGCGCTTTCTAAATTGACATTCGGAGCCATGATTCTCAGTGAGATTGGCTATCACCGGTGGTCGCTGGAAAATGATGTGATCTTTGCCCAATTCCAGACGAGCAAGGAAACGCCTGGCCCGGTTTTTGGGACGCTCAATTCCACGCTGAACCAATTCCAATGGACGAGCCTCTTCGGCTACCGGGTGCTTGAAATGAAGCGCTCCACCTTCGATCTCCAAGCAGGCTTTCGGATGATGTCGCTCGGGCTCGATCTGGAACTCACACCGGGGTTGCTGCAGGGTGCCTCCCGCTCGTTCTTGCGCACTTGGGTCGATCCGGTCATCGGTTTTCGCTATCGCGCCCACCTTACAGATTGGCTCTTTGTCGTTGCGCGCGGAGATATCGGCGGATTTGGCGCGAATTCGGAACTCACCTGGCAGGTATTCGCCGGTGTCGGCGCGCAGATCAGCCGCTGGGGGGCTCTCATTGCAGGATATCGGGCGATTGGCTACGAGTATAACCAAGCTGGTTTTTCGTATGATATAACTACATACGGTCCAGTCATGGGGTTTGAATGCCGTTTTTAAGATACTCTTCTTAACTGTTTTCCCGAGGTTTTTACCGTAACGATTCCGAATTCTCACTCATGCAAATCATGGCAAAGTCCGAACAAGCCATCCTCATGAAATGAAACTCACGCCACATATCCTCACCCTACTTCTCGCTTGGGCTTTGCCGTCTCTTGCTTTGGCAGACCCCCTTCCCTCTTGGAACTCTGGCGCGGCCAAGCAAGCCATCTTGCACTTTGTTCAAAAAACCACCGACCCGGATTCCAAGGATTTCGTTCCTCCGCAAGAGCGCATCGCTGTATTCGACAACGACGGCGCGCTCTGGCCTGAAAACCCTTTGCCGTTCCAACTTGCCTTCACGCTCGACGAATTGCGCCGCCGCCTGCCCGAGGAGCCCGCGTGGAAAGACGATTCCGCTGTGCAAGCTGCCCTCGCTGGTGATGTGCCGGCACTGCTCGCCGATCATTACAAGGCCCTTTCCCGCATCATCGAGCTCGTTGGGTCTGGAATGACCACGGAAGACTTTGCCGCCCGCGTGCGCGCTTGGTTTTCCACCGCAACACACCCGCGTTTCAAGCGCCCTTACGATCAACTTGCCTATCAACCCATGCTGGAAGTGTTGGAATTTCTGCGGGCCCATGGTTTTAAGACCTTCATCGTTTCCGGTGGCGGGGCGGATTTCCTGCGGGTCTTCACGGAAAAGACCTACGGCATTCCGCCCGAGCAAGTCATCGGCTCCAATACCCGGGCCGTTTTTGAATTAAGAGATTCCGGGCCCGTGCTTCTTAAAACGATGAACAACCTTTTCATGGATGACGGGCCGGGCAAACCCGAGGCCATCCACCAATTTATCGGCCGCCGACCCATCGCCTGCTTTGGAAATAGTGATGGCGACAAAGCCATGCTGGAATACACCACCATCTCCAATCCACACCCCTCCCTCGGCATGATCGTTCACCACACCGACTCCGAGCGCGAATACTCCTACGACGCGGATGCCAAGAGCAGCGGGAAACTGGTTGCCGCACTGGCCGAGGCTCCCAAACGGAACTGGATCGTCGTGGATATGAAAACCGACTGGAGCACAATTTTTACCAAATGAAATTTCACATGAAACGTTTTCTACTCGCGGCGATTTGTATCCCCTCGCTCCTTGCACAGGATCCAGCGGCAGAGCGCTACGAAGCGCCCGGGCCGATTAGCTCGGCCGAGCTGGTTCCCGCCTCGGTTCTTTCACGCCCACTCTGGAAAATCGCACCTTTGGCACAAACAGATGGTGTTCGTGCGACCTACCAACTGAGTGGCCCTCGCGGAGTGGAACTCGTGTCAGGCACACAAAGCCTTCTCCTCCGCACGCGCGAACTCGAGGCCATCTCGGCGCTCGAGCGACTCAACAAATCCGAGGAATTTGGAAAGGCTCTGGTCAAATCGGGTGCCGATAAAGTCGAGAGCGTCAAGGAGGCTGTGAAAGACCCCGCAGGCACGATCCAGCGCTTGCCCGAAGGCGCAGGACGGCTTCTGGGACGCGTGGCCACAGCCGTCAAAAACACAGCCGAGGGGAAAGGCCATCCACGAGCCGGTATCGAGGCTGCACTGGGTGTCTCCCGAAAAAAAGCCGAGTTGGCGCTTCAGCTGGGAGTGAGCCCCTACACGCGCGATCCGGTATTGCAGGAAAAGCTGGACGCTACGGCACGGGCCGCTGCCGGCGGTGCGCTTGTCGTCAACCTCTCAGGCCTCCTCGTGGGGGGTGGCGTGGGCACGGCCATATCGGTCGTAAATGTGAATCAGACCCTGCAAAATACGCTCATCGAATCAAGCCCAGAGGAAATGCAGGCTCAAAATCGAGCCACTCTTACCGCCCTTGGCGCCAGCTCGAAGGAGGTCGGGAATTTTCTTGCCAACAGTTTTTTTACTCCATGGCAAAAAAGCATTGTGACGAATTATTTGAAGGCCGTCGGAGCAAACCCCGGTGCGTTTCTGCAGTTGGCTGCGCAGGCCTCGACTCCGGAAGATGCCCTGTCTCTCGAACAGGAAGCCGCTCTTCTGCAGAACCACTCCGAGAGTGCGGCGGCGATTTCTTCGCTTCAGCTGAAGGACGGATTCCTCATCGCACGCGATGCAAAGGGCATCTTGGCCACGCCTGTAGCTGCGGACTGGCTTTCGTGGACGCCTGCACTGGCGGCACGATGCGAGGCGCTGCGTGCTGCAGCCGATGCCGACCGCGAAGTGGCAGCTCTTGCGCTCATCACAGACGGTCTGCTCTCGGCACAAGCTCACGAGGAGCTTGCGAAGCGAAACATCCAAGTCACAGAGCAGTCGCTCGGAGCGGATAGATAAGTGGAGCGAGGGCCTCATAACCCTTCGCGTCGCTCCCAACGGGGAGTCAGTTCACTGGTTTGTAGATCGAATCGTCTGCCAGCAATCATCCGCCCTTTCAGCTGTTCTGAATCGAAAAACGAGGCGCAAACTCTGAATCAATCTGACCCCGCAACGCCTTGTCGATTTCACTCATCGAAGTCCGAAAGCGGAGGCCCCTTGAGCTTGCGCTCGAGTAGGCTTCTATGTTTGGTGATGCGTCCACTGACGCGTTTGCGCCAGAGGCGAAAACTGGAGGGCTTCAACTCACGGCGCATGATCGCGATGACATCCCGCTCGACGAAGCCTGTGCGTTGTTTAATTTCCTCGAAGCTTGTCCTGTCCTCCCACGCCAAGCGCACGATGCGGGAAATCTGCTCGGGCAAAAGCGCGGGCTTCATGGGACGAATCTCATGAGAGATTGGTGCCTCAACGAGCTTATTTTTATCCGATAAACGCTCGGCGGGATTTGTGCGGGTGTGTTCAAAATCATAATAGCTCTTGGGATTTTACGACTACCCGCTCAGGGCAGATGCTTGGAAAAGGGCAAAAAGCTCCTGCACGACTGCAGATGAACCGGGGGGGCTTGGACTTCCCTCGATACGAGGCGGCTTGTCTCTGCGGCATTGGCATCGAGAGCCGCGCTGGACTTCTCGCATTCGGGCACAAAGGAATCTCTGCGGATTTGACTTCTGTCATTTATGACCGTAGTTCTGCGCGAGTCAGCGGGGATCTCCGCCTGGGGGATGGATGTCCTGAGCCGACTCCCATATTCTCATGTCATCGCTTCTCGACTCACCCGTTCTGGTTCTCAACCGCCTCTGGCAGGCGGTGAATACATGCAGTGCCCGTCGTGCGTTCACTCTCCTCTATCAAGGCCATGCACAGGTGGTCTCTGCTGAGGAAGGGCAGGGTTTTTTGACCCATGATTTCAAAAGTTGGCAGGATTTTTCTCAGACCAATCCGGACCCGGAAATGGCCAAAACCGTCTCAATGCGCATTCGCGTGCCGCGTGTGATCGTGCTGTTGTTCTTCGAGCGCCTGCCGAAGAAGGAGGTGAAGTTCACACGACAGAATGTTTTTGAGAGGGACAGCAACACTTGCCAATATTGCAACAAGGTTTTTTCGCGAGAGATGTTGAACCTTGACCACATCATGCCGAGGGATCGCGGCGGGGAGACAAACTGGGAAAACATCGTTTGCTCGTGCATTCCCTGCAACACGCGCAAGGGAAACCGGCTCCCGCACGAGGTCGGCATGGCGCTCATCCGAAAGCCCAAGCGCCCGCGCTGGAGGCCGTTTGTGAACATCTCGGTATCGGCTCACCCGCATGAGAGTTGGCGTCACTTCCTCGATATCGCCTATTGGAATGTCGAGCTGGGAGATTAGAAACGACGCTCGGTTTTTGAGCGCGGCAGGGGGTGCAAAAAAAAGTAAAAATACTTCTTGCGCGAGCTGCGAACCTACAATACCTTGAAATCGTTCTGGGGGGAACAGCAGGCCGTTGCGACACTCGTTGCGACGGCCTGCAACTTTTTTAGGGTCTGCACGCCGACGGGATACTCAACTCCGAGCCTCGACGCAAAGTTGCGGGAGCATTTCTTCAAAAAGCCGCGAGGCCTCCTGCAGTGCGGATTCAAAATCCACTGGCGCCCCGCTCTCTCGCTCGAGGCTTGTCATTTCCACGCCAGCGAGCCCGCAGGGAGTGATGTTGGAAAAGGCGATTGTGGAAGTGGCCAGGATATTGATGGCGAAGCCGTGCATGGAAATCCATTTGCGAACGCCAACGCCCAGCGAGGCGAGCTTCCGTTCGCCTACCCACACGCCGGTGAGGCCCTCGCGCCGATGGGCCGTGATGCCGAAGCCAGCCGAAAAGTGGATGAGATACTCCTCCAAGAACCGGAGGTAGTGGTGCAGGTCGCGTCCGCGCTTGTTGAGATCCAGAATCGGATATCCTGTGAGCTGCCCGGGGCCGTGGTAAGTAGCCTGCCCGCCGCGATTGGTTTCGAAGACGGCGTGGGGGAGGTCTTCGCACAGGCTGGAGCGGTCGCGAGTGCGGCCGATGGTGTAGACGGGCTCGTGCTCGAGAAGGACGAGCGTTTCCTCGCTTTCACCGCGTTGCAAGCGGTCAACAAGCTGCTCCTGAAGCGCGAGAGCGGCCTCAAAGGTGAGTCGACCAGGAAGAAGAATGTTCATCGGCGGCGGAGTGCAGACGGGGCGGGAAATTTGGTGGTTTGAAAATGGGTAAAGCCCACGGCAATGGCATCTGCCGCATCGGGTGGGGGGGTGACTGTGAGGCCAAGGAGTGTGCGGACCATGAAGGCGACTTGCGTTTTTTGTGCAGCGCCCGTTCCCACGACAGCCTGCTTGACGCGGCGCGGCGCGTATTCGTGGATGGGTAGTCCACGCTGTGCGGCAGCGAGCAGAACCGCGCCTCGGGCCGATCCCAGCGTGATCGCCGTGGGAAAGCTCTGCACATAGATTATGCTCTCGACGGCCATAGCCGTGGGATTGAAGCGCACGATGGCCTCGGTGAGGCGGGTGTGGATCTCCAGCAAGCAGCCGGGAATCGTGAGCTTCGGCGCATTTTTTATAACATCGAAATGCAGGCAACGGACTTTGCCGGAATCGCGTTGAAGGATAGCAAAGCCCGTGCCGCGCAGAGAGGGATCCACCGCGAGCAGGACTTCATCGGCATCCATTCAACAAAAAATCAAAAGTTACGGAAAGTCATCACCCCAGCGGCGGGCAGGAACTCCTCGGGCTTCTCGCCATTTTTGAGATAGGCCACGGACCTGTCACCCTCGGCCGGAACGGGGATTTGCCCTGGTCCCACGAAGCCTGGCGGCCGCGCAGCGAGGGTGTAGAGAATATTCAGCATGCCGCCGGGTTGGAGATTGGAGGAAGAGCGGTTCACCTTCACAATGCGCGCAGTGACTTCCACATCCTGCTGGCCGGGTTCGGCGCCAGGCTCGATGGCGACCCGCAAGACTTCAATGTCCAGATACTCCGAAGCAGCAGCCTGCATTTGCTCGTAAGCCGAAGGCGGGAGCTCGGCTTGGAGGCTGACGAGAAAAAACACTGCGGCGATGGCAATTAGAATCTGGCGCATGGGAAACTTCTGGCCATCGCGGGCGGGATGCGCAAGCGAATCCGTGCGGGCGAATCTTTCGGATGCCGCTCCGCATGCTGTGTGGTAAGACATCGCCGCGCGCCGCACATGAAAAAATACCTCCTTCCCATCCTGCAAGCGGCAGTCACCCTTTTTATTTTCGCGAGGCTTTTTGGCGACGCTGCTTTGAGGGAAAATGTGGCGCTGGCGATCGGGAAAGCGGACCTCTCTTGGCTTGTCATCGCGGCCATTGCGGCTGCTGTGAGCGAGATTCTCTGCGCGACGAGGTGGTGGGTCATTCTCCATGCGTTCGGGCTGCCACTGCGCTGGAGGGATGCTGTGGCCTTCTCGGCTATTGGGCTTTTCTACTCTCTCGGCTTACCAGGATCGGGTGGGGGCGATGCCGTGCGGACGATGTATGTCATGCGACTCTTCAGCGGCAAAAAAATAGCATGTGCCTTTTCAGTTCTCGCAGATCGTTTGTGCGGGCTCGTGGCTCTGGCCGCCTTCATGGCAGCTTCGTTGGCTTGGAATCATGACGCTCTCCTCTCGGGAGAAATGGGACGAGGCATCGTTCTGTCTGCCGCGAGCCTGCTGGGTGGCACCCTCCTTCTGCTTGGCCTATGGTGGATGACTTGCCTCCCGGTGCTGAGAGATTTCGTGCGGAGGCGACATCCACGCTTCAGCCCGCACCTGCTCGAATCGGGAGCGATTTTTGTTAAGATGGCTCAACGCCCCGGAGCCGTTGCGATAGGATGCTGTCTTGCCGCGATGGCTCTTGCCGCCCACTTTTTAGGATACTATTTTAGCTCTCGGGCCTTTGGATCGTCGCTGCAGATCGGTGGGATTTTTTCCATAATGCCCATCGTGGACACACTCACCATGTTGCCGGTGGCGCTGTATGGGCTCGGATTGCGTGAGGCTCTCTTCAATGCCTTGCTGGGGGCTTTTTTCAGCACGCCCCCAGCGATGGCGACACTCATCTCGCTCGGTGGATTTGGCGCCCAAGCGGTGGTGGCACTTTGTGGAGTTCTTTTCCTGCCGTTCGTCAGGTTTCTGGAAATTGAACCGGAGAAGAAACCGGTAAAAATAAGCCCAAAGTCGTAGTTGGAATTTTGCGGCCCTTCGGCTAAGAGTTCTATGTGCAACCTATTCGTTCCAAGCGTCGCAGAAATCCTGAGGTGTGGCACAAGGCGAACCGTATGCTGATCACCTTGATCATTGCAGGCTTTGTGGCTGTGGCCGTAGCGGCATTCTATCCCGAGGTCGTCCGCCACCGCTCGCTCTGCAGTCAACTCGCGGAGGAAAAGGGCTTGTTGGCCCACGAGGAACTCACCAAAGCCCGTCGCACCCGCGAGGTGCATCTTCTCAAAACCGACAGCGAGTATGTTGAAATCATCGCCCGCGATCGCATAGGGGTCATGAAGGAGGGGGAAACAATTTACCGCTTGGATTCGCCGGCACCTGCGATTCAACAGGCAGGCGCTAATTGATCTTCGCCGCCTCGCCGTATCGAAAATTAAGCTTATCGTGGAGGCTCGCGACTGTAAGGTGGGAAGCTTAATGAACGAAGAACTTCAGAATTTGGACACCTCCGCGATCAAGGGCCGCTTGGCCTCGTTGCGGAGGTTTCTTTGACTTGCCGGCCCTAACCCAAAAACTCTCTGAAATCGAGGCCCGCATGGCGGACCCGGATTTCTGGGAGAATCGTGAGCGCGCCCAGCGCGATGTCGCAGAGGTCTCATCCCTACGCTCGAAAATCCAGCCCATGCAGGCGATGGACTCTCGGGCGGCCGATCTCGATGTGTTGCGTGAACTCGCGATAGAGGAGCCCCTGGAGAATCAGGCTGCCGCCGCCGCTGAGGTGATGGCCGAGTTTTCTGCGATCCAAAAAGATCTGGATCAATTTGAGATCACGGCCCTGCTCTCAGGCCCCTACGATAACTGCCCTGCCTTTCTGTCCATTAATGCCGGAGCGGGAGGCACCGAGTCGTGTGATTGGGCCGATATGCTGCTGCGTATGTATCAGCGCTGGATGGAACGCCACGGTCTGGAATGCGCCATCACAGACATCCAACTCGGGGATGAGGCGGGCATCAAGTCCGCCACGCTGCGCGTGACTGGCCAGAACGCCTACGGCTACCTGCAGACCGAGCGCGGAGTGCACCGCCTCGTTCGTATCTCGCCATTCGACTCAAACAAGCGGCGCCACACCTCATTTGCCAGTGTGGATGCCGTGCCGGAAATCGAAGATGTGCCGGTGGAAGTCAACGAGGCGGATATCAAGCTCGACACCTTCCGCGCCGGTGGGAAAGGCGGGCAGAATGTCAACAAGGTCGAAACAGCTTGCCGCCTCACGCACATTCCCACGGGAATCGTCGTAGCCTGCCAAGCCGAGCGCAGCCAGGGTCGGAACCGCGAACTCGCCCTCCAACTCCTGAAGGCAAAACTTTTCCAAATGGAAAGCGACAAAAAACGCGCCGAGGTAGACCGCCAATACGGCGAGAAAGGCGATGTCGCCTGGGGAAACCAGATCCGCAGCTATGTCTTCCAACCCTATCAGATGGTCAAAGATCTCCGCACCGGCGTGAAGACCGGCGACATCCAAGCCGTCATGAACGGCGAGATCGATGCCTTCATCGAAGGAAAACTCCGAGGTCTCACCTACAAAAAGGGTGAGAGTGACGAAGAGGACGAGTAAGAGCGGGTTCTAGAATACCAGCCCAGCCAAGAAGCCGAGCACAGCGGCATTCTGAACGGCGGCAGATCCGCTTCCATTCGGGTGCGCGAGGTATTGAGCAAAAGGTTGGATGTAAGACCAGCCGTTGATCTGGAAACGATATCCGCCTTCGATCACCGCCGTGTAGCCGTCCACCTTCGGGCTGACATCGCCTTGATAGGCCCCGTAGCCGAGCGAGATCATAATCAAGTCCTCGTCACGGTGCGGGATGAGGCCAGTGTAAACGAGTCCGCTTTGAAAGTAGAACGGATAAACATTTTTGACTGCATATCCGGGAGCGAAGCTGAGGAGGTTGAAGGTGCTCAGGCCTTGCTTGGAGAATTTCGGAGTGGATGGCTGCACTGTTGATTTGAAAGATTTTCCACTCACAACGGATTTCCCGTCACCCCGTGGAGCGGGAGCCTCTTCAGCAGAAGGTTCGCGGTAGAGCATCTGGTCGGCTTGAAAATAAAAGCCGTATTGGCCGGCATTGCCCGTGCCGTTCCACGAGGGCGTCTTGTTGGCTGGTGTGCCGAAGAAGTAGCCGCCGAATGCGTATTTACCCGGCAGTTTGGATTCGCCAATTTTCGGGGTGTAGCCAGTCTCGCCCATGTAAAAAAGCCCGTTTTGATTTGTGGCTGGGCCGTATCCTTGAAAGGCGAGGCCGTGGTTTGTCGATGCGGTGGCCTGTGGGAAGGACATGAAGAGACCATTTTTCACATAGACGGTTTCGTGCAGCTGAACTTTCAGCGTGCCGCCCCATGTGGAAAAGCTGGACGAGAAGGGGATGTTTCCGCCGATTCCTTTCGCACTGTTTACCGCGTTGTTGAGGAAAAGCTTCGAGAGCGGTTGGTCGACGAATTCCTTCTGTGGTTGCAGCCACCCGCCGCGCAGGACGACCATGTCTTTGATGGGCAGTATGCCCTTGGTGCCGATCTCCGCGCCGATCGCCAGAACGCGGAACTGCGTGCCGGATTGCCAATTTGAAGGATTGAACATCGACTGGGCCTCGACAAAATTGTTTGGGTTCGAGTCCTTGGTCGAGTCGCGGTAACGAAAGCTGGAAAAAGCAAGGACGCCTTCGAGGTTTTCGTTTTTCAGAAGCTTCCCGAGGTTGATCTCATTTCCAAAATTGATCTGCTGGTTCCAGAATCCGCGCGCACCTTTTTCGCTGGCCACGACACCGAAGAAGGCCCCTTGGTAGTTGCCGTTAAAAGAAACGCCTTCGTTCGCGAACTTCTGCCGCAAGTCGAACCCGGAGTGGCTGCTGCCGCCGCCGAGCATGAATTTGCCATTCCACCAATCATTGAACGGCCGCGAGCGATCATCATTCGACGCAGGCTGCCGCTCTCCGTCTATCGTTCCCGAGGTGCCGGAAAGAATTTGTCCATCTTTGATTTCGACAGGTCCCTTGTGGAGCAAAGGATGCCATTGGATATTTTGGAAAACCCCTCCGGAGCCGGGCAAGTTGGTGTTTTCTGGATCGGCGGCAAAGGCCGTTGAACAGATGAGGGCTACTGAAAGCGAGCGGGCTAAATACTTCATAGGAACCTCATCCTTTGTTTGCTCGGCCGATTGAGTAAGGTTTTTTTTGTAACGTTTTCGCCACATTTGCGATGGCAGAAGAATTCGTTCGCAAGGCCGCATTCGCATGGAAAAAATCTTGAAGGCGGCGACTTCACCGCGCTGCTGGTTTATTGCAATCGGTGAAGCTCGCCACAGTGGGCCGCGAAGCCCGCACCAAAAGCAGTGAGCCAAAGGCTCTCGCTCTCAGGATCGGTCGAAAGGGAATATTCCAGCGCGGCAAGAACGCTTGGGCTGCTGATGTTGCCGTATCGACGCAGGACTTCGCGGGTGGCATCCAACCTGTGCGCGGGAATGACTCGTTCGATGGCCTCGATCACATCACGGCCGCCAGTGTGCGCGATGAGGTGCTCGGGCGTGCCCGATCGCATTCCGAAAAGCTCGGAGACTGCATCGGCTGCGAGTTCAGGAACTTCGCGGTGGAGTTGGTTTTTAAGACGGCCACCAACATTGACGAAGCGGATTTTCTCGCGGTGCTCGGGCTTGTGGATGGTGCGGAAGTTTTGGAAAAGGAATTGCCCGCCCTGCGTTTCGCCCCTCCAGATGGCGGCAGCAGCTCCGTCGCCGAAGAGACAGAGGCTTATGAGCACGCCGGGCTCGTCGTTGAGGTAAAAAGCGGCCGAGGAAATCTCGACGGCTACTGTAGCAATCGTGGCGGTGGGATTTGCCGCGAGCAGACCGCGTGCGGTCTCAAGGAGCGGCAGGGCGGCTCCGCAGCCGAGGCCGAGCAAATCTTGAAGGAACGCATTCGGGCGGAGGCCGAGGATTTCGGAAATGTAGCTGCTCAAGCCCGGGCAAAGATAGCCCGTGCAGGTGCAGACCAAGAGCGCATCGATGCCAGACGGTTTGAGGGAGGCGAGATCGCAGGCTTTGAGAAGCGCCTCCGAGGCGAGTCGTGGCGCGTGTTGCTCAAAGTGCTGATGCAACTGCCCGGCATCGCGGCCAAAGGTCTTTGCCAAATCCGGATCGGAGAACCGCCGCGTCTCGATGCCAGAATCTCCGGTAAGAACCTTCCGTAGAAGCTCTCTGGATCGGCCTCGCAGGCCATCCACCGCACCCGAATCGTTCAGGATTTGAAAGCATTCCGCCTGTGTGAAGGCGTGCGGAGGAAATGCTGTGGCTAGAGATTGGAGATACATCAACGGACAAGGCGGAGGAGGGTTCCAAAAGGCATCATTTTTCGACGGGCGAGTGCGCGAGTGATTCGCATGGCCGTGCGATTCATTAAAAAGTGGTGAAGGACAGTGGCTGTCGCCAAGCGCCGCTTGAAGCGCGCCCTCTGGCGGGCGCTGGACGCTGCGGCCGCTTCCAGCCACGCTTTGCCGCCGGTGCTGTAGTCCAGTGCCGGTTGCAGCGCACACTCGGCGGATTGGAAGGCCATGCTCATTCCATTCCCCGTGAAAGGCGGGATCATGCTCGCGGCATCACCAATGCCGAAGGCGGGTCCCGCCTGCACACCGGTTTGAAATCCTGCGACACCACAGAAGCTCGACTCGTCCAAGTCTGCCGCCTCCATGCGGTCTGTGAGCGCATGCAGCCCAGATTCGCGGAGCATGGCGAGAAGCAGTGCACTTCCCTTGGCGCCACGAACAGGCCGAGCCTTGAAGAGACCGCAGATGTTCACCATGCCGCCCTCGATTTTTGCAAGACCGATGTAGCCGCTCGGTGAGGTGAACATTTCCAAGTCCTGCGTAAGTGGCAGATTGCGCGCATGGCACTTCAGGCCCAACCAAGGCGATGGTTGCCGAGGCCGGCCAGCCGCCCAGATGACGCCCGGCGAGGGGGTGATGCGCGAGTTCGTAACGAGTGTGCCACCGAGCGAGAGGAATTGGCGCTGCAGGCGGTCGTCGAGTTTCCAACGCGAAATTCCGCGACCGGGCGCCTGCATTTCTGCGAGCTGTCCTCCTGAGTCGCTCCAAGAGGCCGTCTGTAGCTGCGTCGCACCCTCCAAGCAATCGGCGATTCCAAGCGCCGCCAGTGTTGCACCCTCCACGCCACTAATAAATTCGCCACATACACGGTGCCTCGGGTAGGTGGACGCCTCGTGCAAGGTCACCGCTACTCCGCGAGATTGCAGGGCGATACCTAAAGACAATCCAGCCAGTCCGCCTCCCGCGATGGTGATGGGTTTTTTCAACAGTGCGAAGTTACCACTCCACAGGCTCTAAGCCAGTGAGATGATGGCTGGAGGTGACATTTATGAGCCTAACTTCGCTCGAAAAAGAATCTTGTGACTCATCGAAAGGAAACAGAAGTGCATTTCACTTCGAAAAGTCCGCCGCATTTGCTGGCTTGGTGGACCGAAACGGGCTCGGCACTTTGACGCGGCGTGGGCGCGGAAAAAAGGGTGTTCGAATCGCTTCTCCAGATCAGCTTCGCGTCACTTGCAGGCCGGTGTCCGAGATATCCATTCGCACGAAGCGAGCTCTGGGGTTTGGGGGGCGGGTGGTGAGTTCGTGGCGGATGCGGGAGGCGGCTTCGGCGTCTTTTGCAAGGAAGAGGATGTAGCCGCCGCCTCCGGCTCCGGGGAGTTTTGCGGCGGCAGTCCAGTCGGCGACACGGTTTAAGATGTCTTGGACAGCAGGCGGATTGGTGCCGGCGTCGAGGGCGCAATTGAGTTCCCATGTGCGTTTCACGACGCTGCAGAGGCCGTCCCACGACTCGCGTTGTAGGATATCAAACGACTCACGGGCATGGGTGGCGATTTCGTCGAGGAGGGACATTGTTTCCGGGCGATTGAGAAACATGTTGCGAACGATCTCGCGCAGGATGCCTTTTGCGACGCGGGTGATGCCTGTGTAGTAGAGGAGCGCCATGCCGTTGGTGTTTGGAGGGCCGAAGAGGTGTTGGGGGAGCCAGCGCACGAGACCGCGTTGGGTAAAGCCGGGCGAGGATTCAATCATCTTCAGGCCGCGATGGATTCCGCCCGCCTGATCCTGCCATCCGCCGCCGGTCGTGAGGAGTTGTTCCAGCGCAAGGGTGCGGGAGCAGATTTCCTCGTGGTCCCAGCCGAGGCCGCAGACTTCGGAGAGGGTGCCGAGAAGCGTGGCGGCAAGGATACTGCTCGTGCCTAAGCCGGAGCCTTTTGGCGTGGCCGCAAGTAGGGAAATTTCGAGTCCGCCACCAAATTCGCCGAGAAGGGCATCGAGGGACGCCGCGCGGGTGTGTGCTGTGAAGCGGGGATGGAAGCCAGCAAGGGCTAGTGCGGCCTTCGCGAGGGAAAACTCGGCGCCGACATGGGTGAAGTCCTCCAGATCCTCAAAGGTGCGGATGCGCGTTTCCGCTCCGAGGTCGATCGAGCGGATGACGATTTCGCGGAGCGCTGGCACGCGCGCAAAGACCTGCACGGGCGGCTGCCCATTCAAATCCAGCGCGACATTCACGACGGCGCCACCGCGTTTGAGGCAATACGGCGGCGTGTCAGTCCAGCCTCCGGCGAGGTCGATGCGGATCGGGCAACGGCCCCAGATGATCTGGTCATCGACTGCTGTTCGGATGGGAGCGCACTTTTTGGCAGCGATGCGATCGACCACCAAGTCGCTCAGAAACGAGAAGGCCCGCTTTTCGCAGAGGCTTGAAAAAGCTTCGTCGCCGCGCGTCCGAGCCACCTGCGCAGAGAACATGGCCTCGGAAAGAAAATCCATCGGCGAGCTGCTTGGCACATCGATCTCTGGCGTGGGTGAGTTCGTCTCTGCGAAAAATCGCGCTGTGCTGTCGAGGTCGAGTCGGAAAAAGGGATTGTTGCCGCGCTGTGCGAACAAGCGCGGCGTGGCGGCGGCAATCTGGAGACGCCTCCCAGCCAGAAGGCGAGTAGGATTGAGGCGCTCGGTGATTTCCTGTGCGGAAAGGCGCTCACTGTTTTTCCAGATTGCCAGAAGCTCGCTATCCTTGGCGGGCTCTTGCGAGGACATCCAAGTGACCATGCGCGCAGTGAGGTCCGTGGACTCCAGAATCGGAAACAGACGGGCCTCCTGGATATCCGTGGTGGGGCACAGGCCACAGTCGGCTGGAGCGATGCCGCGCCGTTGAAACCACAGCGCGCAGGGTGCGCCAAGCCATTGGGTGGCTGCCTCGCCGATGGTGCCCTTGAAGGAATCGTCAAATCCATACACGCGCAGGCAGTGGGCGGATTCGCCGATGGGTGGAGTGTCCACGCAGACTCCGGGCGCGAGGGAAAGCGTCCCGATTTCCGCCGGCAGGTTGGTGAGGACATTTTCAGAAGTGAGAGGGAGGGTCGCCGGGAGGATGCAATTTTCGACCCAGATGAGCTTGTTGGCTGCAGAGCGTGAGCTGAAGGCGAAGTCGGAATTGAGGACATACATGTCCGGGTGAGGCTTCAGCGAAAGGTGCGACTGGCCGCGCTGGTCGAGGCTCCGATTTTGCAGGGCCGACACAGATTCGATCATCTGGCGGCTGGTGCCGAAGTGATAAAACTCGGCATCAGGCAGCGGCACGACGGCACAGGTCAGGCTGGCGATGTCGTCATCTTGCACAGCGGGGCGGCTTCCCATGCAGGGGCCCATGCCAGCGTAGAGTTCGTAGAAATCCGGGACGCCTTTCGCAAACGCGCCTGACTTGGCATTCCATCCGCACTTTTTGAAAAGCACGGACACCGCCTTGGCGCTCAGCAGCCAGAGGCCTGTATCGACCAGGAAGAGGTGGTCGGCGGCAAGCTTGGTTATTTCGTCAGGCTTGGGTTTTTGGAGGAAGAAAGCGAGTTCCTCGGGACTGGACTTGGGGGTGAAGAAAACCCCGAAGTGCGAGGCGGTGTGGGCATCCACCCACATTCCAAGGCCAAGGATGTCGGCATCCGGCATGGCAGGCAGCCTCGGGGGAAAGCGCAGGAGCACATCGCCGCTGGCGACCATGACACGGCTTTGCAAGGGGGCGCGCGCGGCGATGTGGCCGAAGCCGGGCATCTGCACATCGAGCAGCGTCTGGTCGAGGCGCTGGCCGTCTGCCCATCGCAAGGCGGGGAATGGCATGAGAATTTTTCCCGTGGCGGCGTAGGCCGGTAGGCGACGGCTTTGTCCACCTGCCATGAGGGCGAGCTTGAGAGACGGTGAGTCGCACCATTCCTCGAACGACGTGTTCCCGCCTTTGCTGCGCCAGGCTTCGGCGAGCAGGTGGGCCACGCCTCCGCCGGAGCCGAGTTTGCTGCCAGCGGGATCGCATGCGGCGAACCAGCCCGCACCCTCGGCCGTGCCGGGGAAGTAGGCCGACATGGCGGGTGGCAGGGAGATCAGCCGCTCGATTGTCATGTCAGAGCAACTCCGCGATCTGAATGGCATTGAGCGCAGCGCCCTTCAGCAATTGGTCGCCGCAGACCCAGAAGGCGATGCCATTTTCCATCGCGCAATCGCGGCGGAGACGGCCAGCGAAGCAGTCGTCCTTCCCGGCGCAGTCGAGCGGCATCGGGTATCCGTCCTCCACGAATTGGAGTCCGGGCGCATTCTTGAGAGCTGTGCGGGCCTCTTCGAGCGAAATGGGTTTTGCAAACTCGGCACTCACGGCCACCGAGTGGGCACGGTAAACAGGAACGCGCACGCAGGTCACCGAGGCCTTGAAGTCTGGCAGGTGCATGATGCGGCGACCCTCATTTTCCATCTTCATTTCCTCCTTCGTATAGCCGGTGTCCAAAAACGAATCGACCTGCGGGATGACATTGAACGCGATCTGGTGCGGAAAAATTTCCTTCACCATGGGGCGGCCCTTGGCGAGCGCTTCTGTCTGATGACGGAGTTCGTCGATGGCGCGCGCGCCGGCTCCAGAAACGGCCTGGTAGCTCGAAGCAAAAAGGCGGGTCACGCCAAAGGCGCGGTGCAGTGGGTGCAGCGCCATGAGGGTGATGGCTGTTGTGCAGTTGGGATTGGCAATGATGCCACGGTGGTTTTTGACATCCGCTCCATTGATTTCGGGAACAACGAGCGGGACACCTTGCGACATGCGGAAGGCGGAGGAATTGTCTACCACCACCGCGCCACTGGTCACGGCGGCGTGTGCGAAGTCGCGCGAGATCGCTCCGCCAGCGCTGAAGAGCGCGATGTCGATTCCTTCGAAGGAATTCAAATGCAGCGGCTCCACCTTGATTTTCTCGCCTCGGAAGGTGAGGGTTTTTCCAGCGGAGCGGGGGGATGCCAGAAGGCGGAGGCTGGCTACGGGGAAGTTGCGGCGTTCCATGACGCGGAGCATTTCCACTCCGACTGCACCGGAAGCGCCAACGATTGCGACTTTATGGGATTTTGTCATAGTGGTCATTTATGACACTGGACAAGGCCGCAGGGCAATCCTCCGAAGACTGGGAAATGCGGGTAGACATTTCCCGCCAGATGCTGGAACTGCGGCGTTGTGGTGAGTTGATCAAGGCGTGGCCCGTTTCCACATCGCGGTTTGGCGTGGGATTCGAGTCTGGGAGCTTCAAGACGCCGACGGGGCGTTTCGCTGTGGAAAAAAAAATCGGTGCCGGTGCGCCGTTGTGGGCGGAATTCAAAAGCCGGCACCCCACCGGAAGTGTAGCGGCCCCTGGCGGCGAGAACGACGGTATCTTGACGCGTATCCTGTGGATCTCGGGCTTGGATGAGGAAAATGCCAACACGCGAGACCGCTTCATTTATTTTCATGGCACGAATCGCGAGGATCTCATTGGAACGCCGGCAAGCCACGGCTGCATACGGCTCTGCAATGCCGATGTTGCCGAACTCTTCGATCTCGTGCCGGAAGGTGCAAGAGTGCTTATCGGCTGAATGTCTCGCCGTTGAGAAACCCTCTCGCGACGAAGCCATCCCTCCCCAAGCGTATGATCGCCGCCCCAGTGCGGTCTTGCCGGAATAGGTGCATGCCGAGGCCTTCCACCATCGTCGCCCAGTCCTCATCCATCTGTTCGTTGGATGGAAAATCGGCTGCAGTGGCCACGACGAGCGCTGGATCGACTGCCCGAAGGAACGAGGCTTCGGGGAGCACACCGGAGTGGTGGCGGCCTAAAACCAGTATGTCTGCAGCGATGGCGGAGCGTTGATTTTCAAGAAGCCACTCAAAGGTCGAGGGGCCCGCATCGGAGAGGATCAAGACCCGCACTTTCGAGGACCCCACCAAAGCCACAATCGATTTGTCATCCGCTGTAGCCGCCACAAGGTCTGGAGGAGGGTGCAGGATTTGCAGCGACATCGACGGGCTGACTTCGAGGCTATCGCCCGCCTGCGCTTTTGAAATGCGGAAATCGGAGGCATCAGCTGCCGTATGAAGCTTCCGCCGCATGGGAGAGCGGTCCGGCAGCGGGGAGTCGATGATTCGCGGGAGGGAATTTGTGTCGAGAAGGGTGCCAACACCACCGATGTGATCGGCATCGCCGTGTGTGAGCACAAGCGAGTCTGGACTCCAGTGGCCTGTGCTGCGCAACCAAGGGCTAACAACATTTTCAAAGTCCCACCGCGACCCGCAGTCGATGAGCCAGACTCGACCATCGCTTTGGATAGCCGTGGCGCCGCCGGACCCAAAGTCGAACACGGTGATTGCCGCTGGGTCCGCCTGCCAGCCCGCGATGGGGATGAACGAGCCTGGTAGTGATGAGGCCGCGTGAATCACAAGAAGGAGAATTTTTGTGAAGACGAGGTTCGCGTTGTTAAAAATTGCTGCCAGAGCTGCGGCCGCTACGCCGCTCGCCAAGGCTAAAACCGCAGTCGCCATGATGAGGAAAGAGAGCGGCACAACGAGGAGATTCGCTACCAGAGCCGAAAGGGAAACCATGTGAAAATAAAAAACCGTGAGTGGGAGCGAGCCGATCCATGCTGCCAACGAAACCGCCAGCAAGCCCGCTGTGTGGCCAGCAGCCCCGTGTTGCTGCTTCTGCCACTTCGTCCAAAGCGGGACGGGAATGAAGGCATCTGGCTCCAGACGCCTTCGGACTCGATCCTGGAGCGGCCTTGCAACGAGCAGGATCGCAGCGACGACTGTGAACGAGAGCTGGAAGCCGGGATTGAACAACTCGTTTGTGGATTGGAGGAGGATGACGAATGCCGCCGCGCACAGCGAATTCAGTGGGATCGACTGCCTCCCCGAAGCCATACCGATCAGAAAAATCGCTGCCATCGTCGCTGCGCGCACGCTTGAGGGTTTCCACCCCGTGAGCAGGGCGTAGAAAAACAGAGCGGGAATGATCACGCAGGTGGCGATTCCCCGGCCTACTCCTGCCATTCGGAGGGCCTGCCAGAGGATCAGCGCGATCATTCCCACATGCAAACCCGAGACAGAAAAAAGATGGAATGTCCCGGTTTGTCGGAATTCTTCTTGGAGCGCATCGGGGATGTCAGATGTGACACCCAGCACGATTCCAGCGAGGAGATTGCAGACGAGGGGATCTGAGGAAATGCCTTCGCGCAGGGTGGACTCCATCCATTTCCGGCAAGATGTGGCGATGCGCGGGAGAGAGAAGCCTGTGGCTGTCGAGGTGATCTCGAGATCCCCCGGCGAGGTGGCAACAAGTTCGCAGGTTATGCCTCGAAGCTCCATGACACGCTTCGCGTTGAATTGGCCGGGATTTCGCGGTGGGGCAATCGGACGGAGGCTGCCGACGACGCGCACGGTATCTTCCAGAGCTGGGTTGCCCGAAGGAACGATGGCCTGGATGTCACAGGGGAGGTGGATTTTTTCCCCATCGATTTCGAGGTGTGTTGCTTCGACGAGAAAGCGGGCTTTTCCGGTTGAGCCTATCGAGGGTTCGGAGCGAACGATTCCTTCGACGAGGGCCACTTGTGGTGAGCCGCTGAGTTTTTCAGCAAGCCTTGCAGCGTAAGATTCGCGGGTCTGCACGACTTGCATGGCAGCGAATAAAAACGCGACAGCCGCATAAACGCACGCGCTGCGGCGGAGGGGCAGCCACAAGGCAAGGGCCAAAGTGGACAGAACAAGAAAAGCCTCCGAGCCAAGCGGGGTCATCCACGCACCGAGGACTCCCGCCGCTGCTGCACCCGCCAAGCCTGCGAAGGGTAGGCGCTGATGCCAAAGCGGGGCCCTTGCAGTCACGCTCCGGTGGGTCTCACGGTGTGGTTAGTTGAAGGAGAACGGGCTGTAGAGCGATTCCTCGTAGCCTGAATTGTAGAAGCCATCGATCGCCGGCTCGTTGTTGGCGAAGGGTTGCTCGTCTTGGTAGAGTCGCGAGTTGTTCCGTTCACCAGGGGAGCGCGGCCCTGATCCGTTCTGTGGTGCAGGCGAACGGCCGTAGAATCCGCGTGTGTCGGAAAGAAACCCGAGCAACTGTGCGTCTGCGCCGGCGGATTTCAGGGCTGACATTTCGCTCGCGGAGAAATTGCACACTTGGCGTGTGCTGTTCAGGTAGGCGATGATTTTGTCACTCGGCACATTGCTGGCGGTGAGATTGCGAATGTCGGAGAAGTCGAGCTTCGCCCCGGCGGACATTTTGGATGTTGTCGAAGCGGACACGCCTCGGGAAGTCGCGGCCGAGAGCACAGCGGAATTCACTTGGGATGTGCTGGAGCAGGCGGAGAGACAGAGCGCGATGAGAGCAAGAAAAAGCAGGGTGATGCGTTGCATGGTGTTTGTGTTGGCTTTCTTCGGGGCCAAGAACCACTAACCCAGCTCGGTGGTGATGGCAATGACTTCGGTGTGTGAAGAGATCTAGGTTGGGGTGGAAAAAGGTTTGTTTTGATCCAATATTCAAGCCTGCAGGCAGCGTGGACCTTCCGACGCTCTGCAAGTTGAAAAACAAAATCCGCAGGGCGTCCTTGAAAATTTGGTTTCACCTGATCATTCAGGCGTAGAGTCCCTCCCTCACGCGCGCGGATGGAATTTTTTGATCACTGCTTTGAGGCCGCTTTTTTCAATGTGGGTATAGATTTGAGTAGTCGATATGTCCGCATGGCCGAGCAATTCCTGGATGACGCGCAGATCGGCTCCGCCGCCCAGAAGGTGTGTGGCAAAGCTGTGGCGCATCAGGTGTGGATAGACATTTGCTTCGATGCCCGCACGGGCGGCGTATTGTTTGATGAGCTGGCGGATGCGCGGTGTCGTGAGCTTTTTTCCCCGGATCGATAGGAAAATCTCGGCGCCGGTTTTTTTTGAGACGAGTGCGGGGCGTTCGCGTTGGAGGTAAGTCCGTATCGCTGCGCAAGCCGGTTGGCCGATCGGGATGAGGCGGGTTTTCTTGCCCTTGCCGATGACTCGAATGAATCCATCGTCGAGGTTGATATTCTCGAGTCGCGCATCGCAGAGTTCGGACACGCGGAGGCCGCTGGAGTAGAGCAGCTCAAACATTGCCCGGTCGCGCAGGCCGAGCGGATCATTCGGGCCGATGCTCTCGATGAGCTTCCGCACCTGCTCGACATGCAGGGCCTCGGGAAGATGCTTCTCCGGGCGCGGCAGTGTGAGTGTCTCGGCGGGATTCTCGGTCCATGCGCGGCGGGTAACCAGAAAGCGGAAAAAAATTCGCACGGCCACGGCATCGATCCGCACCGAGGAAGCTTGGAGCCCAGAGCGCTTGCGGAAGACGAGAAAGTCGGTGATCTGCTGCGGCTCGACCCGCCTCCAAGGAACGCTGGACGAGCAGTTGATAGCTGTCGGAAAGCCCGCGCTCGGTGGCCAGATACATCAGAAATTCCTCGATATCCTGTGGCATGCTTGGCGGCACTCTGGTGTTTTATCGTATTCGCGGCAAGCCGGCTTCGGGAGGCTTGGCAGATATTTTCATTTTTTATTGAAGTCTCTGAAGCGTTTTGATGTTCTCTTCTGCAAAAATGCCAGCCGCTCCAGCCAAACTCGAGATCAATGAGGAAGCGCTCTCGGATCTTGATGTCGAATCGATCGAGCTCTTCATCGGCTTTTTCAAGCTGATCGGTCTTCAGAAATCGGTTGGTGAAATCTACGGTCTGCTTTTTGTGTCGTCGCGCGCTCTGGCGATGGATGACATCGTGCGGCGCTTGGGAATCAGCTTGGGAGCCGCCAGCCAGGGTCTGAAGGTGCTGCGCTCCGTGGGGGCCGTGAAGTCGGTCTACATGCCAGGCGACCGTCGGGATCACTATGTGGCGGACTTGGAATTGAGCAAATTTGCGTCGGCGTTCATTAAGGAAGAGCTGAAACCCAGGCTGGACCGGGCTCTGGAGAGGATCGGCACGATGCAGAATCTCGCAAACGAGATGGAGCCCGAGGATCGCTCAGCTGCCGAGGAACGACTCGAAAGGCTGAAGCACTGGCTCGAACGCGGCGAGAGCGTGCTGCCTTGGTTATTAAAGTTTTTAGTGAAATAATCCGTGCCGCCTCGTGCGGACAACCTGTGAGAAACAGGAAGACATTTTGTTTGGGATATGGACCGCTGGAAATTTTTCCGCCGACGACCAAAGGCGGCAGCTTGCCAACGCTCGAAGCGCGAATGCAAAATTGAAATGGAATTGAGGAGCATCGAGTATGATCAGGCTCTTTTGGAGCCACTTGCGCCTGGCATTGATGCGCGCATTATTCGCTTGGAGACTCTCTTGGAAATGAAACGCGCAGCAAATCGCCGAAAAGATTTGGCGGATTTGGCGGCGCTTGAAAAAATTGCTCCTTACAAAAAATGAATCTGGATTTGGCAAACGACCTTAGCTGGAAATCGTGCACCTTCGAAGGTGCGGAATTGCATTCCTTGCTTCTCGGGATGGAGACCTCCTTTCGAGAAAAAATCATTTGGATCGAGGAAATGCAGAAAATCCAAGAACGCATGGATCAAAACCGCCTTAAACGACTGGGAGCAGCGACCGAACCTAAAATTCCATGACAAAGTATCCGACAAAAATTGATGGGGCCTACCTCTTGCGGCCTCGTGTGTTTGGTGACGCGCGTGGTTTTTTTCTGGAGAGCTGGAACAAGGAAACCTTCGTCAAGCTGGGCATCGATGCCGACTTCGTGCAGGACAATCACAGCCGCTCAGCTAAATATGTGCTGCGCGGGCTTCACTACCAGAGTGGCGATGCGGCGCAGGGGAAACTCGTGTGGGTCACCTCGGGAACGGTCTTCGATGTGCTCGTGGATTTACGGAAAAGCTCGCCCACCTTTGGAAAGTGGGACGGCTACATGCTTACGAGCGATGCCCACGAGCGCTTGTGGGTGCCGGCCGGTTGCGCGCATGGATTTTTGGTTGTGAGCGAGATGGCGGATTTCCACTACAAGTGCACGAATTACTACACGCCGTCGACCGAGCGTGCCCTCCGCTGGAACGACCCTGCCATCGGCATTGACTGGCCGCTGGCCATCGGGATCGAACCGATTATTTCAGCGAAAGACGCTGAGGCCGCTTCGTTCGCGGAGTGTGAGAAATATCTGTAAGGGCGTCTCCGAAATAGCCAAGCTGGAGGAGTGCATGGAAGCCCTCGGTCAGCGCGTCAAGAGACCAGGCACGATTTACCTCACCGGTGGAGCGACCGCATTGCTTTTTGGCTGGCGGGCAAAAACCATCGATGTGGATATCAAGGCGGATCCCGAACCCCGGGAACTGTTCGAAGCCATTGCCGAACTCAAGGAATCCCTCGACACCAATGTGGAACTCGCCAGTCCGGATCTTTTCATCCCAGAAGTGCCCGGTTGGCGCGAGCGAAGCACGTTCACTCGACGGGTTGGAGAGGTGGATTTCCGGCATTTTGATTTTTACAGTCAAGTGCTCGCCAAGCTGGAGCGTGGACATGGGCGGGATATGCTGGATGTGAAGGCTTTTGTGAAAGAGGGTTTGGTGGCTCGGCAAAAGCTGCGTGGTTTTTTTGAGGATATTCGCCCTTCACTTAAAAAATTTCCTGCGATCGATGAGCAGGTCTTTGCAAAATCTGTGCAGGATTTTTGCGCTCAGCCATGACCCCTTCACCTGCTGAAATCATGCGTTTGCCCGGAGGGGAGAGAATGCTGCAAGGGCTTCAGGACTGGCGCGACGGGCGCACCACCATCAATTCCTGCCTCGTGGTTATCGCCTTTGGGAAATTCCGTGCAGCCGGTCTTGTGTCTGGTGAGGCTCCCTTAGCCGAAGCCGAGTTGGTCCTCTACGATCTCTTGAAAAAAGAAGGCCACAATGCCTACGGACGCTACAATTCCCTCATCCGCGAACTCGTTTCCCTCGGCCGCGCGCTGGCTCGCGCTCAACGCGGCAGACAGTAAAAACAAAAGCTCTCTTCATTCCGTCAGCAATTCTTTGCACTCTATGGTCAATCCTCCGCACTCGCTCAAAACACCCCGCTTTTTAGTCACTGGCGCCAACGGTCAGCTCGGCTTCGAGCTCCAGCGCGCGCTGGCTCCGCTTGGAGAGGTGGTGGCCTGCGGACGCGATGCCTGCGACCTTTCCAATCCCGACTCGATCCGCGCCGCCATCCGCGCCGCCAAGCCGGATATGATCTTCAGCGCTGGCGCTTACACGGCTGTGGATAAAGCCGAGTCCGAGCCGGATCTGGCGCGTGCCGTCAATGCCACCGCTCCCGGCATTCTCGGCGAGGAGGCCGCGAAACTCGGCGCTCTCGTTTTCCACTATTCGACCGACTATGTCTTCGATGGCACAAAACCATCCGCCTACCGCGAAGAGGACGCCACGAACCCGCTCGGCGTCTATGGCAAAACCAAGCTCGTAGGCGAAAAAGCTCTGGCTGCCAGCGGAGCCGCCCACCTCATTTTCCGCACAAGCTGGGTCTTCGGCGCACACGGGAAAAATTTCATCAAAACCATCCTCCGCCTCGCTTCCAGTCGGGACGAACTCCGCATCGTCGCCGACCAGTTCGGCGCCCCGACCGGAGCCGCCCTCCTCGCCGATGCCTCCGCGCACATCGCCGCCCGCTACCGCCGCGATGGCAGGGAAAATTTCCCCTTCGGCCTCTACCATCTGGCCGCCAGCGGCGAAACAAGCTGGCACAGCTTCGCCCGGCACATAGTCGCCAAGGCCGCAGCCGCGAACTCGCCGCTCCAAGCCACTATCGACCGTATCCTGCCAATTCCCGCCGCCGAATATCCTACCCCCGCCGCCCGCCCGGCGAATTCCCGCCTCGACACCTCAAAATTCCGCACCGTCTTTGGGCTTCACTTGCCCGACTGGAAGCATGGGGTCGATCAGGTGCTTGATGTGCTTTTGGAAAAGTAAGGATCTTCTCGCATAAGGCCATCGCCAAATTTTTTGACAGAATGACAGAATTGGAAAATTTCTGACACAACTCCCTCGCGCGAGGAAAAAAAGCCAGCCTGGCTCTCGACCACTCGCTCCCCGTCCAAGCTAATCTACTTAAGCTCGAACGGGGCGAATAAATTTCAAGGCGAATAAAAAATAACCACTTAATAATGAATCAGCAGTTCGAACTTAGTTACACTTGGCGTCTTTTTTGCACCTTGACTTGGACCAATTTCAAGATGCGCTATTACGGCAGTATCTTAGGTTATATTTGGTCCTTGCTTAAGCCATTAGCACTTTTTGGCGTGCTTTACATCGTGTTCACGATGTTTATGAAACAGAGTGCGCCCCATTACAAATTGTTCCTTTTGCTCGGTATCATTCTCTGGAATTTCTTTGTAGAGGCCACAACGGCCGGCATGAATGGTTTTATTGGAAATTACACGCTCATCCGGAAAGTTTATCTGCCTCGTATTATTCTTGTTGCAGCAGCTGTTTCCAGCGCGTTTCTCGGGCTTATTTTCAACTTGTTAATCTTTCTTGTATTTGCCCTCATCGATGGTCTCTCCTGGCATCCGCGCATGCTGTGGTTTTTTCCACTTATCATTGCCGTTTATCTGCTTGCGATGGGAATTGGGCTTATTCTCAGCATTGTTGTTGTGAAAATCCGGGATACCATCAATCTCTGGGAGGTGGCTGTGCAGCTCGGTTTTTGGCTCACGCCGGTTATGTATCCCATGAGCAGCGTGCCAGAAAAATGGCGCTTCTATGTTTATCTGAATCCCATGAGCGGCATCTTGGATTACTCGCGGAATTTCTTGGTTGGCACAGGCCAAGCGACGCCAATCGGATATGCGTATGTTATCGGCATAAGCCTTGCCTTGTTTGGCTTGGGAGTTTTTGTCTTCAAATGGAAGGAAGCCGAAATGACAGAGGACCTCTAATTTTATGCAACCCGCAATCATTGTTAAAAATCTTTCAAAAACCTTCCGCCTTCCCGGCGAGCGCCGTGGCACACTGCGCGAGCGGCTAATGAAATTTCATCAGCGCAATGAGGTAAAAGCTCGCAAGACGCTGGATGATATAAATTTTGAAGTCATGCAGGGCGAGTTCTTTGGCATTATTGGCCGAAATGGTTCAGGCAAATCCACTTTGCTCAAAATCTTGGCAGGCATCTACCGACCCGACAAAGGAAGTGAAGTCACAATTCACGGCCGCATCGCCCCAATGCTGGAGCTGGGTGTGGGGTTCAATCCTGAACTCACTGGCCGCGAGAATGTTTTCCTCAACGCCACGATCATGGGAATGACGCGGCAGGAAGTCTCGGAGCGCTATGAGAAGATCGTGCGTTTCGCCGAGTTGGAGCAGTTTATGGAGTTGCAAGTCAAGCATTACTCCAGCGGAATGTCCGTTCGCCTGGCCTTTGCCGTTGCCATGCAAGTCGAGTCGCCCATTCTCCTTTTGGATGAGGTTCTGGCCGTCGGTGATTTTGTTTTTGCCGAGAAATGTTTTGCCCATTTTGAGGAATGCCGAAAAAAAGGCCGCACGATCATCCTTGTGACGCATGATCCCTCTGCCATGGAGCGCTTTGCCGACAGAGCCATGCTCATCCATCAATCCCGTTTGGAGGCGATAGGAAATCCTCATGATGTCTTGCAAACCTACCATGCATTAGGTTGATATTGAGGTAAAAGTATCAATCCTCATGCAATTTGTAATGTGGGCGAAATCCTGGTTCCTAAGGCTCCAGGTTTTTTTGCGCAGGGAATTATTGATTCTTCGCTTTCGTGCCCGTTCTTTTTTCTTGCTGCAGAGCCAACCGCCTTGGCAATCCTCCATTAAAAACTCCGCAGGCAGCGTGGA
>NEUK01000071.1:0-28277 GCA_002290555.1 Spartobacteria bacterium AMD-G4
AGCGCTGGCGCGAGGCGAAAGGTTTCACACAACAAGACGCTGCGAAGCATCTCGACGTTTCTCTCCGCACGCTTCAGAACTGGGAAATCGCTCGTAACATGCCTCGGGGTTTCGGGCTCAAGGCGCTTGTGGAATTGCTTTCCTCAAAACGCTGAGAGAATTGATGGGAGCGGAAAAATGCCGAACCATTCATTGGCCTGCTCCTCGGTGGTCAGTTCGCGGTAGTGTTTGAAGATGATCGTTGGTGAGTTTCCTGCTTCCAACGCGACCTGTTCGGCGCTTTTGACTATGGCGATCCGGTAGCTGATGAATGAGTGCCGCAGCACATTGTTCGGCCACTCGAAGCCCAGAATCCTTGCCAGCGGAGCCACTTTCTTTTGCATTTCGGCATTGGGGACGACCCGGCCATTCCCGACTCGCGGCAAAAGCCAGGCGCGCAGATTGTCGCTCACTGGAATGATCCGACGCGATGCCGTCTTGGCCTGATCAGCTCGCAAGTGGATGATCTTGCGTTTCAAGTCCACAGCGCTCAAGTCGAGCCTCGCGATTTCCGCCGCACGCAGACCTGCAAAGGCTCCTATGGCAATGAACGGAATCATTTCCGGCGTTGCGATTGCCAGCAGGCTCTTGATTTGAGCGGGAGTAAAGATGCCAGTTTCCGTGTCTCCCACTTTCACCTTTGAGACCGCTTCGGCCTCCGTAGCCTCGTTCTTGGGCAGGTAAGATCGGGCTTTTGCCCAAGAGAAAAAGGTCCGGATACTCGTGTGCACTGTATTTCGCGTTCGAGGAGCACCGCCGAGTTTACAAAGCCATTCATCAATTTGATGGCTCTTGATGTGAAGAATCGGCAGAGGGAATGCCTCGGCAAAGCGCTTCACGTCGCTTTTGAGTTGGTAAAGATAACGATCACTCGCCCCATCCTGTTTTTTGGCTGCGAGGAATTCTTCGATGAGGTCGGGTAACTTGGCCCCTATGCGGACTCCCTTGTTGCGCTGCGCATAGTCGCTCACTGCGGCCAGGAGAGATTTGCCTTCAAGAATTTTTCGGCATTGAGCGTATTCCTCGACTGCTGAAAGCAGCGGAATTCCTGCCGCTTCAAGGATAGCCTTTGCCGCATCGTAGGCTTCCCGCTCGGCGATGCTCAGCCCTGTGGCTTTGGCCAAGCCTGCTGCGATTTGTCGCGCGGCCACCTGAGCTTCCCGCTTCGCTTCGTCGATTGTCGAAAAACTCTGCCGCACGCGTTGGTCATTTCGGTAGTAGGCGATGAAGAATCGCGGCAAGCGTCCATCCCCACAGCGGTAAACCGGCACCGTGACGGAACCTGATTTAACCTGAAGGATCGGACCGCCACTGGCGCAGCGTTTTTGGACTTTGATTGGTCGGAGGAAATCGGGCATATCCCCGGAGAGCGTGTCAATGAGAGGCTGTGCGGCTGTTGGCATAGAGGGAATGTGCCAGCCAGGACTCCAAAATATCCACCACTGAGGCGAGTGCATGGAAGGCGCAAATCTGCCATCCTCATTCCAAACAACTCAACCCCATGAGGATAAGTAGGGTTGTCACAGATTTGTCACGGAGCCCGATTTGGGGGGGATTTTTCGAGCGAGAGATTTCTTATATGGCGTTAATAAGAAATTGGTTGCGGGGAGAGGATTTGAACCTCTGACCTTCAGGTTATGAGCCTGACGAGCTACCGGGCTGCTCCACCCCGCGATTAAGAGTTTCAATCTACAAGGCTCGATATCTTGTGCAAGCGATTTTTTAAACAATTTTTAGAATTCGACTTTCACGCCGGCATACCAATTGCGGGGCGCGGCGGGGTCGATGCCGTCGGCGCGGATGCGGGCGTAGTAGTCTTTGTTGAAGACATTGTTCACGCCGGCGATGACGCTCACGTTGTCTTTGTAGACCTTGGCTTCGACGGTAAGGTCCCAGACATTGTAGGCGGGGATGAAGCGGTCGGCGGTGTTGTTGTCGGCGGCATAGGTGGAGCCCATGAAATTGCCCATGAAGGCCGCTTTGATACGGTCGCGCCAGTTGTAGGTGAGGCCAAGGCGGAGGACATAATCAGAGAGATACTGCGGGGTTTTTCCATCGTTCGGGCCGTTGATGAATTGTCCCTTTTGCAGGGTGAGCGCGGTGTAGGCGGAGATAGATCCGTAGCGGTCCACCCAGCCTTTGCCGTCGTCTTTGTTCCAAGCGGCGTTGGCGGCACCCACGAAGTCGACTTCCGTGTAGAGGTCCCAGCCATAGACAATGGAGCGCCCGGAGTTTTCGATCACGGTCGTGATCGGGCCGTCATTCACGGCGCGTGAACCGATCTGGTCGGAGTTGTCGATGAGGAAAACACTCGTGTCCCATGTGATCCAATCGACGGGTTCGCCTTGGAAGCCGATTTCGTAATTCACGATGTTGCTCTCCTGCAGATTGCCGACGACGGCAATATTCGGTGAGGTCGGCACGGCCTGTGTGAAGATTGGTGGACGGTAGGCCTGCGAGACATTGGCATAAACAGCCACCTCGGGGGTAAAGTCGTATTCGAGGCCGAGGCCGAAGAGCGGGGCGAAATTGTAAATTGTTTCGTCCTGAAGCGGCTTGCCAGTCTGGAAGGAGGATTTGTTTACGAGTTCGCGCACGCTCTGCCAGATGTTCTCGAGTCGGAATCCGGGAGTGATGGAGAAACTGCCGAATTGAAAAAGATTCTCGGCGAAGAGGCTGTAATAAACGCTCTCGCGGTTGCTTTGGTTCACGGTGCTGCCGGTCATCGCTGTGGGCGAGTTGCCGGTCTCATCCACGCGCGGAGACCAGTCGTAGTAGAACATCATGCCACCGGTGAGCGTGTGGGTATTCTCAAGCCAGTCCCAATTATGGCTCATGCGCGGCTCGGCACCGTAGGTGTAGAATTGCTGGTTCTCAATCTGGTTGGTCTGCGCTTTTGGCCCGGTGGGCAGCGTGCCGAAGCCTCCCCCGTTCTGACGGCGGCTGAAACGCAGGTAGTAGTCGAACCATGTGCGGAAGGTGAACAATGTGCGGTCTGAAACATCCCACTCGTTAATCACTGAAACGGCGTAGCGGCTCACCCTCATGCGGTCGTGGAAGCGGGAGGTGCCGTCGCGGTCGGTGTTGTAATTGACGGTGTTCGGACCATCTTCCAGTGTGAGCCCGCCGGGCTCTCCGTGGGTTTCGTCATACGCTGTGGCATTCAGATACCAGCGCACGGGACCTGTGGCATCGAGTGCGAATGTGCCTCCCCAAGCGTTCAGAAAAAAGTCGCTGTTCGCTTCACGGAAGCCGTCTGTTTGCTGGTGATCGTAGTAGCCGTAGTAGCCAAACTTCCCGACCGTGCCGCCGAAGGAGGTGAAATTCGAATACATGTCGAAGCTGCCGAGGATGTTTGTGGACTCGAGAGTGAACGGCGTGTCCAGAGGCGGTTTTTTCATCACAAAATTGATCGCACCCGCAGGCTGCGGACCATACATGAGCGCGGCACCACCGCGAACCACTTCGACGCTTTCCACGGCATCAAGCGGCGGCGTGTAGTAGGCCTCGGGATATCCCACCATGTCGGCATGGATGGGAATGCCATCCTCGAGGACTTGAAAAAACTGCGTCCGATGCGGATCGTAGCCACGATATCCGATGCTCAACAGAGGCGTGCTTTCCTCGGCAAGCACGAGGCCCGGCGTCTTCGAAATAACCTGCCGGTAGTTGTCCATGCTAACTTCTGGAATTTGCTCCAAATCGATACTCGAAGTTTTTTTTCCCGCGTGGATTTTTGTGCCATCGACATCCGGCAAAAACGCGCCACTTACCTCACGATCGTAGTCGGCACGCACTTGCACCTCTTCCATTTTTACCACTGCCTCTTGAGCCAAAAGTGTATTTAAGCCCATCAGGGTCATGACAAACAGAGATGCCACTTTTTGCGGAATCGCATAAAATTTATTCATATCAGGCGATGCTTTTAGTGAGACAGAGTCTCAATAACAAGTTTTTTTTGAGAATAGGTCTCATTTTCGATATGGCGCTTGAGGGCGGGAGTGCTTATAGACAAGGCGTATGGAGACACTACTGAGCTATTTGATTCGAGGCGGGGAGTTGATGTGGGTGCTACTGGCCTTCTCGGTCGTGGGTGTTGCAGTCATTCTGGAGCGTGCGCTCGTATACCTTTCGTATGGATTTGGACCGGATCGCTGGCTGGATCGAGTGCTTGGGGAGTTGAGCGAAGGACGAAGCCCCGAGGCCCTGCGGATGGCGCGGGCGAGTCGACATCCGGTAGCCAGGGTCGTGCAGGTTTATTTGGAGAATCTGGAGCGCCCCGCAAAGGTTCGGGTGGACAATGTGAAGCGGGCGGGAAGCTTGGTGCTGGAGTCCGTAGAAAAACGACTCCGGATCCTCGCCTCGATCGCACACCTTTCGCCGCTCGTGGGCTTGCTCGGAACGGTGCTGGGTATGGTGGTGGCCTTTGCGAGTATCGAGAATCTTGCTGGCGCGCCGAAACCCTCGGACTTGGCCGGGGGCATCTGGGAGGCGCTTCTCACGACCGTCTTTGGACTCGTGGTAGCCATTCCCTGCATGGCTGCCTACCATGCCTATGAGAGTCACGCGGACAAAATCGCGCGCCGTATGGAACTGGCTGTGACGGCGCTTGACGACGCCCTGCAGCCGACCTGTTCGACGGTTTGCGCGGTGAGTGGAAAAACCATGCCGCTCCGGGCAGATGCCGCTCGTGATATGAACTCGGTAGCCTGATTCGCCATGTTCAGCCGTCCGAAACGCCCCACGCTCTCGATCGATATGGCCCCATTGATCGATGTCGTATTTTTACTGCTCATTTTTTTTATGCTCACATCGAGCTTCATGCCGCCATCGGTTCCCCTCACCCTGCCGCAAGCGTCTTCAAAAGAGAGCGCCGAGGCGGCAAAGGTGGTGGTATCCCTCGATGGAGAAGGCCGGATTTCGATCTCGGAAACTCTTGTGCCGGACGTCGACTTCGAGAATCTGCTGAAAATCGAACTCGAAAAAAACGCAACGACTATGGTGCATTTCCGAGGCGACAAGACGGTGGATTACGGCATTTTCCTCCAACTCATGAGCCGCGCGCGCGGAGCTGGAGCACAGCAGTTTCAGTTGGTTCACGAGCCGCTGGGGGCGAACAGGCCTTGAGTTTGTAAACACGGAGGACATGGAGAGCACAGAGTGAGAAGCAAAGGAATGGATTGGGCTCGGGGATTTCGAGCATGGCTTTTCCCTGTGCTACTCGGCATTTCAGCGCTGCTGCATTTTGTGATGGTGAGAAGTTTTCTCGTGCATTTGGGACCTCAAAAAATCGAGTTCGCAAGAGGGGAGACAACGGAAGTTTTCCTTATTGAGGAAACCCCTCCCCTGCTGGAGCCAATTCTCGAGCCAATTCTCGAGCCAATCGCCGAGGCAATTCCCGAGTCAATCCCCGAGCCAGAGTCGCCTCCTGAGATACAAGCACCTCCGAATGCCGATGAAATTCTCACAACAAACAAGAGCGAGGAAGTTGCCGCCGCCGAGCCAACTCCAGAGCTCAAGAAAACTGAGAAAAAGCCCGTCCCTCAAGGCCCGAAGTCCGTATTGGCGTCTAAGAAGGCCAATATTCCTCAACCCGCGGTCATCCTCAATACGCCTCCGAATTATCCTGAGACAGCCAGGCGCGCGGGATGGGAAGGCCGAGTCACTGTGCGGGTAGAGGTTTCGGCCGACGGGGTGCCGACGACTGTGACTCTTGGGAAGAGTTCGGGCTACGGAGTGTTGGACCAAGCCGCTCTGCGGGCCGTCAAAAGCTGGAGGTTCCAACCCCGCACCATCGGGGGCGTGGCCATGACCGGAGTGGTTGAAGTGCCTGTCAACTTTGCCCTCAACCGCTGAAGCGGGTGGGCTTCGTCCTTCAAGCTGCACAATCCCGAAGGTGCAATTTCTAAGTCGTTTGTGCTTCGGTATGCGCCACGGCAGGGCGGGATTTGAAGAGCACGCCGAGTAAAAATGTGACTGTGCTTCCGATGAACACATAATATGGCCAGGAAATGGCCGGCCACCATTCCGGCATCAGGATTCCAAAGTTCCACTCGGCGGGGATCAGTTGGAATTTAAAAAGGGCAATCGGATCGATAGCGGGGATTTTGACTTTTCCCAAAACAAGGACGGCGGCAATTCCCAAGAGCATGGAAACGACGTTTGCGACATCATTGCCTCGGGTCTTGGTTAGAACGCCGAGGAGAAAAATACCAAGGAGCGCACCGTAGCCATAACCCAATACGCCGAGAGCCAGGGGAATGATTGTGATGTTTGTCTCGAGCACCGCGTAGGCGGCTCCAGTGGCGACAAAAATCATGAGCGCGGCGAAAACGAGAGTTGCCGTGCGAGCGGCACGGATCGATTGGGCATCGGTCGATGTTTTGTTGAAATAGGGCTGATAAAAGTCACGGATGAATGATGTCGCAAGTGCATTCAGAGCGGCCGAAGTGGACCCCATCATAGTTGCAAACACCCCTGCGACGATGAGCCCACGGATACCGACAGGCATCTCATGGACGATGTAGTGGGCAAAGATTTCGTTGTGAGCGGCAGGCAGTGCCGGATCGGGGCAGACTTGGTAGTAGACCCAAAGGAGAATTCCTACGGCGAGGAATGCCAGCACGATCGGGATATCTGCAAATCCGCTCACAATGAGACTGAAACGGCTTTTATTGATATTCTCCGCTGTGAGCATGCGTTGCACCATGTCTTGGTCGGTGCCATGGGTTGCCATGGTGAGGAATGTCGAGCCGAGAATCGCGGCAAGAATAGTGTAGGGATTCTCCAGCATTTGCCGGAGCGCTTCGCCAAAGGGTTTGGTCGCCTCCCACCCGGTTTGAAACATCGCGACTTCGCGTCCGTCGAGCATCTCATGCACTTTGCCCAAACCACCGGGGATGCTGTGAAGGATGGTAAAAATGGCAAAAACCACGGCGCCGCACATGAGGCAGGCTTGGATGAGATCAGTCCACACAACGGCCTTGATCCCCCCGACAGCCGTGTAGGCGGCTGTGACGGCTGTAACAAAAACGATACCCCAGAAATAAGTCCAGATCGTGATTTGCACATCGGGAAAAAGATATCTCCAGATGACGACCAGAATGACTCCGCCCAGGTAGAGTCGCACACCGATTCCGAGCACGCGGCCGAGAAGGAAGATCCCACTCGCCATGTTTTTCGTGCGCGAGCCGAATCGAACTGTGAGGTATTCATAAATGCTCTGGACCTTGAACTGAAAATACGGAGCCAAGAAAAGATAGGCGATAATGACGCGGGCCAGAATCGTTCCGATGGCGAGTTGGGCGTAGGCGAAGCCGAGTGTCTTGTAACCCTCGGCCGGTGTGCCCAGAAATGTCGCGGCGCTTGTCTCAGCGGCGATAATCGAGGCCAGAACGGCCCACCATGGGATTTTGTGTCCCCCGAGGGCGAATTCCTGCAAGGTGTCGTTCCGACGACCGGCGTAGAGACCGATGCCTACGATAACGACGAAATAAACGAGAATGACAAGGCCGTCGACGAGAAGGTCAGCTGTGTAGGTCACGGGCGGAGGCTTTTCACAAGCACAACAGAATTTCTCCCACTGGCTTCGTATTTTTGGAGTCGTTCGGGCGGCAGGAGGGAGGGATCAGCCGCTATGAAACCACCCTTTTGTTGAAGGTAGCTGTAGGCTTGGGTGGAGAGGGCGAAGAGTGTTTTTACGCCTTTCTCCCGGGCGAGGTTTTCCACAAACGCCATGAGCTTGCGTCCGTAGCCTTGGTTTTCCTGAGCTTTGCGCACATGGAGACACGCGAGTTCGGCTGCGGATTGTTCAGGATAGAGGTGCAGGGCCACGCAGGCCACGGGAGAGCGGTCCACTTCCAAGAGCCAGTAGTCGCTCATGGACTCGAGAATCTCGGTGCGCGAACGGCGAACGAGTTCCTCGTTCTGCACAGACTGCCTGATGAGCGAGATCATGGAGCGGACATCCTTTTTAAAGATGCGCCGAATTTGTTGATACTCGTTCGAGTAAACCATCGTTCCTATGCCCTCATGGCTGAAGACTTCGCTGAGAAGGCCCTCATTCATGTCACCGTTGAGCAGATGCGCGCGGGCAACGCCTTGGCGACAGGCCTTGGCACCGTTTTCGAGCTTCGAAAGAAGGCCGGCCGGACAGTCGGATTTGCGTTTTTTGATGAGATCCTCCGTTTCAGTAACCGAAAGCTGACGGGGAAGCGGAGCCGAGTCCTCAAAAACACGACCTGGGGCAAGGTAGAGGATTTTGGCTGCACCAAGTTCCACTGCCACCTCGAGGGCGACACTGTCCGAGTTCGCACGATAGGTGCGACCCTCGCCATCAAAACCGAGGGGCGGGATGACTGGAATAATGCCCTCGTCGAGGAGAAGCCGAAGGGCCTTGGTGTCCACGCGCTCGACCTTGCCGGTGTATTGTTGATCGACGCCGCCGAGGATTCCAGCGGGGTGGACGATGAGGGCGTTGAGATAAGCGGCGCGCAGATCGACAGAGGAAAGACCCTCCATGATTTCATTTGTGAGTCGGATGGCCGCATCGATGCTGACTTGGAGTGTCGGTTCATCGGTGAGACCAATGCCGTTGGAATTCGTGATTCGAATGCCGCGCGCGGCGGCAAGGGACTGGATCTGCTGGCTTGCGCCATGCACCAGGACCACTTTCACGCTCAAGGAACGAAGCACGGCGAGGTCGAGGAGGATGTTTGGGAAGTTCTCGGAGCCCACTACCTCGCCATCCACGGCAACCACAAAAATACGCTCCCTGAAGAGAGGCACATATTGCAAAATTTCACGCAGGTCGGAAACGTTCACGAGTAAGGACTCGCTGATAACAGATGATCTGCCCACGACATAGCGGAAAATAACGCTGGCGGTGCCTCTTGTTTGCTCGTTAGTTTCCGCAGCATGTCGTTTGAAAAGTGCCTGCTCGCTGCGCAGGGTTACCTAGAGCTTGATATGCCGGTCGATGCCTTGGCGGAGCTTGACTCCATGCCGCTCGAGGAGAGGGATGTCGAGTCGGCGTTGCAATTAAGGCTGTTCATCACCATGAAAAGCCACAAATGGGACGACTCACTTCAGATTTGCGATCGTCTGCGCGAGCTGTATCCGGAAGCGGTGTCGGGCTATATCCACGGTGCGTTCTGCCTTCACGAGCGCGGCCGCACGGATTCGGCCTTGGACCTTCTCCTCAGCGGACCGCCGTCTCTCGCCGAAGAGGCCACCTATTTCTACAACCTGGCGTGCTACAGCGCGGTCCTTGGCGATCTCGATGGGGCTCTCAATTATGCCCAGCGAAGCTTTGCCATGGATGGTAAATTCCGCGATATCGCCAAGATCGATCCAGACCTGATCGAGCTTCGAGGCCGCTTGTGAGTCGGTTGCAGCAGGCTTTTGAAAAGAATTTTAGCGAGGGCCTTGAGGTCGGAGCCGCCTTGAGTGTTTTTCGCCGTGAAGGAGAAATTGCCTCGATGTGCGGTGGCTTCTGTGATGCGGCACGATCTGTGCCATGGCGCAACGAAACCATGGTGCTCATATGGTCAGCCACAAAAGGCGTGGCCGCAGCCTGCACGCTGCATGCGATGCAGGAGACTGGCGCCGATCTTCACACGCTCGTTGCCGATTTTTGGCCGGAATTTGCACAGGCTGGAAAAAGCACTCTCACACTGGGCCATGTGCTCTCGCACCGTGCAGGACTCTGCACCCTCGATGATCATTCTGCCAACATTCTCAACCGTGACAGCGTCGTGCGAGCTATCGAGAGGCAAACGCCACTTCTACCCATCGAGGCGGGACCGGCTTATGGACCGAGAGTCTTTGGTTTTGTGTTGGATGAAATCCTGCGCCGCCTGTCTGGTGGAGAGGCCCTTTCCGACTATTGGCGTCGCGTTTTTGCCGCCCCCCTCGAAATTGATATATGGATCGGTCTTCCAGAGAGACTCAACCACCGCGTTGCCACTATCCTCCCGCCGCGTGGGGGTAAGCCGGGCGCAGGTGATGAACTCTTTGCGAAGTCATTTACCGACTCTGGGTCTCTGACACGCCGAGCGTTTTCAAGCCTCAGGGGAATTTCAGGAATCTCGGCTATGAACGCCCCTGATATTCGCGCGGCATCGCTGCCCTCCATGGGAGGGATTTCCTCCGCACAGGCACTTGCCAAATTTTACGCCATGCTGGCATCGGATGGCACCTGCGACGGACGGGCTTTTTTTAAAAAAGAGACGCTGGAGTGGATGTCCACCCGCCTTGCGCAGGGGTTCGATCCTGTGCTTCAGCGAGAGCTCTCCTTTTCTGCAGGATTCATGATGGATCCCATCGACAAGGATGGACAAAAAAAGCGTTTCCTGCTCGGCCCATCGCCGTCGGCCTTTGGCCACGCCGGTGCAGGGGGCAGCCTGGGGTTTGCGGACCGCGAGCAGGGCGTAGGCTTCGGCTATGTGATGAACCAGATGCAGTCGGGCATTCTTCCCGATGAGCGCTGCATGGCACTCGTGCGCGCCTTCTACTCTCCCGACTAATTGACGATACTTACGGGTGTGCCTGGCGGTGCGTTTTCAAAGAAAATCTTCACCATGCGTTCCGGCATGCGGATGCAGCCGTGGCTGTCCGGGACGCCAGGGAGAAAGCCTTGGTGCATACCAACAGCCGTGCGGCCGAGTCTCATGAAATAAGGCATCGGAGATCCAGCAAAGCTGCCACCTGCTGGCACGGGATCCTTGACCTTGGACACATTTTTCACCAGCACGTCACCTTGCGGATTTACATAATCGCCATAGAGGTTCGAGACATGGTTCGGATTTTTCTGAGTTATTTTATAAGAGCCCGTTGGGGTTCCGAAGCCTTCGCGACCGGACGAAATGGCTGAGACACCGACAAGCTTTGAGCCTTTGTAGAAAGAAGCCTTCTGATCCGAGAGATCTATGATTATGGCCGCTTGTCCCTGCACTCCATCGCCGTCCCAGTAGGAATTCCTGTCGGCCAGTGTGGATTCGGCGGAACGCGAGATGACGGATCCATCGGTTCCTAAATAACTGGTGGCCCTGCTGGTCAGGCGTTTGTCATAGTTGGCGCAGCCAGCGAGCAGCAGAGCGGTTGCGGTGATAACGGCGAAATCCTTGCGTGTCATGCTTGGGGCGGAATTAAACGCAGACGCGACAAAGCGTCAAGCAGCAGACTCTACCTTTTGGAATGCGTGAAAGAATTTTCCCACTAAGGCTTTTCATTTCAAAACCCCTTGTTCAAGGTTGCAGGTGTAGTTTTTAACCACACTCAAATTTATGCCAGTAATCGCCAAAGGACTCGAAGGAATCGTCGCCAACTCAACCAGCCTCAGTGATGTTCTCGGACAAGAAGGCATCTTGATTTACGCTGGTTATGACATCAATGAAATCGCAGGAAATGCCAGCTTTGAAGAGACGATCCATCTGCTCTGGCATGGGGAGTTGCCTAACAGCGTGCAACTCGATTCCCTTTGCAAAAAACTCCGCGCCTCGCGCGAATTGCCTCAGCAGGTCATTGATTTTCTCCGAAATGCTCCGAAAGACGCAGGGCCGATGGATGTCATCCGCACGGCGGTTTCGATGCTCGGCCTTTACGATACGAGTCCAAAGGATGAGAGCCCAGAGGCAAACTACACTCGATCGATTAGTATTACGGCCAAGATTCCCGTTATTACGGCTTACTTCCACCGCGCCCGCAACGGTCTTGACCTCCCGCCTATCCGCACGGATCTCGGCGAGGCCGCCCACTTCCTCTATCTGGTCAACGGCACCGAGCCCACAGCCGAGGCTGCCCGCACCTTGGATGTCGCCTATGTTCTCCATGCCGACCACGGCATGAACGCGTCAACATTCTCCGCCAGAGTAACCATCGCCACCCTTTCAGACATGTATTCCGCCATCACTTCGGCTATTGGCACCCTCAAGGGCCCGCTTCACGGAGGTGCAAATGAAGGTGTCATCCACATGCTGCAGGAAATAGGCAGCGAGGACAAAGTGGACGCATGGGTCGAGGAGAAGCTCGAGCAGAAGAAAAAAATCATGGGCATCGGACACAGGGTTTACAAAGTTCTCGATCCTCGTGCCCCGCACCTCCGCGAGATGGCCATCCTGCTCAGCAATCAACTTGGCGAGCCAAAGTGGATTCGCATGAGCGAGCGTATCGCTTCGATCATGAAGGAACGCAAAGGCCTCAATGCGAATGTCGATTTTTACTCCGCCACTGTTTATTTTTCCATGGGCATCCCGACGGATCTCTTCACGCCGATCTTTGCAATCGCTCGCACAGCGGGATGGACAGGTCATGTTATGGAGCAACTCGCCGACAACCGCCTTTATCGCCCACTGAGCGAATACACGGGTCCGGCTGTTGGTAAAAAGTTCCAGCCAATAGTCGACCGTCCATGACCCCTCGCCTGAAGGCGAGAGGGCTTCGCAGGTCATTCCGCATCGGAGGGGAATCCATCGAGGTTCTGCGGGGCCTCGATATGGATATCGCTGGTGGCGAGTCTGTCTTCCTCTGCGGGGCCAGCGGAGCCGGAAAAACCACGCTTCTCTACACCCTGGCAGGTCTGGAAACCCCAGAATCTGGCACGGTGGAGTTTGAGGGACAGTCGCTCTACGGCCTCTCAGGCAATGCACTGGCCCGATTGCGCAACAAACACATGGGATTTGTGTTTCAGTCCTACTTCCTTCTGCCGGAGTTGACCGCCCTTGAAAACGTCCTTTTACCAGCCCTCATCCGTGGAAAATCCGAAGCCGCCCGTGGGCGCGATCTTCTGGAGCGTGTTGGCCTCTCCGAACGCATGGAGCATCTGCCAGCGGAACTTAGCGGCGGTGAGCAACAGCGCGTCGCCATCGCCAGATCTCTCATCAACGACCCAGCGATTCTTTTTGCGGATGAGCCCACCGGCAATCTCGACTCCAAAAACGGCGAGGTGATTATCAACCTACTACTCGATCTTTCCAAGGCAGGCGGGCGAACACTCGCCGTTGTGACCCACGATGAGAACCTTGCGCGTCGAGGAGACCGCTTGGTGAGAATCGTTGACGGCTGTCTCGCCGCACACTGACATGCCGCTCGACTATCCGGCCCCGTTCAATGAGCTCACCCGCGAACTGCGCCGCTTGCCCGGGCTTGGTCCGCGCAGTGCGGAGCGTTGTGCGCTCTGGATCCTGGGGCACAAGGATGCCCGCCCCGGCCCGCTGGCGGCAACCATTACAGCCGCAGCCGCATCGATTCATCCGTGCAAAAAATGCGGCTTCTTTGCCATCTCAGAGCTTTGCGAAATCTGCCTCCAACCCTTGCGGCAGGGAAGGGAGATTTGCATCGTCGAGCAATCCACCGACATCCTTCCTTTGGAGCGCAGCGGCGCCTTTAAGGGGCTTTACCACGCCCTCGGCGGGCGTCTTGCACCGCTCGACCACATAGGCCCCGCTCAGCTCCGAATCGAACCTCTTCTGATGCGAATCCGCGAAGAAAACCCGACAGAAATCATCCTTGCACTGAGCGCCGATGTGGAAGGCGAGGCGACGACCAACTATCTTACGGAAATCCTCATGCCGTTGGATATCCGCACAACACGCATCGCGCATGGGCTACCCGCCGGCGGGGGGCTGGAGCATGCAGATCAACTCACGCTCCAGCGCGCGCTCACCGGTCGCCGTCCGGCTTAAACGACAAAGGTGCTACTCGACTGTCACGCTCTTTGCCAAGTTGCGCGGCTTGTCCACATCGCAACCGTGAATCACAGCCGTGTGATAGGCGAGAAGCTGAAGCGCGACGGTGTTTAGAAACGGGCTCAGAAATGTTGGCGCGGCAGGCAGGAGAATCGTCGCGTCACACAGGGACTCCAAGGATTTGTCGCCCTCTGAGCCTATAGCGATCACTGGACCTCTACGCGCTTTGATTTCCTCGATGTTGCTGATGTTTTTTTCAAACACCTCGTCTTGCGGAGCAAGAACGATGGTCGGCGTTTCCTCATTGATGAGAGCGATGATTCCATGCTTGAGCTCCGCGCTGGGGTGCCCGGCGGAGGGGATGTAGGTGATCTCCTTCATCTTCAGTGCGCCTTCCAAGGCGATCGGGAAATTCGCCTGCCGGCCCATAAAAAGAAAGTTTCGAGCCGTGGCGTATTTCGCAGCAATGCTGGCGATAATTTGTTCACGCTCAAGTGTGCGGGCTACAAGCCCGGGCAGCTCATCAAGCCCCTCGATGACTTCCATTGCATCGGCCTGCGATAAATCGCGAATCCGGCCCAGCATGAGCCCGAGCATGGCGAGGATCAGGAGTTCGGAAGTGAATGTCTTTGTCGCCGCCACACCAATTTCGACGCCCGCCCGCAGACCGATGCCACCATCACTCTCGCGACCAATAGTGCTAAAGACATTATTGCAGATACCGAGGGTGAGTGCGCCTTTCCTTTTGCTCTCGCGCAGCGCGGCGAGTGTGTCTGCAGTCTCTCCACTCTGACTCATCACAAACACTGCGGTCTCGGAGTCGAGCGGTGCATTGCGGTAGCGAAACTCGCTCGCATAGTCGCACTCGACGGGTATTCGAGCCAGGCTCTCGATCATATATTCGCCTGCCAGAGCCGCATGGAATGTCGTCCCGCAGCCGGTGAGAATGATGCGCTTCAAGTCGCGGAGTTGTTCATTCGTGCGGTGCAGCCCAGTGAAACGGGCCGTGGCCTCCTCGAGTATGATCCTCCCCTTCATGGCCTCCCGCAGGGCGTGGGGCTGCTCGTGAATTTCCTTCAGCATGAAATGCGGAAATCCTCCCTTCCCGGTGGCGCGCGCCTCCACCTCTATTTTTCGCAGCTTGGGCACGGCCGCCTCGCTGCCGTTGACCTTTGCAATGTGGAAAGACTCCCCGTCAAGCGCGGCGATATCCTGATCCTTCAGAAAGACCACATCCTGCACCCAGCCATCCAGCGCGGCGGCATCGCTCGCAATAAACTGGGCATCTTTTCCGATACCAAGCACGAGCGGGCTGCCACTGCGCGCGGCGGCGAGGAAGCGACCGAGATCCGCATGAATGAGCGCGATCGCGTATGTTCCGCGCACATGGCGCAGGGCTTCCTGCATCGCGTGAACGAGGGCCGAGCGGTTGCGGTCTGCATTCTGATCAAACGACTCTCCGATCAGGTGAGCAAGCACCTCGGTATCGGTTTGAGAGTGGAATGTATGTCCTCGGCCGACAAGCTCCTCGCGGAGGTGCTTGTGATTTTCCACAACACCATTGTGAACCAATGCGAGCCTGCCCGAAGCGTCCAGGTGCGGATGGGCGTTCTCTGTGGTCACACTGCCATGCGTGGCCCATCGCGTATGACTGATGCCGGGGTTTCCCTGCACGGGATTCCTCCCAACCTCTTCCACCAACCGGGAGACACCTCCCACCGCCTTGCGAATTTTGATTTCATTTTCATTCACCACGGCCACGCCAGCTGAGTCGTAGCCTCGATATTCCAGACGACCCAGCCCCTCCAAAAGGAAGGGCAGGGTGTCTGTTTTTCCAATAGTTCCAACAATTCCACACATGATAGGTGATGTGTTGTCTATTTGAGACCGCCACTGAGCGGCGTGAAGGTGAAGCCGAGCTCTTGAAGGCCGACCACCGTTTTCCGAAGTTCCTCGGGATCCAGATACCAGTGGAAATAGAATCCCGCCCAGCCATCGCGGACGACTTTCAGAGCCTTTGCACGCTCCAGCAAATCCTCCGAAGTCGATGGGGGCTGGAGTTCATACCAGCCAAAGGGATCGATGTAGCCGATCGTTTCCGGCATGCGCTTGAGACCGTAGGTGTCACGGTAAATGTAGGGCGAATTCAACTCCGTGGCTTGGGTTTTACCCGCCGCGTCTTTGAAGAAGAAAATGCCCCTGTCGCAAGCAAAGGGATGGATACTCGCGAAGACTTTGTAATCAACCGGACTTGCCAAGTAGTGGGGCGTGAGCCAACCGACGGGATTGAATCCGGCATTTTTGAGAATGTTCAATCCCCGATTCACCCTGTTGCGGGCCCAGCTTGTGGAGTCACCCGGCAAAGCACCCACGAGTGTGAGAAATCCCTGCTCATCGGCTGTGACGCGGTAGAATTCATAATCATCGCCGCTCACGCCGGTGTAGGGATTCATCAGACCATCGATCTGGTGAGTGGTTCCATGCTGGAGAACCTGTCCCCCTTCGGCAACCCACCGGCGCATTTCGGCCGAGACGGGAGAGTTCCTGGTAATGCGGACATTTTCGCTTACGCCTTCGTTGTAGATGCCCGACCAGTCGCGGTATTCTGGGATCAGGCTGATGGTGAACGGCACATTCAAGTCAGCGAGTGTGTTACCCAGAGACTTGAGAGTCGGAAGGTCCGAGACAGCGGCCACATCCTCAATGCGAAAGAAGGCACGGTGGTTTTCGGCATGATTGATTCCCAGCATGTCGTGAAGCAGGTCCGAGAAGGCCAACGAGCGATTCTCGAATGTCGTTGAGATCATCGGCATGTCGGCGACGAACCAGAAATTTCCACTCTGCACGATGTAGGGCCACTCGGTGCCGTCCTGATCCAAGCATATCGCATGCGTGGTAACTTTTGACGGTTCGGTGATGCGAATGCGGCTCAGGCCCGGATCGAAAGAATCCTTCTCAAGCTTCGTATCTTTATAAACAACCGTGGGGTGGTTCTCTCCAGACCATGATTCCAACTGGAATCCATAGCGGTCACTGAACTGGGCCCTGGGCGCATAAGTGGCGAGATCCCAAGCATAGCGCCAGAGGTTGACCCCGAGCCAAACGAACGGCTTCGGCGAATTTTCCAAATCCGTTTGGAAAGCGGCCGGCAAAGGCGTTTCGTTCCAGACTGAGGCCAGATAAAAGGCAGCATCGCTCGCGGCGATGTCGCCGGATTGATAGCTCGCCAAGGATTTCCTCGTGACTTTGGCATCAAAGTGCCCGAGCAGGTTTTGGAGTTTCAGGGAGTAGATTTCCCCGAGCCACCCCCACTGGCCATCGTTATCGTAAATGACAAGGATGTTGGGATTGGCAGGCAGCGTTTGGCTCTGCACCGGGGGAGGTGCGAGCAAAACCACTGCGGTGACGACCAAGGCGACGAGGCATCCGCAGGGAATGACCATCGACAAGGATGAGCGTATTTTGGTTTTCGGTTTTGCGTTCATAATATGAGTTTTTCTGACGCCTAAACTTCGCGGACAGGGAAGCTCTGCACCATGGGGTCAACGCCCGAGAGTTCCCTGCGGCGAGCGGAAAAATCTTTATGTTGCGGCGAATTTCGCATCCGATCCGCGCACTCGATTCCAGACCTTGCAAACTTCTCTTCACTTTCAACTCGATGCCACATCCGCCGGCACGCGTGCGCGGGCGGCGACATTCCGCACGCTGCACAACGAGGTTCTCACCCCGCTGTTCATGCCTGTGGGCACCCACGCCACGGTCAAGGCGCAGACGCCCGATTTCCTGCACGACTCCGGTTCGCAGATTCTCCTGGCGAATACCTACCACCTCTTGCTGCGTCCCGGCGCGGAGGTCTTCCGTAGCATCGGGGGCATTCACAAATTCATGAGTTGGGAGCGCTCGGTGCTGACCGACTCGGGGGGATTCCAGATTTTCTCCCTTCCGCACTCTCGCTCGATGAGCGAGGCGGGGGCCGCTTTCCAGAGTTACCTCGATGGCCGCACGATCCTTCTCAGCCCCGAGCTAAGCATCGAAATGCAAAAGGCAATCGGCAGCGACATCATGATGGTCCTCGACCAATGCGTTCCTTCCACTGTGGATGAGGCCACGGCTCGGCAGGCGATGGAACTCACCCACCGCTGGGCGGCCCGGAGTCTGGCGGCGCGGGGCGACTCCCGCCAGGCGATGTTCGGGATCGTTCAGGGAGCGCTGAATCGATCGCTGCGCCAAGCCAGCGCCGAGGCGCTCTGTGCCATGCCCTTCGAGGGCTTTGCCATCGGCGGCCTTGCCGTGGGCGAAGAAAAAACCGAGCGCGAAGACACCTGCGAATTCACAGCGGCACTCCTGCCGGAGAACAAACCGCGCTATCTCATGGGGGTTGGCACACCGCTGGATATCCTTGAAGCCGTGCACCGGGGGGTGGACATGTTCGATTGTATCATCCCCACCCAGGTCGCGCAGCGCGGCGGGGCCTTCACCTCGCGTGGCTTTCTTCAACTGCGCCGGGGCATTTACAAGACCTCGAACGACCCGCTGGATCCCGATTGCGGCTGCCCGACTTGCGCCAAGTATTCCCGCGCCTATCTACACCACCTCACCAAATGCAAGGAGACGCTGGGATGGCAACTGATCGGGCAGCATAATATTTTTTTCTACCACAGGCTCATGGCCGAGATTCGGCAGAGCATTCTCGAGGACAGGTTTCTGGCGCTCTACAATGAGAGGCGCGCTATGCTGGCCGTGGATGATTTGGACAACCCCGTGACACCGATGCGTCGGAATCCGCCTCGATCTATTACGCTCGGGGAATACAAAATCCATACGGCCATCGAGGGCTTTTCGAGTATCCTCCATGTGAGTTCGGGCGAGATCATGCATGCGCGCACTCCACCGATGGACGAGGCGAGGAGTCTTTATATCGAACAGTCCCGCCTTGCCTCGCGACTGCGCGAGGATGCGGGCGAAGCGCTGGTGATCTGGGATGTCGGCCTTGGAGCAGCAGCGAATGCCATGGCCGCTGTCGAATGCTACGAGGCACTTGCCTGCGAAGGATCGGTGCGCCCGATGCACATTGTGAGTTTTGAGAACGATCTGAATTCACTCCGTCTGGCCTTGAAGAACAATGATCGATTCCCCTACCTGCGACATGCCGGACCGCCGGCGCTTTTAAAAGATGGGCTCTGGAGATCCAAGAGGCACGAAGGCCTTTCGTGGGAACTGCACGAAGGCGACTTCCTTGATCTCTTGGCGCAAGCCACTCCGCCAGATCTTGTGTTTTACGATATGTTTTCCGGAAAAACCTGTGCTCCCGCATGGACCGAGGATGCTTTTCAATCGATGCGTGCCATTTGCGGTTCGCGGGATGTTGAGCTTTTCACCTACAGTTGCTCCACGGCATCCCGAGTTGCCATGCTCGGAGGCGGGTGGGGTGTCGCTCGAGGCCGAAACGCAGGCGACAAGGAGGAAACAACCATCGCCTTCACTGATCTGGACAAGGCTCGCGAGCGTGGACATGAGATTCTTGCCGCCGAGTGGCTCAAAAAATGGAATCGTTCGACGGCAAAATTTCCGCCTGGGATGTGCTTTGCCGACCATGAAAAGTTTGAGACAAGAGTCCGTGCCTTGCCCCAGTTTGCAGGCATTGATTCCGTGTAGCCCTTTTCTCCTGCGTTGCGAAATCGCCGCCTCTCGGACAATCTCAACCGCCATGCGAAATGTCGTCATTCTTGGAGCCACCGGATCGATCGGTCAGAGCGCCCTCAAGGTCGCCCGCGACATCCCTGACCGGATGCGCATTGTTGGGATGTCCGCCCATTCGAATGCTGAGGCCCTCGCCATGGCAGCTCGCGAGTTTCCCGAGGCGAAGACGGTCATTTCAAGCGGGCCGGATGGGATTGATCGCCTTGTGGAGCTTGCCACGATGCGGGAGGCCGATCTGGTGCTGCTGGCCATCGTTGGAACGGCCGGCCTGCGACCCGCTCTGGCGGCTATCGAAGCTGGAAAAGACATCGCGGTCGCGAGCAAGGAAATCCTGGTTATGGCCGGCGAGATCGTCATGGAGGCGGCGCGCAGGAAGGGTGTGCGTGTGTTGCCTGTGGATAGCGAGCACAGCGCGATTTTTCAATGCCTCGAGGGAAGGGATGCCGCCAGCGTGAGGCGTCTCATTCTCACCTGCTCGGGAGGGCCATTTCGCAAAACGCCGGCTGCCGAACTGCAACAAGTGACACCTCAAATGGCGCTGCGGCACCCCACTTGGAGCATGGGGCGGAAGATCACGGTGGATTCAGCCACTTTGTTCAACAAGGCCCTGGAAATGATTGAAGCACGCTGGCTTTTTAACATTGGTATGGAGCGCGTGGAGGTGGTCATCCACCCGCAAAGCATCGTGCACTCGATGGTTGAATTCGTGGACCACTCGATCCTCGCGCAACTCAGCCACTCCGACATGTGCTTGCCGATCCAATACGCTGTGACTTGTCCTGACAGGGTCGGGAACTCCCTCCGGCCGCTGGATTTCGCATCCCTCGGAAGTCTCGAATTTGAAGCGCCTCGCAAGCAGGATTTTCCAGCCTTGGACCTTGCGGTCGAGGCGGGAAGTCTCGGGGGCACGCGTCCCGCAGTCTTGAATGCCGCGAACGAAGTCGCGGTGGACGCCTTCCTCTCGGGTCGTATCGCCTTCCCGGGAATCTGGAAACTGGTGACCGGGGTCCTGCAGAAATGCCCGCATGTCGAGAACCCCACATTAGAGGAACTTTTTTCCGCTGACACCGAAGCCCGCGCTATCGCGAGGAGCTTGATTTTTTGATTTCCCGACCCGGGCGGCGGGACAAAAATGTATCGATGAAACCCTCCTTGAGAGTCAGCTGACGAGTTTCGGCACGGAGGGGCAAATATCTTGGAGTTCGCAATGTGGGCAGTCGGGCTTGCGGGCGGGGCAGCGGCGGCGGCCGTGGAAGATGAGCCAGTGGCTGAGATCTGTCCAGGAGTCGCGAGGGAAGAGTTTGATAAGGTCTTGCTCGATGCGGATGGGGTCTTGAAATGATGTCAGTCCGAGGCGCTGGGACAGACGGCCTACGTGGGTGTCCACGACGACGCCTTCGTTTATAGAGAAGGCATTTCCAAGAACAACATTTGCCGTTTTGCGGCCGGCACCTGGGAGTGCGGCGAGGGCTTCGAGTGTGGACGGCACTTCGCCGCCGTGCTTGGCAACGAGGGCGGCGCCCATGGCGCGGAGGTTTTTGGCCTTGTTGCGGTAGAAGCCGGTGGAATGGACGATGGCTTCAAGCTCGTCTTGCGGTATGGAGGCGTAGTCTTCGGCTGTGCGGCAGCGTTTGAAGAGATCTTTAGTGACAAGGTTCACCCGCTTGTCCGTGCACTGTGCGGAAAGAATAGTGGCGACAAGGAGTTCCAACGGATTCGAGTAAACGAGCTCGCAGTGGGCATCGGGGTAGATTTGTGGCAGTCGGATGGAAAGCTCCGCGGCCATCTTTGCGGAAAATGGCCGAGTTCTGGGGGATTTGGGGGTTTTTGCGGCAACTGGCATAGTCCTACATGCCACCTAATGCTTGGAGCCGTTGCTTAGCCTGCTCGACATGCTTATCGCTCGGAAATTCTTTTTCAAGCTGCGCATAGCACGCTTTTGCGCGGGCGAGTTGCTCGGACTTTTTAGGCTTTGACTCCTCGGTAAGAGTGGACGCCTGCAACTCGAGGAGCTGCCCACCTTCCCAGAGTCCCTCAGCTGCAGCTACGGGAACGCCAGCGTAAAACTGCGAAATTTTCATGAAGAAATCGATCGCAGCACCACAATTTTCAGCTTTTTTCTTGGGATCGGTTTCGGTGGCCATTTTATCCTTCATGATGTGCCCGTAGAGCAGAAAGGAATTCGCACGGAGTTCCGCAGTGGCGTTCTGGGCACGAATGATGCCCCCAAGGAGCGCCATGGCCTCGTCTGACTTCTTCTGCGAGCGAAGCGACTGGGCGATACCGTAGTCCGCCTCGAGAACCTTCGGTGACCATGGGTAGGTGCTCTTGAGCTGTTGAAAAAACTGGCCCGCCTCGACTGTCTGTCCACGCTGTTGGGCAACTCGGCCCTTACCGAAAATCGAGATCGCCTGCGCCTCTTGAACGAGTGGCGGGGCGGCGTTTGGAGCAACACCGGCAGGAGCGGGATAATCTGTAGCAAGTTTTTCAAAGACAGCCTGCGCTTCGTCGAGCTTACCTGAATCGACGAGGGCGAGCCCATAGACATCGATATCCTTAGGTCCATAGACAACCTCCGCGCTGTAAGCCTCGGACATCTTCGCAAGGGCGCGGGGTTTGTCTTTCTCAGCGATAAACCCCGAGAGGGCAAAGAGAATCTTGCTACGAGCTCCGGCATCGGAGGCTTGTTCGGCTTGAGCCTGGAAAGAGGCTTCCACAGCAGCATCATCCTTCAATCCCGAGCGAATGAGCATGCGCTGGCTGGCGAGGTAGGATTGAAGCGCTGCAGAGACATCTCCACTCTGCGGATATTTCGTCAAGAGGGCCTCGATGGTGGCGGATGATCCATCGACAGCGTCTTTCCACTTCACGCGGTCAGCTTCGTTGAGGGAGGTGTAGTTGGTTGCCAGACGCTCGGCGGTGGTGCGCTGAAGCTCGGATACGCTCACAAGAGCGGACGGGGCCCTCGGATCTTCCGGATAGCGCTCCACAAATTCCTTCCAGGTCGCGATGGCCTCATCGACTTTTCCAGCTGAAGAAGCGTTTTGCCCGATACTATTGTAGGCAAAGTAGACCTTCTCGTCCTTGGGATATTTCTCAATAAACTCGCGCATGAGTTTATTAACCTCGGCGACATCTTGCTTGGCGGCGAAAACCTGGGAGCGCGCAAAGTAGGTGAAAGGTGCCGGGGGCGAGTCGGGAAACTCTGCGGCGACCTTGGCGAGGCTGGCAACACCAACTTCACTTTGCCCCGTGGCGATCTGGGCGTTGCCGAGCACAAAGGTCGCGAGCGGGACGAGTGGACTCTCCGTATTCGATGCCAGAAATTTCTCCAAAAGAGGTATGGCACCGGCATTGTCGCCCTTCTGTTGCGTGCAGGCAGCGACCCAGTAAGCGGATTCCGTCGCCTGTGATGTGCTGGGATATTTTTCAATAGTCGTTTGGAAGGCCTTGATGGCGTCGTCCCACTTGGAGGTATCGCGATAGATGTTCGCAATACCAAATTGGGCCACCACTCCCACATCCGGCGACGGATTTTTTTGCAGGCTGTCTTGGAAAGTCTTCAAGGCTTCGTCGTATTGCTTGAGTCCAAGCTGAGCCTGGGCTTTCTGCGCGACCGAGAGACCGGCGAGGCGGCCAGCGGGATAAATTTGAATAGACTCCTCAAAATACGGTATCGAGCCGGCATTGTCGCCCTTGGCGAGGATCATGTTTCCAATCAGAAAAGGGAGGTTCTCGCCAAGCGGCTTACCTTTGTAGGCAGCTTGAAATTTTTCATAACCCTGCAAGGCGGAATCCATCGCGTTTTGAACGACATAACCCATCGTCGTATAATAAAGTGCTCGCATCTTTTCGTCATCGGAGGTCAGGAACGGTTCGACATGGGTGATGACAACTCGTGACTCGTTGTATTTGCCGGCATTGAAAAAAATCTCCCCGAGCTTGAGGAGGGCCTGCGCAATTTGGTCTGGCTTGGCAGTAATCTCGGCGAGTTTCTTGAGCTCGCGCTCGTTTTCCTTATCGAGTTTGTTTTTGAGGGGAAAATTCTTGGCTCGGAGCGCAGAGATCTTCTGTGGGCCGTAGGATTTCACTTTGTCCTCTTGCATGGCGACGATGTCCTCTTTGGGAAGCACAGCCATGTAGGCACCAGCAGCCTGCTCGTAGATGCCCTTGCGATCGGCTTCGGGGCTGAATGCGGCTCTCATGAAAAGGATTTCACCAAGCTGGAAATTGGCATCGTTTACCAAAGCGAGGTCTTTTTTACCCGTGATGATTCCACGGAGCAGTTCTTCGGCCTGTTTGAGGAGGTCAAGCCCCTTGTCTTTGTCCCCGCCATCCTTGGAGAGCATCTCGCCTCCCTGCGTGGCGAGCGTGATTGCGAGAAGATTCCTGCTACCGTCGATCGTGGGAGTGGTTGGAAATTTCTGGATATTCTCGCGGAGATTCGCGGCAGCTTTCTCAAAGTCGGAGATTTGATATTCGCAAAGGGCACGGCCGTAGTTGACGGCCTCAAGATCGGAGGACTTCGGATATTTTGAGATGAAATCGGTGTAGCTTTTGATCGCCTGCTCGAAAATCCCCTTGCGTTTGGCATCCGTCGGAGGCAGGGACATGGCTTTAGCAGCCAAGATTTGCGCATTTAAGTTGCTTATCAACTCCACCTGCTCTGGCGCAAGAGCCGGACCGGTCTTGGATTTCTCCAAACTGGCGAGGGCCTTGTCGAACTCACCGAGGTAAAACTGACAAATGCCAAGTTGAATGATGGCCGATTGAACCAGAATATCGGTGGGATATCCTGTGATGATGCCTTGGTAGGCGGCAGCGGCGGCCTTGTAGTCGGCAGCTGAGAGAAGCGCATAAGCCGCCTCGTTTTCCTGACCTGCGGCCTGCGACTGGGCCTTCAATGAGCCAGTCCAGAGCATCATGGGCATTAGGGATACAACAATGGCGGAAGTGAGGTCTTTCATATGCGCAAGGCATAGACGAAGGAGGCTTGCAATTCCAACCGATTTTTAGGCCGGGACGACCCAGGCGGGAGCTTGATTTCAGAGTAGGGCTCGGTGAGATTTAGAGCATGGAAGAATTTCAAGAACCGAAACCGCCGTCCTTGCCGCCCAGCGAAAACGAGGCCACCGTGCGGCAGTGGATCACGCTGCTGCACCTGAGCGCTCTCACCGGAATTATCCTTGTTGGTTTTGGCCACATTCTTGGGCCACTGGTCATCTGGCTTTTAAAGAAAAATGAAATCTCGGGATTGGATGCAGCGGGAAAAAATGTTCTGAATTTTCAAATCTCTTGGAGCATTTGGTTTTTCATTTCTGGGATCGTGGCGGCACTCGGATTCTGCCTTCTCTTGCCGCTCGCATTGCCCGTGGCAACATTTGTCGTGTGGATCGCCTTTGTGATCAATGGAGCGATCAAAGCAAGCAACGGAAAGACTTGTCAATTTCCGCTGACGATTCGTTTCTTCAACTGACAACCGAGGATTTGGGCAGTTGATGCCTCAAGTCTGAAAATGCTCCACACGGCGGCCAATGCCCGTGAGAATTTCCCAGGGAATTGTGTCGGCTTGGTGAGCTAATTCGGAGATGTCGATTTTCGCAGATCCATCGGAGCCGATCAGTGTGGCTTCGTCGCCAAGGGCCGCGTCTGGAACCCTGGAGACATCGACCACGATCTGATCCATCGTCACCCGCCCGAGGAGTGGGCATCGGACTCCGCGCACGAGAACGCAAGCCCCGCGTCCCGAAACCTGCCTCGGAAAGCCATCAGCGTATCCCACAGCCACCAATGCCGTGCGAATCGGATTTTTTGCAATAAAGGAACGCCCATAGCTCACGCTGGCGCCGGTGGGCAAATCACGCAAAAGAATCACACGCGACTTCCATGTCAGCACGGGCTCGATTTCTGTGGAGTATTCCGGCAAAGGGGAGACGCCGTAGAGGATCAACCCTGGCCTCACCAGATCAAGACTGTGCGAGGGAAAGGTAAGAATTCCCGCGCTATTGAGCACATGAAACTTTGTTCCACAGAGCAACCTCCTCCAATCTGCAAGAAGAGTTTCAAATGCGTGCAACTGCTCGCATGTAAAAATATCGTCTTCGTCCGCCGAAGGCAGATGGGTTGAAATACTGTGCAAAGAAACCCCATCCATCTCAAGTATCAGGCGCAACTCTTCCAGCGCCATTTCAGGTCCACAGCCTGCACGCCCCATTCCTGTGTCGATCTTGAAATTCACACTCAGACTGCCGTGCCGCAAGTAGCAGAGAACCTCGGCCGCTGTGGATACCGTGACGATATACCCACAGCGCACGGCCGTCTCGCGCTCCGCAGGCAGACAGGGGCTCAGGAGCATCACGGCACGACCGGTCCCCGCAGCGCCGACCTCTGCCGCCTCGGTGATATTGGCCACGCCAAAGACCTCGGTATCGTGGGCCAGAGCCTTGACCACATTTGCGACTCCATGGCCGTAGGCATTGGCTTTGACGACCGCAAGGATGCCGACTCCCGGACCAATGCGCTTCCTCACGAAAGCCAAATTCCTTACGAGTGCTCCAAGGTTTATTTCAACCCAAGTGCGAAGGTGGTCTGTGGCTGGAAGAGCGGGCATGTGAAAGTGAACTGGAGGTAAGGGGATTCGAACCCCTGGCCTTCTCATTGCGAACGAGACGCTCTACCAACTGAGCTATACCCCCAGAAAAATGAAATTGTCTGCGTTTTGTTAGGACACGGAGCGGAGTGCAAAAAATCAACCACTGGACTGGAACAGCGGCAAGTAAAAACCCGATATTCTGCATGGCTGTTCGATGCTTGCGGAAACATTGCATGGATTGACTGCTATGCTCCCCCGCCGGCGGCGTTGGCAAAGCCAGCTTCTTCCGGGGGGAGGAAGGGTTGGAACCTCGCTTTGTCGATGGCTTTCATGTAGGCCTCGTGAGGGGAGACGACTCCGGCGAGGAGTTGTTCCCAGATGGCGTCGTCCATGAATTGCATGCCCTGGCTTTTGCCGGCGACGATGACATCCTGCAATTTCTGTGTCGCACCTTCGCGCACGATGGCGGAGACGGCGTTGTTGACGACAAGTATTTCGTTCACGGCGACGCGTCCCGAGCCGTCTTGTTTTTTCATGAGCAACTGGGCGATGACGCCGCGCAGCGAGGCGGCAAGCATGGTTCGCACCTGTGCCTGCTGGTCACTCGGGAAGACATCGATCATACGGTCCACCGTTTTGCGGGCATTATTGGTGTGAAGGGTTCCGAAGACGAGAAGCCCGGTTTCGGCAGCTGTGAGAGCAAGCGAAATCGTCTCCAGGTCACGCATTTCACCGACGAGGACGATGTCCGCATCCTCGCGCAGGGCGGCTTTGAGGCCAGCAGGAAAGGATTCCGCGTGTTCGGGGACTTCGCGCTGTGTGATGATACTTTTCTTATTGCGGTGCACGAATTCGATCGGCTCCTCGATCGTTACGATATGGCGAGAGAAGTTGGCATTGATGTAGTCGATGAGAGCTGCAAGTGTGGTGCTTTTTCCCGAGCCTGTGGGCCCCGTCACAAGCACAATACCACCCCGCATGTGGCCGAAGGATTTGATGATCTCAGGCACACGCAGGTCTTCGAGGGTTTTGATCTTTGTGGGAATGATGCGGAAGACCGCTCCGTAGCCGTGGGCTTGCTTGAGATAATTGCAACGAAAACGGTTGTCCTCGTTCATCTCGAAGGCGAAATCAAGGTCTCCATGTTCCTCGAAGCGTTGCCATCGCTCGGGCGAGCAGATTTCGCTCAGCATGTAGCTCATTTCCTCGGTGGTGAGGGCCTCTTCGCGGATCGGAACGATCTCGCCGTGGAGGCGAACCTTCGGCGATTGCCCCTCGGCGAGGTGGAGATCCGATGCGCCACTATCGATGAGAACTTGGAAAAACTGGTCGATGTAAGGCATGGATGGGAGAGATTTAAGTTTGTGGTTTTGGATTATTTCAGGCCCACGAGCCGTCTCATATCAGCTTCCTGTTCGGAGCGGTAAACGGCTTCTTCGGCGGAGATGATACCAGCCTGGAAGAGCTCGGCGATCGAGTCGTCCATGAGCTTCATGCCGAGTTTTTTTCCAGTTTGAATGATACCCGGCAGCATGAAGGTCTTGCCTTCGCGGATCACATTTCCGACAGCAGGAGTGTTCATCAAAATCTCGATTGCGAGTGCGCGGCCGTTGCCATCCGCCCGAGGAACGAGTTGCTGCGAGATGATGCCCCGGAGCGACTCGCTGACCATGATGCGAATCTGGTCACGCTGGTCGGTAGGGAAGACATCGAGGAGGCGATCGAGGGTTCGAGCGGCGTTACTGGTGTGCAGGGTGCCAAGCACCAAGTGTCCGGTTTCCGAAGCTGTGATGGCCAGGGAGATCGTCTCGAGATCGCGCATTTCACCGACCATGATGACATCCGGATCCTCACGCAAGGCGCCTCGCAGGGCGTTGGCGAAGGATTTTGTATGGGTGTGTACCTCGCGCTGGGTGACATGGCATTTACCTGAGGGAATGAGGTATTCAATGGGGTCTTCCAGAGTGATAATGTGGTCGCGGCGCGAGCGGTTGATCTGGTCCACAAGCGCGGCAAGGGTCGTGCTCTTGCCACTGCCGACCGAACCGGTCACAAGCACAAGGCCGTTGTGGAATTCCGTGAGCATTTTTAAAGGCTCGGGAAGTCCGAGTTCATCCATCGAGCGAACGCGGTCGCTGATGATACGAAAAACCAAGTCGTAGCCGGTCCGCTGACGCACGACGCTTGCACGGAAGCGCCCGATGGCTGTCGCGTAGGCGAAATCGACATCTCCGCGCTTGGCGATTTGTTCCTGTTGAGAC
>NEUK01000071.1:28282-40243 GCA_002290555.1 Spartobacteria bacterium AMD-G4
AGAACCTCGGCCTGTCTCCAGATGGGCTCGAGAAGACCAAACCGACGCCAGATCGGCTGGGAATTTACGCTCAAGTGAATGTCCGAGGCATTCGACTCTTTGCCCACCGCAAGAAACTCGTCAATGTGAGTGAGGGCGTGGATATCTGGAAAGGAAGCAGCCATGGGCGGAAAGTAGATAAGGGAAAATTCTACAAACTTTTGAGGGTTCTTCCAATACCTAAGAATCGTGCGCGTGCTTTTTCCCGGCGTCATAAAGGTGGCGCGCTCCGGATAGTTTCGCTAAAATGATGTCATGCAAAAAACTCGCCTGTGGCTTATGTTTCCGACCCGCCTTATCACCCGACCCATTCTTTGGGAATTGTCCAAGAAATTTGAAGTGGTCACGAACATCCGACAGGCAAGCGTAACGGATGAAATCGGGTTGGTTTCCTTGGAGCTTGATGGCGCCCGCGAGGAAATCAAAAAATCCATCGCATGGCTTGAGGAAAGCGGCATAAAAGTCGAACCGGTTGAAATAGGAACAATCGCAAGCTGAAATTCGCACTTCCCTGATGCGCCTGCTTCTTGTTGACGGTCACTACTATCTCTACCGCTCGTTTTTTGCCATTCGAGGCCTGAAGAACTCCCGTGGAGAGCCAACAAATGCGATCTACGGATTCATTAAAGCTATTCGCAAGATGCTGGCCGATGTGAGACCCGATCGCGCGGCTGTGGTTTGGGATGCAGGCCTGCCAGCGCGCAGAGTCGAACTCCAACCCGCCTACAAACAAAACCGCTCTTCCATGCCGGAAGACCTGCGCCCACAGGAGGATTGGCTTCAAAAAAACATCTGCCTCCTTGGCACCCAGGGCGTTGAACTCCCGAACACCGAAGCCGATGACCTCATCGCCTCCTACGCACTGGCCGCACGGAGAGATGGAGCAGATGTCGTGATAGCAACCAACGACAAGGACATCCTCCAACTTGTTGATCCAAACATTCACATCTACTCGACGAATAAAACCGACATCAAAGAGGGTGGCTTTGCTCTCCTCGGGCCCGCCGAAGTTGCGGAAAAATGGGGTGTCTCGGCCGCGCGAATTGCCGATGTGCTGGCTCTCACGGGCGACAACTCGGATAACATACCCGGCGTTCCCGGAGTCGGTGGGAAGACCGCAGTGCAGCTGGTCACCTCGCATGGTTCGATCCAAGCGATTCTCGAAAACCCTTCACTCATCGAAAATCCCCGCCTGCGCGAGAAAATCCTCGCCAATCGCGACATCATTACGGCAAACCGTGAGATGGTGCGCCTCGACAACGACCTCCCCCTGCCCGCTCCTTGGACGACCCTCGAAATCTCCCCTCGCCATCCGGAACTCCTCGCCGCGCTCAGGGATTGTGAATTCAAGACCCTCGTCAGCGAGATCGAAGCGGAGTTGTCAAAAGCCCAACCAGCGCTTCAGGGCGAACTTTTCTAACGAAAACGAACGGGGGCGTGTTGAGTTTAGAAAATAGACTCAAGGTTTGAAAATAAAACTGGCGCGGAATTTGCTTGCGGAAGCAGCAAGTGTGCCCAAATCTTCAACCGCATATGGCAGGCATGCAACAGGTCGGAAAAATGGCGCTCCAGCAATCGCTGTCGCCGCAGATGCAGCAGAGCCTCCATGTGCTCCAGGCACCTTTGGCGGAATTGAAGCAGCTTGTGGATACCGAGCTGCGGGCAAATCCCGCCTTGGAGGAACTCGTTCCAGAAAGAGTGGCCGACACCACACCGGAGCAGGCCAGCCCGATTGAGGAACAGTGGAACGAATACTACACCCAGCGCTCATCCGGGGAGACTTGGACGCGCGAAGCGCTGGAGAAGCGCCAGCATTTCCTGGATTCGCAAGTGCGCAGCGCCACGCTTTCGGAGCATCTCCTCGAGCAACTCCAAACAGCCTCTTGGTCGAGAGAGGACGCTCTCATCGCTGTCGAAATTATCGGAAATCTGGATGGTGGCGGATATTTACGATCTACAACGCAGGAAATCGCCTCGGAGGTGGATTGCCTGCCGGATGATGTCGAGCGCGTGCTGGCAAAAGTGCAGGAATTCGATCCTCCGGGCATTGCCGCACGGAATCTTGCTGAGTGCCTCCTTCTCCAACTGCAGAAACTGGGGCGTAAATATTCCACCGAAATGCGGATCGTCCGCCACTACTTGGATGAGCTCGGCCGCAAGAAGTTAAACGAGATTGCCAAGGCGCTGGATCTCGATCCCAAGGAAATCCAACACGCGGCCGAATTGATCTCGAAGCTCGACCCGATGCCCGGTCGCGCCTACGCAGCAGATACAAATCAGGTGGTCACACCCGAAGTGATCGTCGAATACGATGGAGAAGACTACACCGTGAGCCTGAACAGCGATGAAATCCCACGCCTGAGGATTTCCGATTCCTACAAGGATATGCTTTCCGTATCCTCGAAAGAGGTTCGCGAATACCTGAGAGACAAGATAAGGGGCGGAAATTTTTTCATTAAAAGCATCCAGCAGCGCCAGCAGACGATTTTGAACATCGGCCGCGAGATTACCCTACGGCAGCGGGAGTTTATGGAGCGCGGCCCCTCGCATCTGAAACCGATGACGATGAGCCAGGTCGCGGACTCCGTGGGCGTTCACGAAACGACGGTGAGTCGCGCCGCTGCCGGCAAATTCATTTCCACCCCGCAAGGGATTTTCGAGATGAAATATTTCTTCACCCACGGCTACACGAACAGCGACGGCGAGGGTGTCAGCAACGAGAGCGTCCGCCAGGCGATCGCCCAGATCGTTAGAGAAGAGAATAATAAAAACCCTTATAGCGATCAGGACATCGCAAAACTTCTCTCAGACCGTGGTCTCGGCGTGGCGCGCCGCACGGTTGCCAAATACCGCGAGCAACTCGGTATCCTCCCGAGCCACCTTCGCAAGGCGTTCTGATTTACCCCCGCTTCTTGCGACTGGCCTTGGCGTAGGTGGCTTTCTTGCGAATAGGTGGAGCGCCTGTTGAAGAGGTTCCGTTTTTGAGTTCGGCGATCTGATCACGCAAAAGTGCGGCCCGTTCATACTCCAAGCGCGATGAGGCATCCACCATATCGCGTTCGAGTTCGCGGAGGAGTTCCCCAGCATCGAAGCCAGTGGAGTCCTCTCGGAGCACTCCCTGCTCGACCTGGTCTCCCTTCACAATCACATGAAGACTTTCCTGAACGGCCCGGACAACACTGCGGGGAGTGATGCCGTGTTCTTTGTTGTGCGCCTCCTGACGAGTGCGCCGATATTCGGTGATATCCAGCAAGTCGCGCATGCTGCCGGTAACGGTATCCGCAAACAAAACGACTTCGCCATTGAGGTGCCTCGCGGCCCGGCCTGCGGTTTGGATCAAACTTGTGCGACTGCGAAGGTAGCCCTCCTTGTCGGCGTCCAGGATGCAAACCAACGACACTTCGGGAAGATCAAGCCCTTCGCGGAGTAGATTGATGCCGACCAGAATGTCGCAGTCCCCCGCACGAAGGGTGCGCAGGATTTCGACGCGCTCGATGGTATCGATATCGCTGTGCAGGTAGCGCACGCGGAGGCCGATTTCTCGCAGATAATCGGCGAGGTCCTCAGCTGTTTTTTTTGTGAGGGTGGTGATGAGAATCCGCTCGCCGAGTTCGATCCGGCCTCGACACAGTTCGATGGTTTCGTCGATCTGGGCCCTGAGCGGACGGACGGTGATCCTCGGATCCAACAAGCCGGTCGGGCGGATGATTTGCTCTACCACAAGTTTGGCGCCCGGCGTTGCGATATCCAGCTCCCGAGCGGACGGAGCGGCGTGTTTCAATCCCGCCGCCTTGCCACCTTCACCAAATTTGTTTTCGGCATTAGGAATCCACGCGGTGTTGCCGACAACACTGTTATTGATTTCAAATCCACCGGGAGTCGCGCTCACATAGACGAGCTGCTTTGCCGTATCCATGAATTCGCCGAAATTGAGCGGCCGGTTGTCGAGCGCACTGGGTAGGCGAAAGCCGTATTCCACAAGCACGCTTTTGCGGGATCGGTCTCCCGCATACATGCCCCCGATCTGTGGAACCGTGGCGTGGGACTCGTCGAGGACAAGGAGGTGATCTTTGGGAAGAAAATCAAGGAGCGTGTAAGGTCGAGAGCCCGGCGGGCGACCGGTGAGATGCCGAGAGTAATTTTCAATGCCGTTGCAGAATCCCATCTCCTGCATCATCTCGAGATCGAACTCCGTTCGCATGCGAATGCGCTGGGCCTCGATAAATTTGCTCTGGCTCTCAAACTCTGCGATGCGCGATTCCAACTCGCCCCGGATGCCAGCCATCGCGGTTCGGAGCTTGTCGTGAGGGGTGACGAATTGCTTGGCAGGAAAAAGAGTGAATGTCGTAAGCGTGGCGCTGGCATGTCCCGTCAGGGGGTCAAACACGCTGATCCTGTCGATTTCATCGCCAAAAAACTCCACCCTCACAGCCTCGTCATCATTTTGCGCCGGGTGAACCTCCACCACATCCCCACGAACCCGGAATTTTCCTCGACCAAAGGCGATATCATTTCTCTCGTAGAGCATCTCAACAATTTTTGTCAGGAATTCCTCACGGCTGATGCGCTGGCCGGGCTGGATCGTGACAAGCATCTGGAGATAATCTTCTGGCGACGCGAGACCATAGATACACGAAACGCTGGCCACGATAATCGTGTCCCTGCGCGTCAGCAGAGAACTCACGGCAGAGAGCCTGAGGCGCTCGATCTCTTCATTGATCGAGGAGTCTTTTTCGATGTAAGTGTCCGAGCGGGGGATGTAGGCCTCCGGCTGGTAGTAGTCGAAGTAACTCACAAAATACTCGACCGCATTGTGTGGGAAGAACTGCTTGAATTCGCTGTAGAGCTGCGCGGCGAGCGTCTTGTTGTGCGACATGATGAGCGTAGGCCGCCCCAAATTCTGAATCACATTCGCAATAGTGAATGTCTTGCCCGATCCCGTGACACCAAGGAGCGTTTGGTGAAGATTCCCTGCGGAAAGCGATCGAGTCAGCCCGTCGATCGCGCGTGCCTGATCGCCCTGCGGACTGTAATTTGACTCCAATTCAAACACCATAGCCGTCCAGTATCCTCCCGCATGCGAGGGAACGCAATATGTGCCTTGGAAAAGCCGCGCGCAGGTTGGCGTTGCTTTTGGTTCCCCCGTTTGGCTTAGTGGATTCAACAAAACATGCCCGCACATCACGATATGTCGCTTTCATCCATCCGATGGAGTTTGCAGCACCACTTAAAATGATCGGCCTCATCGCCCATGCCGAAAAAGCGGATGCCGGCGGAGTGGTGCGTGAGATCGTTTCTGAACTCGAGCGCAATGCCTTACCCTTTCTGCTGCACAAAAACACGGCCCCATTGGCCGGTTTGACCTCGGACCTCGATGAATCATCGCTCGCCGAGCATTGCGAGCTTCTGGTGGTGGTCGGCGGAGATGGCACTATTCTTCGTGTTGTCCAGAGAATCAAGTGCCACCTGCCCATTATTTTCGGAATAAACATCGGTGCACTCGGATTCCTCACATGTCTGGGATCCAGTGAAATCCGACGCGCGGTCGAGTGCATTCAGAGGGCAGATTACGTCCTAAGCCGCCGCGCCCTGCTCAGAGCTGTCCTCACCCAGACCTCAGGGGATGCGAGCACGCTCTTTGCCCTCAACGATGTGGTCGTAAGCCGCGGTGAGCGCTCACAACTCGTGCAGATGCGTGTCACCTTAGGCGGCATCCCACTCACTGATTACAATGCGGACGGTCTGGTCGTGGCGACACCCACAGGTTGCACCGCCTATTCGCTCTCCGCCGGTGGGCCGATCCTCATGCCTGATTCAGGAGGTTTCGTCATCACCCCCATCTGCCCGCATGTTCTTACAAACCGATCGGTAGTGGTCAGCGACAGTTCGGTCGTGGAAATCCAGGTTGCCAAGCCGGGACAGGTGGCCTTTGTTTCGGTCGACGCACAGAGCTGGTTCCCCATGTCCGGCGGGGATTCGCTGCGCCTGGAAAAAAGCGATCGATTTTTACCGCTCGCCATGCTTCCCGAAAGACCGTTCACAGAGGTTCTCCGCCGCAAACTCAAATGGACCGGTAGCAACTTATGATCTCTATTCGACAAATCCTCCAACCTGGACACATCAACCTCTCGCTCTCCTCCACAGAGATTCCGTCAGCCGTCAACGAAATCCTTGCTTCGCTCAGCGGCGATACCCGAATCCTTCAATGGGATGGACTCAAGAAATCCGTGCTCGAGCGCAATGCCTCAGCCATCGATGCGGATGGTTGCGCCATCGTGATTGCTCACGGTAGGACGGATGCCGTCGGATCGCTTGTGATGGCGGTGGGACGATCCACCGAAGGCTTCCCCTCAGATACCACAAAGGAAAACGTCCGTTTTGTTTTTGTTGCTGGCATTCCTTCAGCTCTGAATTCTGAATACCTGCGGGTCGTGGGCACTATTGCCCGCCTGTGCAGCAACAAGGATCTCGTTCAGAAACTCCTATCGACTCCGAGGCAGGATACGTTTATTGATATCTTGTGCTCAGGCGAGTCGGTTTTGTCATAAAAATTGGGCAGCCTCAGAATTTCAGCGGCGCCCCAAGCACAACACGGAACCCGAAGCTTGAAAACCGGGCGTCCGGATGTCCCAGGTCATTGCGAAACGAGGATTTCATGCGGTCTTGGTAACCGTTGAACCACGATGCACCGCGCAGTGTGCGGCAATCATGGGAACGATCGACGAAATCATTGCACCATTCCCACACATTTCCCCCAAGATCATAGATTCCGTGGTGATTCGCGGGGAAACTTCCAACCGGAGAAGTAAATTCAAAATCATCCACTCCAAGTTCTTGAGAGTAATTTCCAGCACCCTTCGGCGGCGGCCAAGTCGCCCCCCATGGGTAACCGTCGGCCACACCACTTCGAAGGTCTGGACGGGTTCCTTCCTCGATGGGCAAACCAACCGCAGCACTCCACTCAAGATCGCTGGGAAGACGAAACCCCACGCCCTCTGGTAAGCTTCCAGCAGCGCGTTCCTTTTCGCTGAGCCAATCACAAAAATCACACGCTTCCTTCCAAGTAACATTCACCACAGGATGATTTGGCCCTGCGTTCAGAGATTGATCTGGCGGAGTCAAATTCCTGTCTGACGCAAAAAGCTGAAAATCCAGATATCGTGTTGGCCAGATGCAGAAGAGTGTGGAAAACCTCGGAATGGGCACAAAAGGCATTCCAAGACTGTTTATGAAGGGTGTTTCCACCGAAGTGGCAATTGTCGGGGATGAAGAATGCTGATTCATAAATTGTAAAAAGTCTGTGGATCACGAGTAGCCAGATGCCGATGGCATGGCGATATTTTTTTGTTCCCAGCGCACGCCACAACCTGTTTGGCAGATTGCCTCGAGAGGATTGAGTCTTGACGCAGAGTGGGAGTTGGGGTGATTTATGGTTTTTAGTTTTAACTCTTCCATTCCCACCATGCCTTCAAATCTCATATCAACAGCTTCTTGCTCGATCGCCGTTCTACTCAGCCTCTGGTTTCTTGTATCCAACTGGAGCAACCAGAGCCTACAGCGGGGTCTCCAACAGCAGCAGGATGAAATCCAAGCCACCCAACTGACCATCCAAAGCAAGCAACAGCAACTCCAAGCCCAGCAGCAAGTCATCGATGCCTCCTCCCAGTTGGCCAACCAAGTCGGTCCTGCCATGATTCGTGACCTCGCCTCCCTGCAGATTCAGAACAAAAACCAAGCGATCGCCACTCTCTTGAAGAAATACGGCATCGAAGCAAAACCTAATTAAAAAATCCAGTTAATCTTCCCAACCTTCAACCACCATGGACGAATACATCGACGCAAATCTGAGCCCCAAGGAAAACGGCTCAGCAAACATCCAAATTCCCATCGCGCTCCTCGCCTTTGGCTTCTCCGTTTTTCTTTTTGCCCAGATCAGTAGCCTCTCCCAAAACGGACGCAGCATGAGGTGGCAGTCCGAGAACCTCGACCGCCAGAGCACATCACTTGTGGAATCGGATAAAAATCTCGGCGAACTCATCAAACAGCGCGAAACTATCGTTGAGCAGTCACAACAGGTTCAAGCCCGCTACACAGAAATGCTGACTGATGTGTTGAAACTTGCAGAAACCGACGCAGACAGCAGAAGCGTTGTGGAAAAGTATAAAATCCAGCGCCAGCAAGCGCCAGCAGGCACGGCGACTGCCCCTCAGACAACTCCTTGATTCCGTTAGCGGGCGGTCTTGCATGAAGACTCTGCTCCTCACAGGCGCAACGGGTTTTTTGGGAAGCCACATGCTGGTTTCAGAAGCCCAAGCGGGAACGCGAATCCTCGCCAGCGTGAGAGACGGGAATAAACTTCGCAGATTGATCGCCTCGGAAGGCATCTCAGGAGAAAATATCATTCCTTTGGGCGTAGACCCGTCGACCTGGGGAGATATCAAGCCGACACACGCACTGCTCTCGGCAGGCGTCCTCTTTGCAAGAGACCGCGAGACCTACCACAGCGTCAATGTTGACTGGACACTTAGAGTGCTTGAGGCTCTGCCGATGGAATGCCGCGCCGTTGTTGTTTCCTCCCAAGCTGCTGGGGGTCCAACGCCAAAAGGTGTTTCTGCGCGCCGCGAAGTCGATGTTGACACACCGATCACGCTTTATGGCAAATCCAAACTGGAACTCGAGCGCGCCATCCAGCTCTCACACTCAAAGCGGCCAGTCACCATCCTCAGACCACCGATGATTCTCGGAGGGAGAGACACGGCCACTCTTCCACTTTTCAAAATGGCCGCAGGTCTGGTGCGCGCCAAGCCAGGCCTGAGAAAAAAAGAATACAGTTTCATCGCAGCCGAGGATGCCGTGGAGGCTGTGCGCGCTTCGTGGGAGAGCGGTTTATCAGGTCCGTTCTACATCGCCGCAGAAAATACCATTACAGATGTCGAGCTCATCGACACAGCAGCACGGGTCGGCAAAAGCCGAGGTATCACGCTTCCCCTGCCCCACCTTCTTGTAAAATGTTTTTCGCGCATCGTGGACGCCGTTCCGCGCCTCCGGGCCTCCGTGCCCAGTCTCACCCGCGACCGCGCCCTCGACATCTGGGCCGACCGATGGGTGGTTGATTCCTCCCTCTTTCGCAAACAGACCCAGTGGACATCCACACTCGGCTTGGAGCAAAGTCTCCAGAGAGCCTATGATTTCCATGTCGCCTCAGGGATGCTCAATCAAGCCTCATGAATACACCTCACGAATCTCTTCCAACAGCCGAGGAAAACGGCCAGACATCACGTCCCAACCACGAAAGATTGATCTTGAGACCCCGTCGTATTGACAGCATCGACGAGGCAAATTCTGGCGGGGAAACAGTTCCCATGCCGCGCGAGGACGGTCAAATCCCAAGTATCGGTGCCTCCATCAGTCATAAACGCCGCCGCCGCCGGAGTTCGAAGGATTTCTTGCCATCCAAATCGCCGAGTGCGCCGGTGTGGAATTGGAAATTAATTACTCTGGGCGGTGTGCTGGCAGTCCTCGCCGGATCAAACATTATGGTGGGTCGTTTTTTTTATCACTCAGGCATGTCCGAGGGTATTCTGCGAGCGGTCGATGCCCGCACTCCGTCCAACGAGTCCGAAATCGAATCCACTTCCACGACCAACAAAGCCTTCGCCGCACTGCTTAACCTTCGTGGATCGAAACCCGATCGCCCCGCCATCGAGATGCTGACCACCTTGGCACTGCAAGCCCTCAGCGAAACCCAAAACGATCAACTGCCCACCTACCTTTCCCAAGGCCACACCACCACAGAGGATCTTTGTGCAGCCTATGTCGCCATGCGTCTCGGCGATTTCGGAAAAGCCGCCGCCATACTCCGTGCCACCGAGCCCACAATTCCCCCCGATCTCTTCAATTACCTCATGAACGATTCCGTCATGCGCCAGTTTGTCAAGGAACCACGCGTGATGGGTTTTTATGAAAAGTCTTGATGTCACGCCGCCGCCGCATTCCCATCGCAGCGCATGAATCCCATCACTACCGACCAGCTCCTCGCCGCACAAGCCTGGCGCTACGCCACCAAGCAATTCGACGCCTCCAAAACCATTCCCGCTCCAGTCTGGCAGGCTCTTGAGGACTCGCTCGTCCTCTCTCCCTCGTCCTACGGTCTCCAACCCTGGCAGTTCTTTGTCGTCACAAATCCCGACCTCCGCGCCAAGCTGCGCCCGCATTCCTGGAACCAAACCCAGGTTACAGACGCTTCGCACCTCGTCGTCTTTGCCATTCCGGACAAAGTCGATGTTCCCTACATGGAAAAATATGTCGCCCGCATTGCGGAAGTTCGCTCGGTAACCATCGAGTCGCTCGGCTTCTACCGCGACATGATGATGGCCGATGTCATCGCCGGTCCCCGCCAGGCTTGGGTCAATGAGTGGGCCGCCCGCCAGGTTTACATCGCCCTCGGAAACTTCATGACCTCCGCCGCACTCGTCGGCGTGGACACCTGCCCGCTCGAAGGCATCGACCCGCGCGAATACGACGCGATCCTCGACCTCCCCGCAAAGGGCTTCAACACCATCGTCGCCTGCGCCGCCGGCTACCGCTCCGCCGATGACAAATACGCCACCCTCCCCAAAGTCCGCTTCGAGAAAAGCGACCTCGTTCGGCATCTCTAAGGGTTTTCGATTTCAAAAGTTCCCATGACCGCTACCCAACCCCACACCCCCGCCACGCACCGCTTGGAATCCGACTCGATGGGCGAAATCTCCGTTCCACACGATGCCTACTGGGGAGCGCAGACCGCCCGTTCGCTCATTCATTTCGACATCGGCGAGGACATCCTCCCGCCCGAGATGATCAAGGCGCTCGGCATTTTGAAAAAAGCCGCCGCGCTCACGAATGCCGACCTCGGCAAGCTCAGCGCGGAAAAGTGCGATCTCATCGCACAGGCGGCGGATGAAGTCATCGCGGGAAAACTCGACGCCCACTTCCCGCTTCGCATCTGGCAGACCGGCTCCGGCACTCAGAGCAACATGAACGCCAACGAGGTCATCTCGAACCGCGCCATCGAAATCGCAGGCGGCGAAAAAGGTTCCAAAAAGCCGGTGCATCCGAATGACGATGTGAACATGTCGCAATCGTCGAACGACACATTCCCGACGGCGATGTCCATCGCCTCGGCCACAGTGGTCGTCGAGGTCCTCATCCCGGCCGTGAAAAAACTCCGCGACACGCTCGACGCCAAGGCCACCGCCTTTGCCGACATCGTCAAGATCGGCCGCACGCACCTCCAGGATGCCACTCCGCTCACACTCGGGCAGGAATTCTCCGGCTATGTGTGCCTGCTCGACCAAGCCCTGCGCGACGTTGAATTCTCGCTCACCGGCCTCTACCAACTCGCCATCGGCGGCACCGCCGTCGGCACCGGCCTGAATGCCCACCCCGAGTTCGGCGACCGCGCCTCCGCGCACATCGCAAAACTCACCGGCTTCCCATTCCAATCCGCGCCCAACAAATTCGCCGCCCTCTCCGGCCACAACGAATTCGTCATCGCCAGCGGAGCCGTAAAATCCCTCGCCTGCGCACTCATGAAGATTGCCAACGACATCCGCTGGCTCGCCTCGGGCCCCCGCTGCGGCCTCGGCGAACTCACCATCCCCGAAAACGAGCCCGGCTCGTCCATCATGCCCGGCAAGGTGAACCCCACCCAATCCGAAGCCCTCACCATGATTGCGATCCAAGTCATGGGCAACGACACCGCCATCGGCATCGCCGCATCGCAGGGCAACTTCGAGCTGAATGTCTTCAAGCCCGTCATCGTCCACAATTTCCTGCACTCCGTCCGCCTCCTCGCCGAAGGATGCCATTCCTTCAACGACCACTGCGCCATCGGCATCGAGCCGAACCTCCCCGTCATCGAGGGCTATGTGAAAAACTCCC
>NEUK01000072.1 GCA_002290555.1 Spartobacteria bacterium AMD-G4
CTCGACCTGACCGATCAGCAATACACCGCAGGGAAGACCCAATCCATACCCGCCCCCCAAGCAGCCGCGCAGCCCGAGGCCAAGCCGGAGGCATCCCCCACCCCTCGCATGGAGTCTGATCTCGCCCTGCTCAAGGCCCCCACCCCGCCTCCGAAACCTGCCGAGAAGGCCAAGACAGCATCCCCACCCAGCCCGAATTCTCAATCCGGCTTCCGCCCAGAAACACGCGTGACACGCCTGCGTGGAAATGTCTCAAGCAAGGGCAAGGCGTCTTTGGAGGCCAATGCCACGCCTCTCGGACGCTACAAGAAGCAAGTCTCCGACGCCATCGGCTCGAGATGGTATTACTATGTGAGTTCCCAGATGGGGCTCCTGAACATTGGGACGGTGGATATTCGATTTACTGTGACACCCGAGGGAAAAATCAAATCCCCTGAAGTGCTCTCCAACTCGTCAAATGAGAGTTTTGCCTCCGTGAGCTTGGCTTCCGTTTTGCAGGCTGAAATACCTCCGATGCCGCCGGAGGTTGCAAGGTTGATCGAAAACGGTCGCCTCGAAATCGACTTCTCGTTTACGATTGTTAGCCATTAATGACATCCCAAACCACGCTCTCGACCATTGCGGATTTTTTTGAAACAGGAGGCCCCTTCATGGTGCTTCTCGTGCTCCTTTCGATTGTCACTCTCACAGCTATTTTGCTTCGGGCTTGGCGACTGCGGGAAGGTGCCATTATTCCGAGACAGGTCGCTGAAGCCGTCAACGCCCTGCGCCCCGGCGACACTCTCAAAGCCTTACAGGACGCAATGGAGCAGCATCCTTCGGCCATCTCGATGACCCTTTCCACATTGATTTCACATCTGAACTGGTCCAAATCCGAAAATCTGGAAGCGGTGCAGACCTGTGCGAGACACGAAATCGCACACATGGAAAAAGGCCTTGTGATACTCGAGATCGCCACTGGCACTGGTCCACTACTTGGGCTGCTCGGCACGCTCTCGGGCTTGGTGAGCATATTTGCCACACTGGGAAACAACGGCGACCCCGTAGCGGTGGCCCGAGGCATTTCCGAAGCCCTCAATACCACGATTGCGGGACTTGCTGTCGCCGTGCCCAGCCTGATCGCCCATAGCTATTTTCAGCGGCGCATCGAGATGCTGGCGATCCAGATGGAATCTATCACCGCCAGCCTGCTGGCCAAAATCTACCAACCCCAATAGAGGCCGAGCGAAATGCAGTTTTACACTCGAAAGCGTCGTGCCCCGTTTATCAATATCGTCTCGCTGGTTGATATTCTGGCCATCCTGCTGATTTTTTTCGTTGTCACCACGAATTTCCGAAAAAACCAACCCCAGTTGAAAATCAACCTGCCGGATTCAAAATCTGCTGAAGAAAATGCCGCTTCACAGAAAGAACCGGCCGTGCTCAGGGTAAAGTCTGAAACGGAAATCTCATTGGATGACAAGCCCATTGAAATTGAAAATCTCACGGCTGCATTGAATGATCTTCGCCAAAGTCAGCCCGCGCGGGAGATTGCCATGCAGGCTGACAGGGAAGCACCTTTTGGCACGGTCGTAAAAGTCCTTGATTCACTCAAAGCGGCCGGTCTCAGTAATGTGCCCGCATTCACACAGCCCGAATCCAACAAATGATCCTTGAAATTACGACTTTTGACCATCCCGCCCTTCGCACTCCTGGTGCGAGAGTCGAGCGGATTGATGACTCCCTCCGCAAACTTGCGGCTGACATGATCGAAACCATGCGTGCCGCCGAGGGCTTGGGGCTCGCGGCCCAGCAGGTGGGAATGCCACTGCAGCTGTTTGTCCTTGATGTGCCACAACTCAAAAAACGCCCCAGTGCGATGCGTATTGCGGGGAAGCGAGCCGATTTTGAGGCCCTCATGCCGCTGGTGCTGATAAACGCGAAAGTGGAGACCTTCGGAAGAGTCCATACCGAGAGCGAAGGCTGCCTGAGTTTTCCCGAGCTTTCGGCGAATGTTTCCCGCCTGCTCTCGGTTCGCGTGCATGCACTCACGCTCGAGGGATCGTCTGTGGAATTCGAAGCCGACGGACTCCTCGCTCGAGCCATTCAGCACGAACTCGACCACACTCTGGGCATTCTTTATATCGACCGAGCCGTTCCAGAGGACCGCATGGATTTTTCAAGTGACATCCAGCGCCTCATTCGCCCGGTGAGTTAAAACAAACGCGCACGCGCCAACTCGGCAGCAAGTCGAATCGCCTGCCTCATGCTATCGGGCCTTGCAAGCCCAAGCCCCGCGATGTCGAAGGCCGTGCCATGATCTGGACTGGTGCGAATAAAAGGCAGGCCAAGAGTCACATTTACACCCTCATGAAAGGCATGCAGCTTTAGCGGGATTAGACCTTGATCGTGATACATGCAGAGAACCGCGTCGAAGTCGCCTTCCACAGCCTTGTGGAAAATTGTATCCGGCGGCATCGGTCCCACAAATTTTCCGATCTGGTTCAAACGGGCAACGGCCGGAGAAATGGTATGGATTTCCTCGCTCCCTAAATCGCCTTGCTCCCCCGCATGAGGATTGAGCCCGGCCACCGCAATGCGTGGATTTTTTTTGCCCCTCAAAATCAAAAATTCCTGAAGCAAGCGCCCAACACGCACGATTTCCTCTTGGCTTAGCATTCCGGCTACGCGGGCAAGCGGCACATGAGCGGTGACCAGTGCGACAGTCAAAGCCCCGCCAGTAAGGCACATTGCAAAATCCTCCACACCCGCACGCGCCGCAAAAAACTCCGTCTGCCCGGGAAAATCAAATCCCACAAGGCGTAGCGCATGCTTACAAACAGGCCCGGTGACCACGGCCTGAATTTCACCAAGCAACAAGCGCCGCGCAGCCTCCTCCATAGCAGCAAAAGCCACTCGGGCCGAGTCTGCACTCGGTCGACCCGCCCTATGCCCGTCGGCAGAGCCAATGACATCCACACTCACACCCTGCGGAAGCACGATAGAATCCAACGCGGCAGCAACAACCTCCGGCCCAATCCCAGCCGGGTCGCCAAGGGTGACGCCGATGCGTAGAGGGCGAGAGATCATCAGAGTCGTCTCCCGCAAAGGCACAGAAGTTTGGGGCGGAAGTTGGAGCCGAGAAATGATTGCGAGCGATCAGGAATAGAATTCATGAGGTAAAAACTGTATTTAGTGAGCGAGTTCACCTGCAGGCTGGGACTTGCTCGGCTTTCACTCTACTAAGCCCAGTTCTGCAAGCGAGCGGGAGCGCTTGTTTCCTGATACATGGACTTAGAAAGTTGGCGGACTTGTCGGATTCTCTGGCGAGCGCCATTGAGTTGCTCCAATTCCGCACTGATTTCCTGCATGGACTGATCCAGAGCCAATTTGTTGGATTCACGAAGAGCATCCGCCGCCTCGAGGCGCTTTTGAAGGGTGGCAGCCGAGATTTCTGGGAGACGCAGATCTGGTAGCATTGAAACGAGCGCTTGGAGAAGATCGCCTTGCGCCGGAAGCAAATCCAAGAGGCTTTCGATGTCTTTTCTCTCAATAAAAAAAACCTCCAAAAGGAGGTTTTTCTCGTAAAGGGACAGCAGTTTCTCCAATCGATCTGGCAAACCGCTATTTGTTATCGCTTGAGCTTTTTTGATTAGCATTTGGCACCAAGGCCTTGGATATTTGTCCGATGTGCCTCAGCTTGCTCTGTGGATGTCTGGAGGAGCATCTGCGCCCACGCATCTCGAATATCCTGCATGAAGGCAAATACTGTCTTAATCTTTGCGGGGCTCTTTTCGCGATTCGCCTGGTTGAGATGCTCCTGCATGAAATCATAAAGACGGTAAAGGTTCTCAGAAAACTCGCCTCCTTTTTCCATGTTCAAAGTCGCTTGGAGCTCGGTAATGATTGCCTGAGTGCGTTGAATATTGTTGTGGACCAGTTCGTTTTGACGGGCGAAATTTTCTTCATTGAAACCCAACTCCGCAGCCGTCAGGAATCGTAAAGCGCCATCAAACAACATGAGCACCAATTCCCCAGGAGACGCTGTGGTGGTAGCCGTCTTGCGGTAGATGTGAAGTGGGTTTTTTGAATTCAAATCAAGAAATCGTTCCGTCGTTGAACGCGGATTTCACAAACATCGTTGCGATTCCATTCAAGACATTGAGTCGAGGATACTCCGGATCGCTATTCCAAGCAATAGCTTTTTCAACTTCACTTGAGCGAACTTCCAACTGAGAACCGGCCCATTCACGGACTTGGTCGCGGTGGGAGGCATCGATGGTGTCCTCCATAGTTTTCTTTGATGGAAGCTCGGCCTTGCCAGTGGCAATGACTGAGTCGCGGATTGGGATTTCGGTGGCTCCGACCTGAGGTGCGGACATGTTGCTTTTGGCAGTTGCCGCATTGACCTCCGGCCAAACCGGTGAGGTCTGAGGCGCGATAGGTTGCACGTTGTTCATTTTAGTTGTCCTTTTTTGTTGGTTGTTCTGATGTTTGGAAATTAAGGTTTGATTTATTTATCGGAGACCGGGAGGAATCCTTTAGAGATTATTTGGAGTTATTGAATGTTTTGGCGAGGTATGAGGATTGCTGCTGAAAGTTGGATTGAGCTCTTTCCATGGCAATGAAGGAACTTTCGAGAAGAGAACGCTGAGAGGCCAAACGGCGCTCCACATCTTCGATTTGTTTATCGAGGCTCTTGTTCTGCGAGGTTATGCTATCAAGTTGCGCCTTGAATCCACCTGAGGCGAGTCCAGTTTCCGAGACATATCCGCTAAGGATAGTGTCCAACCGGTCTATGAGGCCGGTGCCGGCGGTCGAGAAGTACTCGGCGATGTCGTCAGCGGCCGTCGCGAGTTTGGTCTCCAGGCTTGTGGAGTTTGTGAGTGATATCGTGGGCTCGATGCCGCTGAAGTTGATACCGAGGTCGGAGAGGCGCTGCACACCGCCTGAGATACCAGTGCCGGCGGTATAGAGCGCTGTCCGCAAGGATCTGGAGAGGGAAGCCAGTTCGCGATTACCCGCGAGAATCGCACTACTCACTTTGTCTCCACTGACGGTGATTTTTGTGTATTTCTCAATCGCATTTTGAACAGCGTTGTATTTGCTGATAAAGTCGTTCAGAGACTCCTTAGCAGCTGTGTAGTCGCCAGCCACCGTGAGGGTTTGTTCACCCACGGAATTAGCCGTGGCCGTGAGTCCCACTATGCCGTGTGCGGTCTCATCAAGAATGTTGCTCCTGCTGGAAAGTGTGCCCCCTCCGTTGATCGAGAATGTGGCATCTGCACCAAGCGATGCGGCCTGCCCGACCAATCCCATGGCCGCACCGAGTGTTCCCGATCCGGTGTCGCTGACAGTGACGCCCACATTACCGGTGATTTTATTTGTGAGAGAAAACTGACCCGCGGCAAGGTCGTAGATGGCGGTGACTCCAGCAGCTGAAGAGTTGATCCTGTTCAGCACATCTTGAATTGTGTCAGTGCTTTGGTAGGAAATGGATTCCCCGTTGATGATGAGAGTTTCTTCAACGCCAGCTGTGACTGGGGTTAAGCCCGAGAGATTTGAAGAGTTAAGGGCCACATTGAGTCTTGGTGCGGATAGTCCAGGAGCGGAGGTAGAGACCTCATAGAAGCCACCACTGGGAACACCGGAACCTGACAAACGCATGGATTGAAGGAAATTGCTGGTATCATTTGAAGCACCAAGCGATATCGGAGCTCCCGAGGAGAGGTGAATTTGATCTCCGCTGTAACTTGCAACCACACCCGTTTGGCCAAGGATTTTTCCGAAAATGTCATCAAGGGAATCCGTGGTCGCAATAGTAATTTTTTCGCCGTTGACCGTGAAATAGCCGGCTGTGAGTGTGCGACCCACGGAAATATCCGAGATGGGTGTGCTTGTATTAATATCAGCCACCAAATCTCCCGCACCTGTGAGCTTGGAGGTTGTGGCTGTGGTGAGGAGGTTAAATTTGTATTCGCCGGCGGGCGTGTCTTTAGTGGCGGATGCCGTCCAATTTGTGGTAGAATCTTTAAAGGTGGCGGACTTTTTGAAGAGGGCGTCATCGGACACCATGGTCGTCAAGCTGGACTTGAATGTTGAAACAAGGCCTTTGAGATCGTTGATGGCAGAGGATTTAGATGCCAGCGCGCTCTTTTCCCGTACCATGCGGTCCTGCGGAGCGCGACTGACTTCGATAAGCTGATCAACGATCGACTTCCAATCGAATCCTGATGCCAAACCTGATAATGCCATTCCCATAATACTTCGATCGACGGATTTTTTTAAAACTTAAGAAATATTTTCAGACCCAATTCACCGTGGAGTTGTCAAGGGTGGCAATTGGCGAACCTTGAAGGATGGCAATCAACTCGTCAGTGGTTCCGAGTTCGCGGAAAAGACCTTGGTGCGCTGTAAGTCCTGAGACCGAGTGGGCGCCCAAGTAATAATCTGCCGCGCTGCCGACGAGTTGGAGTTTGTCGCTTCCGGAAGTAAAATCCGTGATGTAGGCATAATCCGTGATGCCTATGCTGTTACTTTTGGCATCGCTATAAAGATACCCAGCTGCGGTGCCCAGAACGAAAATGTCGCTTCCATTGCCACCTGTGAGTGTGTCGATTTCAGCGTATCCACCGGATGATGTGGCGAGCGCACCGAGCAAAGTATCATCACCATCACCACCATGGAGCGAGTCGTTTCCTGCAGCCCCACTCAGGGAGTTGGCTCCGGCATTTCCTGTCAGGATATTGACCAAGGAGTTGCCGGTGCCATTGACCGCTCCTGCTCCAAGCATTAATCTCTCAACATTATTTCCTAATGTGTAATCGCTTATTGAGGAGAATTCGACCGTATCCGTGCCCTCGGAGGCCAACTCGAGCACCACATCGCTGGAGCTATCGACCAAGTAGTAGTCGTGGCCGGTGCGCCCGACGAGCGAATCCTCGCCACCTCCTCCGTGAAGGGTGTTTGAAAAAGTGTTGCCGGTGATTGTGTTGTTGTTGGAATTTCCGGAGGCCGTGGCAACCGAACCTCCTAAGACCATGAGGTTGAAGTCCGTTGACAAGGTGTAGCCATCCATGAGGGTGATGATACCATCATTTCCTCCTCCACCGACGAGGCTATCGCTGGCGCTATCGACGACAAAGTAATCATTTCCGACTCCACCGACCATCGTGTCGTTGCCCAATCCACCATTCAGCGTATCATTGCCGCCACCTCCGAGGAGTGAATCACTTCCATCACCACCATCAAGGGAGTTGGATTTGCTGTTTCCTACGATGGTGTTGGCAAGGCTGTTTCCGATTCCTGCCACGCCCAAGGACCCGAGTAGAAGGTATTCGACATTTGAGGAGAGTGTGTGGACGCTTATGTTTGCGAGCACGCTGTCGGTGCCTGAAGAGACTCCAGAGGTTTCGATAATGACATCTGCCAAGTGATCAACCACATAATAATCGTTGCTATCGAGACCCACGAGGGTATCCGCACCGCCGCCTCCATCGAGGGTGTTATCGATCGAATTGCCGACAAGATAATTGGCGGTGGATCCGCCCGAAATACTGGCAACACCATCGGCAAGAATGACATTTTCGATATTGGCACCGAGTATGTAGCCATTAAAATTGGCAACAACCGAGTCGTTGCCACCGTTGGATTCCTCGATGATGACATCGTCGAGGCTATCCACCGTGTAGTAGTCATCCCCAGCAGCGCCGATGAGGGTGTCAGTGCCCCCTCCGCCGTCGAGGGAGTTATTGGAAGCGTTACCTACCATGGAGTTGTTGGAGGCATTGCCGGTGATTTGGTTACCAGTTCCGAGAATGAGATTTTCGATAACGGATCCCCCTGCAAGGGTGAATCCACCGGAAACATTGACGAGGATGGTATCCGTGCCGCCTGAGTCGGAAATGACATCGCCGACATTGTCCACTATGTAGTAGTCGTTACCAAGACCACCGTCGAGAGAGTCGGCATCCGCACCACCATCGAGCGTGTCGTTTCCTGATCCGCCGATGAGAGTATCATCGCCCCCCACGCCGCTCAGGGAGTTGGCAAGGGTGGAGTGACCCATGAGGGTGTTATTGCCGGCATTGCCGGAACCGAGAGTTGCAGAGCCTGTGAGCACGAGTCCCTCGACATCGTTGGTGAGCGTGTAGCCCGATAGGCTTGAAATGACGATGTCTGTGCCTTCATCGCCATTTTCGATGACGAGATCGCCTGAGTCCGAGACGAAATAGGTATCATGACCTCCGGCCCCCACGAGGGTGTCGATACCGGCTCCACCGTCGAGCGAATTGTTGGAGGCATTGCCTTGAATACTGTTGGCGCCGTTGCTGCCTATGCCTGAGATGCCACCAACGCCAAGAATGAGGTTTTCGATCTGGTTGGCTATGGTGTAGGTGGAAAGATTGGCCAAAACGGTGTCTGTGCCGCCTGCGGCGAGCTCGAGGATCGTATCGGAGATGGAATCCACCTCATAGAAATCGTCGCCAGATCCGCCGATGAGGCTGTCATCCCCCAAGCCGCCATTGAGGGTGTCGTTGGCACCAAGGCCAAAGAGGGTGTCATTGCCGTCTCCGCCGTCGAGCGAATTGGATGCCGCATTTCCGAGGAGGGTATTTGCAATCGAATTTCCAGAGCCGATCATGACGCCGGTGGCGAGTTCGAGGTGTTCGAGATTGGCTGCGAGCGTGTAGTCTTCCACGGTTGCGAGCACGCTGTCCGTGCCCGCGCTGGAGTCCTCGATAACTTGGTCGAGAACGCTATCCACCAGATAAAGATCATCGCCCGTGCCCCCGGCCATGCTGTCATCACCTATGCCGCCATTGAGGGTGTCGTTATCGGCGCCTGCGCTAAATGTGTCATTGCCTGCGGCACCGGAGAGCGAATTGGCTAGGGCGTTTCCCGTGAGCGAGTTATCAAGGCTGTTTCCCGTGCCGTTGTAAACAGAGACGCCCAAAGTGAGCGACTCGACATGGGCGGTGAGGACATAGTTGTTGATATTTGAGAGAACTTGGTCTTCTCCCGAAGCGGACGCTTCGACGACCCGGTCGGTGAGATCGTCGATCGTGTAGTAGTCATTTCCCACCCCCCCCGCAAGGGTGTCGGATCCGGTGCCTCCGTCGAGGGTGTTATCGTCGGTATTTCCTATGAGCGAGTTACCGCCGGAATTGCCGGTGCCACTCAGACCGGTTCCGAGAATGAGATGTTCGAAGTGGGTGGCGAGGGTGTAGGTGGCGAGGTTTGAGAGAACGCTATCTGTGCCTTCAGAGACATTTTCGACAAGCACATCTGCAATATTGTCGACGACATAGTAATCGTTGCCCAAGCCGCCGATGAGAGTGTCGGCGCCTTCGCCACCATCGAGCGTATTGTTCGAAGCATTGCCTGTGAGGGTATTGGCACTGCCGTTGCCTGTGCCGACGGCAACGGACCCGGCAAGAAGAAGCGCTTCAACATTTTCGGCAAGGGTGTAGCCGCTCACAGTGGCTACGACGAGGTCCGTGCCGGCGGGTGACAACTCATCGACCAGGTCGGAGAGGTTATCCACGAAGTAGGTGTCGTTGCCGGTGCCCCCGGCCATCGAATCGATGCCACCGCCGCCATCGAGAGAGTTGTTTGCGGCGTTTCCGACGAGTGTGTTTGAGAGGCTGTTTCCTGTGCCCGCTGCGACGACGCCTGTGAGTTCGAGGTAATCAACATGTGCGGCGAGCGTATAACCGCTGACGCTTGCAAGAACGGAGTCGATGCCTTGCGAAAGCGACTCGAGGATCGTATCGCTGAGGCTGTCGAGGAGGTAGAGGTCATTGCCTAATCCCCCGACCATGCTGTCGTTGCCCGTGCCGCCATTGAGCGTGTCGTCGTCGGCAAGTCCCATGAGCGTGTCGTCAGAAGAATCCCCAGCGAGGCTGTTGGCGATTGAATTTCCTGTGATGCTATTGGCAAGCGAGTTTCCAGATCCCGCCAAAATCCCGGTGCCGAGAATGAGATTTTCCACGCTGGCACCCAGGGTGTGGTTTTCGTTATTGGCAAGAACGGTGTCGGTGTCGGCCCCAGATTCCACAATGGTGTCGCCAACTTGGTCCACGATATAAAAATCTGCTCCAGCGCCGCCCACCAGCGTGTCATCCCCTGCGCCGCCATCAAGCGTGTTGGCGGCCGCGTTTCCAGTCATCGAGTTGTTGAGGGAGTTTCCTGTGGCGTAGCTACCTGTGACAAGCTGCAAGTTTTCGACATACTCAGCAAGGGTGTAGGAACTTGCAAAGTTGCCAACAACGAGCTCTGTGCCTTCGGAGTCGTATTCGATGACTTTATCGAAAACAGTATCGAGGATGTAAGTGTCGTTCCCAGTGCCCCCGATAAGTGTGTCGACTCCGGAGCCGCCATTCAAGGAGTTGGCTGCCGAATTGCCCACAAGGGTATTTGAGAGGGAGTTTCCCATGCCGTAAATCACTGTTCCAGAGAGAACAAGGACTTCCGTATTTCCAGCCAGCGTGTAGCCGGTGACACTCGCGATGACGGAATCTGTGCCAGCGGAATCGGCTTCGACAATGATATCGCTTGTGGAGTTTACAAGGTAGGTATCATTGCCTCCTCCTCCATCCATGCTGTCGTTGCCGTCCCCCCCGTTAAGCGTGTCTTGGCCATCTCCACCGACCAAGGTATCCGCAACCGTGCCGCTGCCCCCGTAAAGGCTGTCATTTCCAGCTCCGCCGGAGAGGGAATTTGCAGAGGCGTTTCCAATGAGCGTATTGTCTGTCGAATTTCCGGTGCCAGCAAGGACCGTGCCGCCGAGAACGAGGATTTCGACATGATCGGAAAGTGTAACGCCCGTGATGTTGGCCAGCACACTGTCGGTGCCTTCGCCGGAGTTTTCAATGACGACATCGGTCGTGAGATCGACCGTGTAGTAGTCATTGCCGACGCCACCGATGAGAGTATCGGCTCCGGCACCGCCGTTGAGCGAGTTGTTATTGGAATTGCCCCATAGCGTGTTGGCCCCAGCATTGCCTGTGCCGCTAATGACGGTCGAGGCACTTCCAAGGATGAGGGCTTCCACGCTGTTGGCGAGGGTGTAACTATTAATGTTGGCAAGAACCGAGTCGGTGCCTTCGCCGAGGAGTTCCACCACAGCATCCGTGGCACTATCAACGATGTAGTAGTCGTTTCCCGCCCCGCCCAGCATCCGATCAACGCCGCTGCCACCGTCCAGAGTATCCGCACCGGCCTCGCCAAGGAGCGTGTCATTGCTTGCGCCGCCAGAGAGCGAGTCGTCTCCATTGCCTCCAGCAAGGCTGTCAGCGCCATCAAGTCCAGAGAGGGTATTTGCAAGAGAATTGCCAATAAGCCTGTTAGTGAGGGAGTTACCAGTTCCTGTGGTGGTGTCGGTGAGGAGGATCAATCTCTCCACATTGTTGCCAAGAGTGTAAGCGGGCAAGGTGCTGATGCTGACCGTGTCTGTGCCTTCGCTTAAGGCCTCAAGCACAACATCGCTGGCGTTATCAACGAAATAGTAATCGTCATTCGCGCCCCCAGCCATGCTGTCCGCATCGGTGCTGCCATTGAGCGTGTCATTGCCCACGCCACCAACAAGGGTGTCGTTTCCAGCTCCACCGTTAAGGCTATTCGGAGAAGCGTTTCCAGTTAGGCTGTTGGCGATCGAGTTGCCTGTGAGATTGGCTATGGTTCCTGTGAGAATCGCATTTTCAACATGGTTGGCAGAGGTGCCCATGTTGTAGGAGTTAATGGAAACGCTGACCGTGTCCGTGCCTTCGCCATCGATTTCGAGGATGATGTCAGTGAGGCTGCCGACAAGGTAGTAATCGTTACCCGCCTCGCCGATGAGGGAGTCGTTGCCCGCGTTTCCATTGAGCGTGTCATTGCCAGCACCGCCGTAGATCGTGTCGCTTACAGTGCCGGTGCCCCCGTCGATTGAATCATTTCCATCCCCAGCGAAGAGGGAATTGCTGGAGGAATTTCCAACAATCGTATTAACCAGGGAATTTCCAGTTCCTGAGATGAAAGCTCCACCCGCAAGAGAGAGGAATTCCACATGGTCAGGGAGAATGTATCCCTCAACACTGGCTACAACGCTGTCGGTGCCTTGGCTGGATAATTCCAGGATGCTATCTGATAGATTGTCAACAAGATAATAGTCGTTATCGAGACCACCCACCATGCTGTCGGCGTCTGCCCCACCATTGAGGGTGTCGTTGCCAGCGAATCCGATCAGTGTGTCATTGCCAGCAACACCGCTCAAGCTGTTGGCGGCGGCATTTCCTACGAGGCTGTTGGCGATCGAGTTGCCACTGAGAGAGGTAAACAATCCAGCCAAAACGGCATTTTCCACATGATTTGCAGCACTCGCCATGTTGAAGCCGCTTACGGAAACAAGGATCGTATCAGTGCCGCCAGCAAGCGATGCTTCTGTGATTCGGTCCCCGGTGTTATCCACGAGGTAATAATCATCCCCATCGCCGCCGGTCATCGAGTCAGCGCCGTCGCCTCCATCGAGGGAGTCGTTGCCGGAGCTTCCCAAAAGAGTGTCGGCGCCGTCGCCACCTACGAGTGAGTTGTCTTCCGCGTTCCCAACGATCGAGTTGGCGAGCGAGTTTCCTGTGGCGGTAATAACCGAGCCCGAGAGGAGCAGTTTCTCGACTTGATCAGCGAGCGTGTAGGCGTTCAGTGTAGACACGACCCAATCGGTGCCGCCAGAGGCCAACTCGCTCACGACATCGCCAGCATCGTCCACGAAGTAGGTATCGTTTCCGCTGCCTCCAATCATGGTATCGGCACCAGTGCCACCATCGATCGAGTTGGCACCCGTATTATTTCCGAAAAGTGAATTGGATAAATTATTTCCGAATATATGAATAGCGGTTGTCCCGCTCAATGTTCCGACTTCGACATTGCCCGAGAGCGTGTAAGTGGCGCCCGCCTGAATGGTATCCGTGCCTTCTCCAAAATTTTCTAAGATGTTATCCAGTGAGGAGCTTACAATGTAGTAGTCGTCGCCGAGACCCCCGACCATGCTGTCGTCGCCGGAATTCCCATCAATCGAGTCATTTCCAGCCCCTCCCAAAATCGTGTCGTTCCCAGAACCTCCAGAGATGGTAACGCCTGTGCTGTAGGCTGATAAATCCAACGAGTCTGCGCCACTCCCCCCAAAAACCGAGGCAATCCCGAAAGACTCGGCATTCGGGCCAAGAACGACTTGGCTTGCAGCAGAAGCGAAGAGGTGGAGGCGCTCGACCTTGGTCGTCGCATCGACGCGTGCAGCGTTAAGCCTTGGCGCTGCAAAATCGGCATCAATAAGGGCAACAGTGGCTGAAAAAATGAGGCTGTCAGCCCCGGAATTTCCAACAATCGTGTCCGCAAGGCCCGCAGCCAAAAAATTCGTGCGGTTGGTGTAAGAAAAAGAGGCCATGGAAGGGGAGTCTTAGGAAATGGAGGAAATGCTCAGGTCAATCGTGGATTTCTTAAATCGACAGATTCAGGAAAAAGTTGAGGGTGACGAAATAAAAATTTAGGAGCCTTGACGCCAAAGTCAATAGCCTCCGTTTCTTGACGACCTTGGTTTTCCAAGTCTTTCTGTGGATTGGCCCACAGAGGCTATGACTCCCATGCGCAAATACCTCTTCATCCACCCGAATTTCCCTGGCCAGTTCCTGCATGTGGCGCGGAATCTCGTGTCTCAAGGGATGGATGTGCTGGGCGTGGGGGAGCATGCGAATGTGCAGCGGCAGGCGGGGATGGTGAAGGGGGCGAGGTTGCTTGGATATAAATTGCCACGGCGGGCGGCGAGGGAGACGCATCATTATTTGCGGGGCACGGAGGAGAATGCGCTGCGCGGGCAGGCAGTGCTGAGGTTGTGTCTGGCGCTGAAAAAAGAAGGCTATCGGCCGGATGTCATCGCCGCGCACACCGGCTGGGGGGATACGCTGTTCCTGCGTGAGGCGTTTCCAGAGGCGCGGATCTCGGGGTATTTCGAATACTACTACCGACCGCGCGGGGCGGATATCGGTTTTGATCCCGAGTTCCGCATGAACCTCGACAACCTGCTCGAGGTGCGGATGAAAAATGCCACATCGTTGCTCGCATGGGAGGATTGCGATGTGCGATGGACGCCGACACATTGGCAGGCGTCGTTGTTTCCGCAGAGTCTGAAAAGCGAACTCCTTATTCAGCATGAGGGGGTCGATACGAAAACGATCCGCCCGAATCCCGAGGCCAAGGCGACCTTGCCCGATGGCACCACGGTGCATGCCGGCGAGGAGATTTTGACTTTCGTGAACCGCAACATGGAGCCTTACCGGGGATTCCACGTCCTCATGCGTGCCCTGCCGGAAATCCTCTCGCGGCGGCCTCAGGCGCGGGTTTTGATCACAGGAATGGAAAACGACACTTCCTATGGCAACAAGCCTACTGATGGCCTGACATGGCGGCAAAGGCTGTTGAAAGAAGTCGGCGAGCGCCTTGACCTCTCACGCCTGCACTTCCTCGGCAAGCTGCCGTTCGACGCCCACCTGCGTGTACTGCAACTCTCGCGGGCTCATGTTTATCTCACCTATCCCTACTTTGTGTCCTGGTCGATGCTTGAAGCCATGTCAGCGGGATGCATGGTGATCGGCTCCAGCACACCGCCGGTCACGGAATTCATCGCGGATGGAAAAACCGGCCTGCTTGTGGATTTTTTCGACATCTCAAGCCTCGCCAATCGCGTCTGCGAGGCCCTCGCCGAGCCGAGACGCTTTGATTCCCTGAGGGAAAACGCCCGAAAACTCATCATCGAGCGCTACGACCGCGACAGCATTTGCATGCCAGCGCTGCTGAAGATGTTTGAGGGGTGAGACCGACACCTACTTTTGATACACCTTGCCGTCGTCGAACATTTTTCCCTCGCGGATGGGAAGTGCTTGGGCGGTGCGATCCATTTCCTGAAAGAAACAGCTTTCGTAGCCGGTGTGGCAGGCGCCGGTTTTCTGTTCGACCTCAAAGAGGAGGACATCCTTGTCGCAGTCCACAAACCAACGCACGACACGCTGGGTGTGGCCGCTGGACTCGCCTTTGAGCCAGAGCTTGCTGCGCGAGCGACTCCAGTAGGTCATGAGACCCTTGTCGAGGGTCATGGCGAGGGATTCGCGGTTCATCCAGGCAAACATGAGAACGCGGCCACTGGGGCGCTCGCTGCCAGAGGCTTCTTGGACGATCACGGGAATCAACCCGTCGGCGGTGAATTTGAAATCGAATTCCACAGGATTGCTAAATGAGCCCCGCTGGATAAACTTTGTAGGCCCATTCGACAAACACAAAGAAATGTCCGCAGCTACGCAATCCCTCCCAGCCGAGCCCCCCACTTATCGCAGCGTGGCTCCGCAAGTGCTGCGCATCCCGCTCTCCGCGATCGCCGGCCTACTGCCCGAGGAACACCTCCTCAGGCCTATTTACGAGGGCGAAACAATCGATCTTCCCGCCGGCCACATACTCGCCCATATCGTTCCAACGCTTTCCCTAATCCTGCTTGCCGAGCTCAAGCCAGATCTGCTTGAACCCGTGCGCGGAGTGCTCCGCCTCCCCACCCATCTCATCGCAAAGGCCTACGCGCTTCTGGAAACGACGGATGCCATGCTGCCGGAACCCGATGAGTTTTTGTTTCGAGATGAGATCCCCTCCCCCTCGGCGCATCTGGCAAAAATTCTCGCACCTCCTGCGGATTCCGCCGACGCAGCCGATATCCTGCACGCTGAACCCACCGAAGCCCACGCGGAAACGGAGAGCGATGTCCCGCCCAGCAGACTGGCCGAGATCATCGGCAATCTGCCCACTTTTCAGCGCGTCACGGAGACGACATTTCTCACTCTCAAGCCGCTGAACCCAGAGCCCCAATCAAAATGCGCCGCAGCGGAACCCGAAATTCCCGACCAGCATGCGCTGCAGGCGCTTTTCCTGACGGATGAAAACCTGAGCACCGGCCGCGTTGTGGAACTCTGCGGCGGACTGCCCGGCATCCAATCCTGCGTCCTTACCTCCGAGGATCAAGTCGTTGCCTCTCACAACATCCCCGACGGCCTCGACATCGTCTCCCTCAGCTCCAATGCCGCCGCCATGCTGCGCGCCATGCACGACGCCTCCTCGACTATGGGCATCGGAGAGATTCCCACCGTCACTCTCCACACCGCGAAAGGCCCATTGAGCATTTTTCAAAAAGAACACCTCGCCATGCTTGTTTTCCACGGCGAACGGGGCTTCGTTCCCGGAGTGCGTGAAAAAATGACGGCTGCCCTCGCAGAGCTCACCCACACCCCACTGACCCTTCCTGCTCCGCGAGCGGAAGGCTGAATGCCATTGCCGCCGGGCGGCTCATGATTTAAGAACCAAATTGACTATGATGGAACTCGTGCAAAAAGGCGGTCCGCTCATGTGGCTCATCCTCGCCTGTAGCGTCACCGCACTCGGAATCTTTCTTGAACGCGTTATTTATTTTCATCGTGCTTCGATCCAGACGGGTGATTTTCTGCGCGGCCTTGCAAACCTGATCAAAAGGAAAAACTACGCTGAGGCGACCCAAGAGTGTGCGGCAACCTCCGGCCCGGTCCCACGCGTGCTTCATGCCATGCTATTGCGACATGATGCGCCGAGAGTGGAGCTCCGTGACATCGCGCAAGAAGCCGGCCAGCTTGAGGTTCCCCGCTTGGAGCGCAATTTGGCGCTCCTCTCCACCATCGCCTACGCGACTCCGCTCCTCGGCCTGCTTGGGACCATCCTCGGGCTGCTCACAGCGTTTCAACAAATCACGATTCATGGTGGTTATGCCACGGCGGCCGAGATAGCGGGCGGCGTCTACGAGAGCCTGTTGACCTCCGCAGCGGCGCTCACAGTGGCACTCCCAGCTTTTGTCGCCCACAGCTACCTCTCCGCGAGAGTGAACAACGCCGTCCACGACATCGAACGCGCAGGCATCGAAATGCTCGAAATCCTCCGCTCCAAACCCCCATCTGAAGACCAGGTTTGAAACTCCAGCGCTCGCCAGCCCTGCATCCTGCTCTGATGTTTATCGCGCCATCGCTGGATGTCGTGCTGGTGTTGATTTTTTACATCATATTGAGCACCTCCTTCCTTCTGCAGCCGGGCGTTGGAGTCTCCGTGCCAGACTCGCCCTTCCTGCTCGCCCCACAGCGGGATCCACTCATCATCAGCATCGTCGCCGCGCCGCTCTCGGCTGTTTATTTTGAAAACGAGGAGGCCACCCTCGAAGAGCTTCGCGACAAGCTCCGCGCACGCACCTCCCGCCACCACACCCTTATCATCAAGACCGACCGCCACGCGCCATTTGAAAAACTCGCCGCCGTCATGAATATCTCGCTCGGGCTCGGCTACCCCACCGTCATTGCCACCTCAGAGGAAAAGTGAAATCCGCAGAGCTGCTTTTCAAGTGGCCCCACCGCCACCGCATCCACCTCCTTCTTCCAGCCATGCTCATCCTGGCGGCACTTGCGCATGGCGGAATTTTTTTTCTCTTCTCTGTGGCAAATCCTCCCCTGAAAGCGGATGGAATCAACCCCGCACGCGTTTATTTCCTCGACGAAGGCAGCCCCGAATTCGCGCAACTCGAAAGCACTCTCGCATCGAACGACCCCGCCCTCTTCGCTCCCCGCCATGGCTCGTCGACCTACCGCGAATCCGTCGCCACATATGTTCCCCAATACGCCTCGGCCAAAACCGCTCTTCTCAACATGCCGCCGCGCATAAAAACGGTCGAGGTCTCACCGCCCATTTCACCGCCCATTGTAGCTCCCGTCCCCATTCCAAGGCCCCAGAGACACCACGCATTTGCAGCAACACCCACCAACGCAACGCTTCTTTCAGCCTCACCAGAACTTACCCGCAGGCTGCCACAAGCCCCAGAAGGAATCCTGCTTCCTAAAAGCCCTGCTCGCGACTCCATTGAAACAGCCTCGTTTTTTGTGGGTGTCCAGTCCGATGGGACTGTCGCACACATTCTTCCCAACCGATCCTCAGGCGATGCGAGCTTGAATGCCCAAGCCCTGCAAACTCTCAAATCCCTCCGCTTCGCTCCTGCGGATAACACTCCTCTCGCATGGGGGGTTGTGGACTTCCAACTCGGCTCCAGCGCTCCCCCAGCCCCTGTGCCATGATTCGTATGCCCTTGCCATGGCTGGTTTTCACAGCCCTCTTCATCTTCCTGGCAGGCATCCTCTTCACTTGGATTTGCTACGAGATCGCACGCCGCCGTGGCGAAGCCGGCAAGCTCCGCACATGGACCCGATGCCCAGTCTGTGCCTTCCAATACAAAGTCAACCCCTCTCTACGGGTGCTCCGCTGCCCTCAATGCGGCGGACTCAACGAACACCGCCGCATCAAAACACTCTGACCAACTCCAGGAATTTCACAGTTCCACTTCGCCCAGTGACGGAAAGTCCTCGGCTCTTGTCAAAGCGCTGCTCACTTTGCAGACCCTCATTTTTATGAGGCTCATGGGTGGGTGCCCCCTTTGTTCCAAATGGAGGGATGACCTCCGTGTCGTCCCAAGCCTCAGACGCGCAGCGCCGTCTGCGAGGGGCGTGCGAATGCGAGACAAGGGCGGCTCCAGCTTATGCGCTGCGCGTCTCCGGCTTGGCAAGCCGACGCCTTTGCATCCAAAAACGGCACTTATTCAGATGACCTTTGAGAGGGTCGCAATTCCCTTACGACGAATGTGCCGCCGTCCGGCCTGACTCCAGGAAGCGCAGCGCCTGGGCCGGGTCGCCGTGAGTGTCGCGCACCACGGCCAGAAAGGATGGCAGGGTGGCGTTGTATTTTTTCAAAAAGGAGCGGTCTCCCGCGCAGCCATACATGATATCGTTGCAGAGGCTCCCCTCGAGGAAGCACTGGGCTTTGCGGATGATGCGGGGCAGCCAGGATACGCCTTGGAATTCGGCGGATTTCGGTGGCAGCTCCCTTTCCTCGACGATCCGCGAGGGAGGGCGTCCTGCGAGTGTGGTTTGAAAATGGTCTGCCCGCATTTGAGCAAGCTGCACAAACACGGCCTTGCCGGGTTCGCCATAGCGCGCGAGGTCATCCACCGCATCGTAGAGGCACTGCGGCGCGACACCGAGCTTCGCAAGAGTCTCCATATCCTCCGCGGGCAGGATTTGCGAGGGTTTACGACAACCGGCGCTATAGCTGGAGCTTGCCTTGTCGTGGAGTTGATTCAGAGCGTTAATCATTGGAAGATTCAGTGGTGCCTTGCTCCAGGAACCGGACACGCTGGTCCACTCTGGGCAGGAGGATGGTGACAGTGAGTCCGCGGCCGGGGGAGCTTTCCAGAATGACTTCCCCGCCGTGGGCCCGAACGATGCGGCGGACGATCAAGAGACCCAATCCGTTGCCTCCGGATTTTGTTGTGAAATACGGTTCGAATATGCGGGTGATGTTGTCGGGCGAGATGCCACCTCCCGAGTCCATGAAAACGATGCGCACATGGGAGGCATCCACAGCTGTGCTCACGCGCAGGATGCCGCCGGAATTCATGGCCTGAAAGGAATTGCGGCAGATGTTGTAGAAGGCCTGCTTGATCTGGTCGCGGTCGATCTGAAGGAGTGGCAGTCCATGACCGAGCTGTTTCTCGACGAGCACGTCGCGGTCCTGGATTTCCACATGCAAAAATTCAAAGACCTCATCGACGATGCGGTTGATGTCCGTGGGCTCGGGTTGGAGGCTCTGCGGGCGGATGGCGCGGAGAAACTGGGTGATGATATTGTCGAGGCGCGTGACCTCGCTGCGGGCCACCAACACCGACTCCTCGAGCTTGGAACGCAGCTTGGGCGGCGCCTTGTCCAAGTTCCGCTGCATGAGCTGCAGGTGGATATTGAGCGAGTTGAGCGGGTTCCCGATCTCATGAGCGACACCGGCCGCCAGCATCGTGAGTGCGGAGAATTTCTCGACTTCGATCGTTTCCTGCGTGTCGCGGTGGGTCTGCGTGATGTCGCGCAGGATCACCGCACGGCCGACCGCCTCGGGTTTGTTTCCATCCGACTCGTCGCTGAGCAGTGGAACCACGTAAAAATTTAAAAGCCGGTTCTCAGGGTAGAACACCTCGAGGTCTCGGCTGATGATTTCCGCCTTTGGCCCGCTGAGGGTTTCCCAGTCGATGCCTCGCACGACCTCCGCCAGCGGCTTCCCGAGGCTGGCATCCGATTCAATGCCGAAAAAACCACACGCCGCGCGGTTGAGATAGAGGATGCGGCCCTTGGGATTTGTCACGATTAGGCCTTCGAGAATGGCGTTAAAAATGGTTTCCAAAAAACCCTTTTCGCGGGCGATTTCCACGAGGTAGTTCTGCACCTGCCCGGGCTGCACCAGCGGGAGGCGGTCGATGAGTTTGTCGAGGAAGCCGCGTTTCATGAGGGGGTCAAGTTTTCCACTGGATGGCCTGTTCCTGCACGGCAAAACGCACAAAGCCGCGTCCGCCGGGGCGCCCGTTCCCCGAGGCACCCCATCCGCCAAAGGGCAGGGTGGACGGAGAAAATGTCGTGGGCAGGTTGTGGTAGAGGTTGCCGACCGAGAGTTTCGAGCCAATGAGCAAGAACCGCGCCGCATCGGCGGTGAAGACGCTTGCGGTTAGGCCAAATTTCCACGCTTCGTGGCGTCGGATCGCGGTGTCCTCGTCATCGAAAATCTCGACTACGAGGACAGGCGCAAAAGTTTCCGCCCTGGCCAGAGGCGAGGCGTCGAGAGTGGAGGGATCATTTGCCAGCACTACGGCAGGCAAAACATAATACCCATGCCTCTCGGGTGGGATTTTTTCGAGAATGCCGCCGGGAACAATCCACTCCCCCACCCTTGCGGAAACGAGGCACTCGTAACGCTCGTGCGCGGCAAAGCTGATCAGCGGACCAAGGAGCGTGTTTTCGTTCATGGGATCGCCCGGTTGATAGCGGGCAAGCGAAGTCGCGAGGCGCTCCAAAAAAGCCTCCGCAACCTGCCGTTGAACAAGGACGCGGGATGTGGCATTGCAGCGCTGGCCGGCGGTGAGGCACATGCCGTCAGCCACGGCCGTGGCGGCGAGGTCGAGATCGGCATCGGCCAGGATGATTGCGGAATTTTTGCCTCCCAGCTCGAGCGCGAGCGATTTCGAGGTGTCGGAGGCCAATGCGGTAGAGAGTTCGCGCCCGACAGGCACGGAGCCGGTGAAACAAACCGACCGCACCGCTTCATCCAGACAGAGCGCCCGGCCAGTCTCACCCCACCCGGGGACCAGTTGAAAGACATCCGCAGGTAGCACCTCCTGCATGATCTGCGCGTAGGCCAGGCCGACATTCACGGCCAGCGGCGACGGCTTGAATAACACCGTGTTGCCCGCGAGCAAATACGCGAGCGCTGCACCATGGCCCAGATGCACGGGAAAATTGAAAGGGGCTATCACCGCTGCCGGCCCGCGAGGGCGCTGCCGAACGAGAGCCAGATTCGGGCCATCCTCCACTGCCACATCGCGGAGATACTTTTCCCCATCGGCAAATGTGAGGTCGAATTTCGCCACGGCGGCCGCCATCTCAAGCCGGGACTCGCGCAGCGGCTTTCCGGTCTCCCGCGAAATCAATGTGGCCAGGGATTCCGTTGCGAAGGACAACTTCTCACGGCAGCCAGTGAGAATATCCAGCCGCTCATCCAGCGACCGCGAGGCCCAAAGCGGAAATGCAGCCACCGAGCGCGCCACGCACCCGGAGACATCGGCAGACGCCACCTGGGGAAACATGATCGACAGATCGCCAGGGGAAAAATTCTGCCACGCCTGCGGTTCGCTTTCCATTTGTTCAGGTTCGTCCCGTTTGCCCAAAACCTCAATGCGTTTCAAAGCGAAAACGGTTTTTTAGACAGGATGACAGGACCGACAGGAGAGAATTGCGCCATGGAATTCATAAATGAAGCGAGCCCCCTCATTTCCTTTGTGCAACTCCTTCTCTGTGTCCTCGCATCCTCCGTGGTTGGTTTTACTGAATTCGGGCTCTCCCCAGCAAAGCCTAAAAGAAATGGTCATTCGGCCACCGGAAATTTTGTTCATTCTGTCAAAAAAATCCCCTACATCCGCAGCAGGACTTTTCCCGTGCGTTTCTCTTGAGAGGCCTCCGCGATGGCTTCGAGAGCCTCTTCGATTGGAAATACCCGATGGATAGGTGTGTGCAGAACCCCTGCGGCAAGGTAGGCAGCCAGCGTTTCGTAGGTCGAGCGCACCTCGGCGAGGGAAGCCGTCTCCTTCCAGCGCCGGAGCCAGAAACCACGGAAGCAAATATTTTTAAAAATCAGAAGACCGTTAGGAATTTTCAGCGGCTGCCGCCCCATCGCCCCATAGGTGACATGTGGAGAGCCCACGCCGAGAGCGTTTGCCACATTGAGAGCGCTGGCCCCGCCCACCGCATTGAGGGCGAGCTTCGGCAGCACGCCGCCGCAGAGGGCGCTGGCTTCCGAGCGCAGGTCGGCATCCTCGGTCACGACGACATCCGCTCCCATTTGAAGTAGCTCGCCGATCAACTCCGCACGACGGACGACATTGAGCGTCCGAAGTCCAAGCGCCTTCGCCAACTGAATCACGGCCCGCCCCACGCCCGAGTTGGCGGCATTTTGGACGATCCAGTCGCCAGGCTGAAGAGGAATAAAATCATGCAACATCCGCCAGGCGGTGGCGGGATTCACCGTCAGCATCGCCGCCTGCAAGGGGTCCAACCCCTCGGGTAGGGCCACCAACGCCTCGGTAGGCACCAGCATTTGCTCCGCCCAGGTTCCAAACGCCAGTGGCAGCACGGTTTGGCCGGCAGCGAATCCTACCACCGAGGAACCAACCCGCTCGACCACACCCACGCCCTCATTGCCAATAGTGCAGGGGAGGGACGGCAACTCACCATAGGTTCCCTCAATCACATTCAAATCCGCCGGATTGATCGGCGCGGCAAGTATCCGCACGAGCACTTCATTCGCACCAAGCTCGAGCGCAGCCATTGTTTCCACGCTCAAAGCAGGCGGCTTGGATCCAAATGCGGAAAGACGGCAGGCGCGTGACATGGGAGTCGCAAGGATACGAGCGACCCCCTCAAAGAAACAGAAGAAGTTTTGAAAAAGCCGCACCCGGGCGCATCTCCGATAGTTGCAAAAAAAAAGCTGAACTACGTCTTCAATTGAGAGGATCCACCAACTCCGCCACACCCCTGAGCATCGCGTGATCCACACGCTCGAGGAACTGTTGGCCGGGAATCCCGCCGATCCGATCATCAATCGGGAAGTCAACTACTTCAAAAACCATCGCGACCACCTCAACTATGCCGACTTGGCCACCCGCAACGCCCCGATTGGTTCCGGTTCAATGGAATCCGCTTGCAGCCAGTTCCAAGGCCGCTTGAAACGTCGCGGCCAGTTTTGGTCTCCTCGTGGTCTGGCTCACATGCTCGCCATCGACGTCGCGCTCAAAAACGACACCCTGGAGTTCCTGTGGAACTAATTTTTGCAACTATCGGAGATGCTCCCAAAGATCACGCTGCCGCTTGCCTTTTTACAAACCGCAGCTATGCTAAGACTCGTTAGGGGGCGTAAAGGTTTCGACTTTGAGTGTGAAGCCCGGCTCGCATGTCGAGGATGATTCGTTGGCCTCGTAAAAAATCGGATCAAACAAATAAATGCAGATTACGAAGATCTCGCTCTCGCGGCCTAATTGAGCCACGACGTGTTCCGGCTGACGCCTGCTGGTCCGGAATACGACGACAGCAGGCTGGCTTGGGATGGAGCGACCGCTACCCCAAGTGAATCGATTTCGTGGACGCTCTGGAGAGGGATGCGTGACGATTCGCCCGCCCACTCCGAGATCAAAGATCGTCTAAACATGTAGAAGGTTGTGTAGATCATTTTAAGGACACGGGTTCGACTCCCGTCGCCTCCACCATTTTTGCTCGCAGCGCAGCAAGAGCGCAGGCTGTCACCCCGGAGTCGGCACAGAATGGCATGGCGGGGTCTATTTTTTTCCAAGAACCTCGAGGTAGGTGATGCCGGTGGTCTTGCGGCTCTCGGGGTCGATGCGTTCGACGCGCATTTGTTTAAGCATCCACTGACCATCGATTTTCTGGGCGGAGATGACTTCGAAGCGTTTTGCAAGGCGGCCGTTCAGGTCATAGCCTTCGATGCGGAGGAGTGCGGCAGATTGTTTGTCGATCCACACCCGGATGACACCGTATTGGGAGGCCCCGCGCGGGGCAGGGATTTCAATCTTCCAGGCATCGCGCGAGCGCACAGTCTCGGAATCAAGAAGGCGGGGATTTTTCCAATAGAGAAAGCGCAAGGCGAGGTCTTCGTAGGTGATGAGCCCACCTCGGACTGAGTCGTCGAGTTTTGAGATGGGAACTGGTATTTTTCCGCCATCGCGCCGTTCTTCGAGGATGGCCTCATTTTCGCCGAGCCGCAGGAGGATGTCCTGCTGCGGGCTGGTGAAGCCGTAGCACACAGCGCCGTCACCGACTTCGATGGTGAAAGGAACTTTTATAGAACCTGCACGAAGCTGTGCATCGAGCGTGACGCCAGCGCCCATGGGATTCAAGCGCGCGGCGGCAAGGATTTCTTCCGGAGACGGCTCGTTGGCAAACCCGATTCCGACCGAGAAAAAAAACGCAAAGGCTACGAATAAAGCTCTCATAGGTTGAGTGGCTGGGCGCCTATCGTTCCGCGAAGAGACTCGGAGTATGCCGGATCCCGGACTGTCGCCAGCATGCGGTGGGAGTATTCCAGACGGGCGGCGAGGCCGAGACAGGCCACGGTTTCGGCATTGTGTGGGCAGCGGGTGAAGGTCTCGAGGTTCTTCACATGGCGGAGCCAGAGACGATGGTCAACCTCCGCAGCGGCTTGGAGGCGCTCTCGATACCAGTCGCTCGCGAGGACGGTGTCGGGATCGAAGAGGTTGCGAACCTCGGGATCGTTGAGCGTTTTGTTTTCAAAGTGTCCATCGCGCATGATGTGCAGGAGCGCGCGCAAGGGCGGGCAGGCCATGTCGATGCCGCCGTCGGCGAAATAGGCTTCGGCGACCTGCTTCTGGGTGGTTGCAATATTATCCATCCCATCGGCGAAGGCGTCGAGGCCCTGAGACTCAGGCTGGAGCATTTCGGGCGTGAAGACGCGGTGGGGGTAATTGAATATGCGGCCGAAAAACATTCGCACGAACCTGCCGTTGATGCGCCAGCCGAGCCGACTGGAGGGCAGCAGGCGGCCTTCGAACTCCATGTCGGGCACGCGCACGAGGCATTCGTTTTTAATGAGGTATTCGGGTGTGCGCTCCTCGGGCGTCATGCGAGACCAGACCTCGGGGACAAGCAGGCTGATATCGTGGTCCACACGGGCTTTCGGCCCGACATAGCCGGCGGCTGTGATGAAGACCGGTTGGCGGATGAGCATGTAGCCGACAAGAGCGGCATTGAGGTCGATGATGGGTTGGAGGGCGTTGAAGGGTCCCTTCGTGAGTGCCCCTTCACTCCCCGCCCCTGTGGTGGAGGGAGACTTGCCAGTAAGCGAGCAGATGTATTCCAGAAAGAGCTCGGGGAGCTCGAGAAGGTGGATGGGGTTGAATACCGCGAGCGAACGGACACCTTTCTCGGCGGGATTGTTGCGGCGTCCTGGCAAGATGGCTGTGACCGGTGTGTGCAAGGGCTGGGCCTTGGGAATGCGGCGCTGCAGGCGCTGTGTGATGTCGGCGAGGTAGGCCGCGCGCGGTTCCACGAGATCCTGTCGGGTCTGGAGGTAGCGGGGGTTCTTGGAGGGTTTCCCGTCGACGATTCGTGGTGCCGTGTTGGAAATGAAAATACGGTCGCCATCCGCCAAAGCCGCGCGAATTGCCTCCTGCATGGGCGGGGTGAACTTTGAAAAATTCACCGCATCGTCGAACAGCTCCTGCACATCGTTCCGATGGAGAGGTTGGTAGTTTGAAAAAAAGTTGCCCGAGGAAGCGAAGTCGCATTCCGCCTGCTTATCGTAGCCGGGAAAAATGGCATCATCCGGGCGCTGGAAGAGACGGAACTCACAGTTCTCGGCAAACTTCAACGAGCCTCCGCGGATATCTTCAGGAGGATTCGCAAGAGCGGACCGGGGAACGACGACCGAGGCGGTGATGTCATCCTCCATCTGTAGCTTGTCGGCGGGGAAGAAATCCTGACGCAGACTGAAGACGCGCCAGGAACCATCGGCTTCGTAGCCGACGCGGAGAAAGTCTGTAGTGAGCGGCTTGCTGCGGAATTTTAACTCGTGCCCGGTGACTCCGTTCACGCTGTCCACGCTGAAGCGGGAGCGCCAGTCCGCACCCCATGAGGCTTCATAAAACCGCTTCACGATAAAAAGCAGTTCCTTCACGGGCTGGGAAATCGTGGAGAGCCAGAGATTGTATTCGTCGGAATACTCATGCTGCGCGGGCGTGAAGAGCTTGATCACGGATCCCAGGGATCGCTCGGAACTCAAGATCGGACGGCGATCTTTGCCGTTCTGCGCTGGGTCGCGAAATCGGTCGGCGTATTCCCGAGAGAGCAATTCGTCCACTCGCTCGAAGTCGGTTTTGTAATCCGCGACATAGACTGGGCCGTGAATGATGGCATCCGAGATGGATTTGGAGATTTCGGATTTGCCGCCACCAGAGACTGTGCACGGCTTGTGGCAAAAGGTCGCATCAGCGCGCACGCCGGCAAGCCTCCATCGGCGCCCACCGTCGTTTTTGACAAGGGTGAGCCGGTAGCCCGACGGCCGGATGTAGATATGATCGGGAAGCAACTTGAGCGAGTGCTCCACGCCGTCGTTATGTCTCCAGCTCAAACGCAGATTCGGTAGGCTCACCTTCACATCCTCGGGCACATAAAAAATCCCGGGGTGGTTTTTATCGATGGCGTAGCCTTCGGGGCGCACATCCATGACATCGGAAAAAAGCTGCGAAGCCTCGGCGAAGGAATGGCCGCGGTTCTTGACATGGAGGGATCCGTCGAATTCCTCACCAAGATCATAGGCAGGAAAAACAAGAGCGCCGCCCGCGTGCTCCTCCTCGGCGCGTCCGAGCAGGTTTGCTGCAAAGCTGATTTGAGTTTTGACCTCCTTTTTGCAGTAGCCGAAGTAATTGTCGGCAATGATTGTCACGATGACGCCGCACTCGTTCCGAGCGGTGAGTTTGAAGGCGGAGCCGTCGTTGTAGAGTTCGGACTCATCCCTCCAGCACATGCCGTCACGGCGCTGGCGTTCGGTGGCGGCCTCCCATTTCGGCAGGCCGGCTGCGGCTTTCGTGATGGTTGTAAGATGCGGAGCAAGGATCACGCAGCCGCTGTGTCCACTCCAGTGCTCGGGATCGAGCCCGGCGTCGTTTTGCGGCAGGAAGGGGTCGCCGCTGTTGCCGAAAATGCTCTCCACGAAATCCAGATTGCTCACGAGGTTCCCCGGCGCGAAGAAGCGGATTTCCATGCGTTTTTCGCTGGTGAAGCCAGGGACGGAGGGGCACACCAAGGGACGAAGGAGGAGCGAGACAAAGCAGGAGGCCTCCTTCTCGCGGCCCGATGTGAACGGCAGCCGAAGGAGATCTTCAGGAGGCTGGAGAGCAAATTCCAGCATGCGCGAAAATGTCTCGAGCGGGACGGCTTTTTTATCATCCGGAATCGGCAGTCCGCCCTCGCAAATGTGGAAGACGCCCTGCGTGGTGCGCCGATCCTTGGCGGGATTGTGAAGCACACCCTGGCGGCCTCGGTAGCTGCTCACGATATCTGAGACAAATTCATCACCCTCGCAGGGCAGAGACAGCGCGCGGGCGAGGCCGTGACGATCGAGAATGAACGTCTGCGCGGGCAGGCGGGGTATTTTTCCCGAGGCGTAGAGGTATTCGTCCAAAAATCGCTGGATACGCCAATCGGCTGGACACTGGTAGTCTGCAAGCAAACGCGAAGTTTCCCGGTTGTGGGCGAGCATCGACTCGGCAAGGTTGCCGAAGCCGTTGTCATCGGCCCCGGATTCCGCCGTAGGACATCCGATCGCGGCCAGTTTCAGATTGATGTATGTCCTCAACCGCGCGCCGACGACATGCGACTGCGGGGCCAAGCCGATCTTCGAAGCAATATTTTCCATGAGTGATTCCCTTTTGCTGTTTACCGACATGGGCAGATGTGAGCGATTGCATCGGCGGGGTCAAGCTTGCGGAGCTTGACTCCCCCAGCCGCGCTCTATGTCATGCGCCTCATGAGGTTTCCTCTGGCACTCACGGCGCGCATTGCGGGCTACATCATCGGGAAAAAAGCACGCGGCGTAAAAAAATTTGCGACCGTTCTCCAGCTCGAGCCCCTGCACACCTGCAATCTGACTTGCACCGGCTGCGGACGCATTCGCGAGTATTCCACATCGATGAAGGATGTGATGTCCCTCGACGATTGCCTTGGCGCCGCCGAGGAATGCGGGGCTCCGATGATCTCGATCTGCGGTGGTGAGCCGCTCATCTATCCACACATTGAAGCACTCGTCGAAGGGCTGCTGGCGCGGCGGCGCATCGTTTACATCTGCACAAACGGAATGTTCATGCGAAAAAAGATGCGCGACTATCTGGCGGCGGAGTTCCTCCGCGATCCGGCAAAAATCTCGCGCGAGCTTGAGATCCTCCTCAGCGAAGAATTGATCACGCAGGCCCAAGCCGCCGAAATCCGCTCGGCCAAACCCGGCGGGGGCCATGTGATCGCACCCTCGAGGTGGATGTATTGGAATGTGCACCTCGACGGCCTCGAGCGCACGCACGACCTCATCGTCGAGCGTGAGGGCGTTTTTCAAGAATGCATCGCCGCCATCCGCATGGCCAAGGTGCTCGGCTACCAGGTCGCTACGAACACCACGGTCTACAAAGAGACGGAAATGGAGGAACTCGAGCGGATGTTTGACTACCTGTCTTGGCTTGGAGTGGATGGACACACGATCTCCCCCGGCTACGACTACGATGCGGCCAAGAAGGACATGATGAAACGGCTCAACCTCCAGCCGGAAAATTTCTTTCTCACCCGCGAGATGACCAAGCGGAAGTTCAAAAACATCCGCGCCTGGGGTGAAAAATACACCTTCTTTGGCACGCCGATCTACCTCGATTTCCTCGCTGGCAATCGCGATCTCAACTGCTCGGCGTGGGCGATTCCCACGCGCAATGTGAAAGGCTGGAAGGGACCTTGCTATCTCATGACGGATACCCACCACGCCAGCTACGGGGCCCTTCTGAAGGAAACGCCATGGGAAAACTACGGCGTCGTGAAAGGCAAGGCCCGCGACCCGCGCTGCGAGAATTGCATGGTCCACTGCGGCTATGAACCCAGCGGCGCGCTCGGCATCGATGCCCAACCGGGCGACACCTGGGCCAATGTGAGCTTCAATTTCGGAAAAAAACCTGCCCGGCGATTGGAGGGGGCCGATGTGAAGCCCTTCGATGGCGTCACTTCCGGACGCGGACACAAGACTGGGCGTCCCGAGAAACAGCCTGCGGGAACTTGACCGGGCGAAACATCACAATATTGTGATGATATGAAAACCGCGACCGTGCGCGATTTGCGCTATGATTTCCCAAAACTGGAAGCTTGGCTCGCAGGCGGAGAGGAGATTTTGATCACCAAGCACTCGAAGGCGGTGGCAAAAATTTCGCGCGCCACAGAGCCCGTCCCCGCCGCAAGCGCATCTGGGGCGACCGTGTTTTCACTCAGGCAGAGGTCGATGAGATGAGGGCGTTTGAAACGGGCGAGCCATGATCGCCTATCCGGATACAAGTTTCCTTTGTTCGCTCTATCGGGAGCAGGTGCATTCCGAGCGCGCCGATGCCTACAGGGAGACCATGACCGAGCCACTGCATTTCACGCGCCTTCTGGAGTTTGAATTTCTCCAAGCCATCGAGCTGCAAGTCTGGCTCCACGCCACCGATCGAAAAAAGGGATACGCACGCCGCGAGGCGGATCAAATGCTCGAAGACTGGGAAGCGGATATCGCCTCCGGCCTGAATAAGCTGGTGCCCTGCGATTCAGACGCCGTCTTGCGGCTCGCCGGCTCCTACTCGAAGAATCGCACCGCACAAGGCGGGCACAGGAGTTTAGACATCCTGCATGTCGCCACTGCCATTCACCTCGGGGCCAAGGAATTTCTGACCTTCGACGAGCGTCAGCGCATGCTCGCACAGCACGCCGGCCTGAAGCTGCCTTTGTAAAGAAAACCAGCGCTGGGGACATTTCCGCCATGGACAATTCTCTCATCGGCACGGCACTGTCGCTTACCGCGTCAGTCGCAGTCCGGAGAGCCGCTACACGGTCATCGGCTTCCGAATCGCACGAAACCTTTAGGATAAAGACACCGCCGCCGAAAAAAACAGCATCCTCCACCGGATGCATAACCGCCCTGAGGGCATCCATTTCCAACTCACCAAATCGTTATCACCCCGGGATAAAGCGGAATTTTCGAATCTTTGGATACAAGCCGGCATCTGTGTTGAAGAGCCTCTGCCACCAAAATTCGGTCGAAGGGATCGTTGTGGATATCCGGCAGCGAGACGCTTGCCATTGAAATTTGGCGGGTGAGAGGGAGTTCGTGCACACCATGATGCCGGATCGCTCGTTCCACAAACTCCGCTGGAGGCAATGCAAGATGCAAACGACCTTTTTTGTACAACAAGGCAATCTCCCAAGTCGTTACCACTGATATAAAAAGCGAATCGAGGTCTCTTTTAATGGCTGCGGCAGCTTTTGCAGACAACTCCTTCTGATCGGAAGCCAACCACACGAATGTATGGGTATCGAGAAGTGTCATCGCAACTCCTCAGGCCAGTCTGCGATATCAAGCGGGACCGTGGGATCTCCCAAAAAACGGGCTCCGGCAAGCGCTGGGTCAGGCTCGAAATGATTGAATGCGGAAGGTGTGTGCGGAACCAAATCCGCCACAGGCGAACCATTGCGGCACAAAACAATGCGTCCTCCTTCCTTTTCAACAGTCGCCACCAAACGCGAAAGTTGGGTTTTAGCTTGGTAAAGGTTGATCATTGTCATGAAAACAAAGTAAGGCTTGGTCTGATCTGGTCAACCATCATTCTCCCCCCCCTATTCCTGCAATTCCTGCCGATCCTCTTAACTTCGTAATTCCGTCATTTTTGTCTAAAAAACCTATGGGCGCATCAGTTTTGCCCCTCTTTTTTTGGTCGAGCACGAGTTCTGGCTGCCACAGGAAGTTTTTCTTGAGGCCTTGCCCGAGCTCAATGGGGGCGCGTCAATTTGCCGACACGGAGGTGCGTTCCAGCCAGGCTGCGTAGGCTTCCTCGGAGGTTTCTCCGGCTGCGAGGGCGAGGGTTTCGAGGACGGCTTCTTCTTCGGGGGCTTGGAGCGACCATCCATTTACTCCAAGAAAGATGTAGGCTGACATGAAGCCGGTGCGTTTATTTCCGTCCAAGAAAGGGTGGTTTTTGACGATGCCGTGCGCGTAGGAGGCCGCCATCTGAAACAAAGTCGGGCTACCATAGGAGAGGAGGTGCTTGGGCCTGTTAATCGCGGAATCCAGCAAGCCTTCGTCTCTGGTGCCTGACAGACCTCCGAAGCGGTTGAGGAGTTCGGCATGCACTGCAAGGAGGATGTCCTTCGTGATCCATTTAGGCTCGTTCATTTGGCGAGTTCGCGAAGTGCGTTGCGATATCTCTGCATGCCCCTTTCGGCGACTTGCATGAACTCTTGAAAGCCCGGGCGCTCGGGCGTAACGCGGAGGGAACTCTCGGGGGATTCCGTGAAATAGAGGATGGAGCCTTCTTCGGCATTGAGTTGCTGGAGGGCTTCTTTCGGTAGGACGACGCCGAGGGAATTGCCGATTTTGCGAACCTTGGACTGTGCGATCATGGAATAACATTAGTTACCACGCCGCTAATGTCAATTGGCGGCGCGGTTCATTTTGCGGGCTGCGAAATGGGTTTTCGAAAGATTGCCAATGGCGAATGCGAGTTTTATAAGGCCCTGCTCGATCTTCATCCCATGAAATCCTCCTCCTCGCAGCCTTCCTCTCCGCTCATCCCAACCGTGTCGGTCGCCGGCAAGAAACTCCTGGCGGCAAACCGTAGTGAAATCGCGATTCGGGTTTTCCGCGCAGCAACCGAATTGGGCATGCGCACGGTGGCCATCTACGCTCAGGAGGATCGCCACACGATGCATCGCTTCAAGGCAGATGAAGCCTATGTGGTGGGCGAAGGAAAAGGCCCAGTGGGGGCGTATCTGGATATCGACGGCATCATCAGCCTGGCGCGTGAACATGGTGTGGACATGATTCACCCGGGGTATGGATTTTTATCCGAGAACGCCGCCTTCGCGCGGGCCTGCGTGGAAGCGGGGATCACTTTTGTAGGGCCGGACTCGGAGTTGCTCGACACGATGGGCGACAAGACAGCCGCACGCGCACTGGCGCAGAAGCTCAATGTGCCCACACTGCCGGGCACCGAGGATCCGGTGAGCGACCGAGGCGAGGCGCTTCGCATCGCAAAGGAGATGGGTTTTCCATTGATCATCAAGGCAGCCTTTGGCGGAGGAGGTCGTGGCATGCGGGTGGTGACGCGCAGCGAGGATTTGGTCGACCTGCTGGATGAGGCCCAAGGCGAAGCGGAGCGGGCGTTTGGAAATACGGCTGTGTTCCTCGAAAAATACATTCCCCGGGCGAAGCATATCGAGGTGCAGATCCTGGGAGACCGGCATGGGAATGTGCTGCACCTGCACGAGCGCGACTGCTCGGTGCAGCGGCGCCACCAGAAGGTCATTGAGATTGCACCCTCCGTGGCTCTGGATGCAGGCGTGCGCCGCGACCTCTGCGATGCGGCTGTGCGCTTGGCGCAGGGCGTTGGCTACAACAATGCGGGCACGATCGAGTTCCTCTACGATGTGGATAAAAAAGAGTGGTTCTTCATCGAGATGAACCCGCGCATCCAGGTCGAGCACACGGTGACCGAGCAGGTCACCGGCATCGATCTCGTGCGCTCTCAAATACTCGTCGCGGCAGGTGCCTCACTGCACGGCCCCGAGCTGGCACTGCCGCCGCAGCCGGACATTCCCTGCAATGGCTATGCCGTCCAATGCCGCGTGACCACCGAGGATCCGGCGAACAAGTTCATGCCGAATTACGGCAAGATCATCACTTATCGAAGTGCGGCGGGATTCGGAGTTCGGCTCGACTCTGGCATGGGCACGACCGGTAGCGTCATCACTCCCTTCTACGACTCGCTTCTCACAAAAATCACGACCTCCGGGCAGACATTCCCGATGGCCCTCCAACGCATGCTCCGCGCGCTCCGCGAATTCCGCATTCGCGGGGTGAAGACGAACATCCCGTTTCTTGAAAATGTCATTCAGAACGAGGCATTCCAGTCCGGTGCGGCCACGACCACGCTCATCGACACCACGCCATCGCTCTTCGATTTCAAACTCCGCCGCGACCGCGCCTCGCGCCTGCTTTCCTTCCTCGCGGATGTGATCGTGAATGGAAACCCCCAAGCCAAGGGGCACCAGATTTCCGCGCCCTTGGAGCCGGCACGGCGACCACTCTATAACGGCAAACAGCTCCCTCCAGACGGAACACGCCAGCTTTTGCTCAAGCTCGGACCCGAGAAATTCGCCGAGTGGACACGCCGCCAGAAGCGTCTGCTTTTTACGGACACAACCTTCCGCGACGCGCATCAATCGCTCCTCGCCACACGAGTCCGCACCTACGACATGGCAGCCGTGGCAGATTCCGTAGCCCGCCGCGCCTCGGAGCTTTTCAGCTTGGAAATGTGGGGCGGGGCGACCTTCGACGCCTCGATGCGCTTTCTACATGAAGATCCGTGGGACCGTCTGCGCGACTTGCGCGAGCGGATTCCCAATATCTGCTTCCAGATGCTCCTGCGCGGCTCAAATGCGGTCGGATACTCAAACTACCCGCCGAATGTCGTGGCAGGATTTATCCAACACGCTGTCGCCTGCGGCATGGACATCTTCCGCATTTTCGATTCCTTGAACGACCTGCCGAACATGAAAGCCGCGATGGAAGCCGTTCGCAAAGCCAACGGCGTCTGCGAGGGCACGCTCTGCTACACGGGCGACATCCTCGATCCGGCCCGCACGAAGTATTCCCTCAAATATTACATCGGCCTTGCCAAGCAGCTCGAAAAAATGGGCGCGCACATGCTGGCGGTGAAGGATATGGCCGGGCTCTGCCGCCCCTTTGCAGCACGGGCACTCATTAAGGCCCTCCGCGAAGAAGTCGGCATGCCAGTGCATTTCCACACCCACGACACCAGCGGCGTGAACGCGGCCTCGATCCTCATGGCAGCCGAAGCCGGAGTCGATGTGGTGGATGCGGCCATCTCGTCAATGTCGGGCTCAACCTCCCAGCCAAACCTCAACAGCCTCGTGGCCGCTCTGCGCCACACGCCGCGCGATCCCGGTCTCGATCTGGATGCCCTGAACGAATTCGCAGACTACTGGGAGCAGGTCCGCACTTTTTACGCGCCGTTCGACACATCTCCGCGAACAGGAAGCGCGGAGGTTTACCTCCACGAAATGCCCGGTGGACAATTCACCAATCTCAAGGAACAGGCCGCCAGCATGGGCCTCTCCAGCCGCTGGCCTGAGATCGCCCGGTGCTACGCCGAGGTCAATGAACTCTTCGGCGACATCGTGAAGGTGACCCCCTCGAGCAAGGTCGTCGGAGACATGGCGCTCTTCCTTTTCACCCGGGGCATTCGTCCGGCGGATGTCCTAAACCTCGAGCCCGGCACGTCATTTCCCGAGTCGGTCAAAGACATGCTCGCCGGGGGACTTGGCAAACCGATGGGCGGATGGCCAAAAAAACTCGTCGAAGTTGTCCTTGGAAAAGCCAAACCTGCCAAAGCCCGTGCGCCGAAGGTCGATCTCACAGAAGTCCGAGCCGAACTCACCGCCAAGCTCAAACGCGAGGCGACGGATGACGACCTTTACAGCCATCTCATGTATCCGGATGTCTTTGCAGATTTCTCAAAATTCGAGCGTGAATATGGTGATGTCGGCAAGCTGCCCACACCCGCATTTTTCTACGGGTTGAAGCCAAGCGAGGAAATTGCCGTCGATATCGAGGAGGGTAAAACTCTGTTCGTCAAGTTGATCAATGTCGGCGCGCCTGCGAAGGACGGACGGCGCGTTGTTTCCTTCGAATTCAACGGCATGCCCCGCGAGGCGACCACGCTCGATCGCTCGCTCCAGACGAAATCCGTCTCCAGGCCAAAAGCCGATGCCGCAAAACCCAATGAAATCGGCGCGCCAATCCCTGGCATGGTCAGTTCGTTGTCCGTTGGCGTGGGAGCCAAGGTGACAAAAGGCGACAAGATTCTCACACTCGAGGCCATGAAAATGCAGACAACCCTCTACGCACCAACGGACGGCGTGGTCGATGAAATCCTCGCACAAGCCGGCGAGGCGGTGGACACGGGCGATCTTATTGTCCGGCTCCGAGGTTGAAATTTTGGGGAGTCTGCAAACGCCTGCCACACGCAGGAGGAGGAAGCAGACCAATTCCTTGTTCTGGGCATGCGAGAAGGTCTCGAGAAGCGAGAGGCTTCAGCAAAAAAAAATGCCCTCCTCGTGCCGTTCCGAAGCAGTTCCCGTTCCCTAATGATAGGGTGGATGACCGCACTCCCAGCAATCAGACGTCCAATGAAGGCCTGTCATCTCGCCGGGCGCCAAGCCTCCGGGATTTTATTTAACATAGGTCCGGGTCTTCGCTCCGTTTAATCGCGAACACAGAAGGGCAAATTTGTTGCGGCAGAGCCGCGAAATTTTTTCCTGTTTTTTGGAAAGATCTATTCTCGAAAGTCCACGCTCAGCTTTTCTCGCAGGGCTGCTTTGATATGGTCGGCGGCGGCTTGGATTTCGTCTGCAGTGAGGGTTCTCTCGGGACTGCGGAAAGTCAAGGAAATGGCCATCGATTTTTTGTCAGACGGGATTTTTTCGCCCTTGGAATCGGTGAAGAGATCGAAGAGACGAACGGATTCGAGAAGGGGTTCCTTAAGGGACTCGATGAGCGAACGGACTTCGCCATAAGGGAGTGCCAGAGGGGCCAGGAAGGCAATGTCGCGGGCTGATCCAGGAAACTTCGCCAGAGCGGCGACTGAGGTTTTCGCTGTGGCTGTAGCCCGCCAGAGGTCGAGGTCGAACTCAGCCGCGAGCAATGGCGATGGGGCTCCGATCTCGCGCGCCACGGCGGGAGTCAGTTGGCCAACGATGCCAATTTTTTTGCCATGGAGAAAAACCTCCGCACAGGCTCCAAACGGGGCCACGGGCGAAGGCAGGGGAACGACATCCTGTTCCCCGAGGGATGCGAGTTGACGCACGGCACCGGTGAGGTCAAAGACATCCCACGCACGCGCTGTCTCGCCGTGCCAGCTTGTTTCGTGGCGTTCACCAGTGACCACGATGGCCAGACGCTGTCCCTCGCCGGCCGTCCGGAACACGCGACCGCACTCAAAAAGGGCGATGGATTTCGCGCCTTGATCGAGATTGCGGCGGAGGGCGGCGAGGAGTCCGGGAACGAGGCTGTTGCGCAGTTGCGACTGGTCGTCGCCGAAAGGATTTTTCAAGGCAACGGCATCGCCGAAATGCGAGACATCGGCAGCGGACACGAGCGTGCTGGTGCGTGCCTCGTGGAAACCCATTCCAGCCAGACTGCGACGGAAATTCATCGCGAAATCGTAGGCGGCATCGGCATCAGAGCTTGCGGCAAAGGGGCCTTGGGCAAGAGATGGAATTTTTTCGATTCCCACAACGCGGGCGATTTCCTCGATGAGGTCGGCCTCGCGGCGAAGTTCACGACGGTAGCCCGGAATGCTCCAGCGGGTCTCGTCACCGGCGGCCAGTTTTTCAAGGCCGACACGGGCGAGGGTGGATTCGATTTCGGCATTCGTGAGGGAGATGCCCAGCAGATTGCGCACACGAGCGTGGCGCAGGGACACCTTGCCGCGTTCAGGGCATTTGCCTGAAACGAGCAACGAAAGTTCAGCCGAACCACCAGCAACCTGCAGGATCAACTCCACCGCTCGGGCGGATGCGTTAGCGACGCCCTCGGGATCCACACCACGCTCGAAGCGGTAGCTGGAGTCGCTGAAAAGGGCCATAGCACGCGAAGCGCGGCGCACACCCGATGCCTCGAAGACGGCGCTTTCTAAAAGAATTTCGGTGGTGGACTCTGTAACACCAGTCCCCTCGCCTCCCATGACACCTGCCAGGGCTGCAGGGCCATTGGTATCGGCAATGACCAGCGAACCCGCCGGCAGCTTGTATTCGCGGCCATCAAGCGCGCGGAAGGCTTCGCCTTCTGTAGCGGCACGAACAATCAATGGACCAGAAATTTTTGCGGCGTCGAACGCGTGGAGCGGCTGACCGAGTTCAAAGAGAACATAGTTCGTGACATCGACCACATTGTTCACCGAACGCAGGCCCACTGCGGCCAGACGGTCTCGAAGCCATTGCGGGCTGGGACCGACTTTCACGCCGGAGATGCGGCGCAGCGTGTAGAGAGGACATCCCTCGCTTTCGATGCGCACCTGCCCCTCGGCGCTGGCTGTAGGCGGAAGCGCAGGCTCGGGGGCCTTGACCGGCACACCGGTGAAAACACTGAGCTCGCGGGCCACGCCCAGGTGGCTGAGCCAATCGGAGCGGTTCGGGGTGATCTCGAGTTCCAGAATGGTCTCGGTGGGAAAGAGGTCTTTGATCGGCGTGCCCGGAGCGGTCTCAGGCGGCAAGATGAGAAGCCCCTCGGAGTCCTCCGCAAGGCGGAGTTCCTTGGCACTGCACATCATGCCCTCGCTCTCGACTCCCCGCAGCTTGCCGGTCTTGATTTTGAAATCCCCCGGCAGCACGGCACCCGGCAAGGCGAGTGGAACCTTGTCGCCGACTTTGTAATTTTTGGCACCACAGACGATCTGGCGCGGTTCAGGCGAGCCGTCGTTCACTTTGCACACGCTCAGGCGGTCGGCATTCGGGTGTTGGGTGGACTCGAGAATCTCGGCGGCGACGACATGGTCGATGGCAGCACCGCGCTGGTCGAGGCCCGCCACTTCAAGCCCCGCGCGGCGCAGGAGGGCTTCCAATTCGGATGCCGGAAGTTGGCAATCCACAAAATCACGCAGCCAGTTGATGGAAATTTTCACGACAGGATTAAAATTGTTTCAGGAAGCGGAGATCGTTTTCGACAAGCATACGGATGTCGGGAATGCGCGAGAGGTTCATGGCCAGACGCTCGAGGCCGAAGCCAAAGGCGAAGCCGCTGACTTTTTCAGGATCGTAAACCCGGTCGCCACGGCGCTCGCAGATGGCTTCGAAGACGGCGGGATCGACCATGCCACAGCCGGCGAGTTCCATCCATTCGCCGCCGAGGGCCTCGGTGCGGATGTCGATTTCGTAGCTCGGCTCGGTGAAAGGGAAGAAGTGCGGACGGAATTGAATGTCCGTGCCCGCCCCGAAAAGCTCGCGGAAGAAAAACTCCAGTGTTCCCTTGAGATCAGCGAGGCTGACTTTTTCGGCCACATAGAGGCCCTCCATTTGCGTGAACTGAGCAAGGTGCGTGGCATCCACTTCGTCGCGGCGGTAGGCCGAACCGGGAGCAATGATGCGCACTGGCGGCGGCGTTGTTTCCATGACACGGACCTGAACGCTCGAAGTGTGCGAGCGCAGGAGGCGGCCATCGGGAAGATAAAAGGTATCCTGCTCATTGCGGGCGGGATGGTCCGGCGGCGTGTTGAGCGCATCAAAGCAATGCCACTCGGTCTCGATATCGGGTCCATCGGCAATCGCAAACCCCATGCGGCGGAAACACCGCACGGCCCGATCCATAAGTTGTGTGAGCGGATGTAGGGTGCCGGGAGAAGGAAATGTGCCGGGCAGCGTGAGATCGAGCGAAGCGAAGGCTGCGAGGTCGGCGGCTTCGAGAAGGCGCTTTTGGGAGGCCTCCAAGGCGTTCGTGACCGCAGCACGCAGGTCGTTAAGAAGTTTCCCGATAACGGGCCGCTCCTCCTTCGGCACATGGCGCATTCCCTCGCTGAGCGCAGTAATGGCACCGCTCTTGCCAAGGTATTTCAAACGGGCCGCCTCGAGGGAAGCGACATCATGGGCCGAAGCGATGAGCTCAAGGGCCTCGGTGCGAAGGGCGTCAGCTTGCTGTTGCATGGGAAAGAGGATTGACTGCGGACACGGAGAGCACGGAGGAAGAAGAAGTGGCTTGATGTGTCATTCGAAGGAGGGCTGTATGCGAGTTTTTCGACAGAATTACAGGATTTGACCAGATAAAGCGAGATTGCGGCAAGTTTCAGCCATACCTGTGTTCCTTAGGATGCGCTTTTTTACTGCAAAGACGACGAGAACTGGAGTCTTCCACCACAATAAATAAATCAAGCCCCGAGATATCACAGAGGAAGCGGGGCAAATGACCCCGTCCTCTGTGTTCTCTGTGCGCTTTGTGGTCAAACCCCTGCGGAGGGTTTTGGCCGCTTAGGCTGCTTTTTTGTTATCGAGGGCGGTGCGGACTTTGTCCACGATCGCCTTGAAGGTCGGCTCGTCATTGATCGCGATGTCGGACAAGACCTTGCGGTCGAGCTCGATGTTGGCGAATTTGAGGCCTTCGATGAAACGGCTGTAGGTGATCCCTTCGGCGCGGACTGCGGCGCTGAGACGGGTAATCCACAGGGCGCGGAAATTGCGCTTGCGGGTCTTGCGGTCACGGTAGGCCCAATATTTGCCCTTCATCTGCGCATCTTTTGCGTAGCGGAAGAGTTTGGAACGGCGGCCGCGATATCCTTTCGAGGCTGCTACGACGCGCTTGCGGCGCGCCCGGCTGGCTGGAGCATTTGTGGCTCTTGGCATGTCATAAAACTCCGCGTTTGGCGCGGAGCCTCCTTGGAGCGGTTGTTTGTTTGTTTGAAATCCCCCGACTCACCGGCTCCGTGATCCTCAGGCAAACCCCGAGGCAGTCGAAGGGATTTTGGTTCAGCGCGCTTTAGTGGCTGAAAGGCAGGCAGGCCTTGATGCGGTCCACATCGGTCTCATCGACCACTGCGGATTTCGCCATGTGACGTTTTTTATTGGCATTTTTACTCGCCATAA
>NEUK01000073.1 GCA_002290555.1 Spartobacteria bacterium AMD-G4
GGAGAAAGGCGCGGGCGTTGTCAGGGTCCGAAAAGGTCGACTTGACCAGCTTGTCGTGGGGTTGGTGAAGAGGACTCTCTGGCCGGGACATAGGTGGGAATGTTGCAAACAGCCGGCCATGGCGTCAACGGAAGGAATACAACGGTTTTTACAAGTTGCCGGTGGAAAATGCTCGGGGAAGATTTGGCAAAATCATGGACAGCAACATCATTTTTTTGGGGGGGTGGGCGCGCTGCCGCGCGGGGCGTTTTTCGAATGTCGATGAGGTTTTGCGTGTCTCTCACGATCGATACGAGCTTGCTGCCTTTTCATTGTCATACAAGCTCACAAGGGTTCTGGGCGAAGACGGCCTACGCTTTGATTCTCAACGCTTCTTCGGTTGAATTCATTACAATCGAGGTCAAACGCCCGTTATCTCCGAAACTCAGCCGCGTTTTTTCAGGGAGCGCTCTGGAAAATAGCACGGAGATCGCCTGTGATGCGCCCGTCGTAGAGGGCCTTGCCGATGATGGCGCCGTGGAGCCCGGGCATGGCGTTCAGGCGGTGCAGGTCTTCCGCGCAGGAGACTCCGCCGCTGGCGATGAGGTGGCAGTGCAGGAGTGAGAGCATTTTTTCCAACTCGGCGAAATTTGGTCCCTCGAGCATGCCGTCGGTGGCGATGTCGGTGTAGATGATCGTTCCCGCCCCGGCAGCCTGGGCGGCGAGAGCGAGGTCGGTGGCCGAGGTGCCTGTGGTCTCAGTCCATCCCTTCACGGCCACCTTGCCACCATGTGCATCGATTCCCACAGCGATGCGCTCGCCGGAGAATTGGGCACACATTTCCGCAATAGTCTCGGGCGACTGGCAGGCTTTGGTGCCGAGGATGACGCGACTCACGCCGGCATCGAGTGCAGCTTGGATTTTTTCCACACTGCGCATCCCGCCGCCGAGCTCGCAGGGAACCTTTACTGCAGCACAAATTTTGGCAACGGCATCGAGATTCTGCGACTCGCCGGAGAAGGCGGCGTCGAGGTCCACTATATGTAGCCAATCCGCACCAGAGTCCTCCCATTTTTTGGCGAATGCCACGGGGTCCGAGGAGTAGACGGTTTTTTCGGTAGCTAGTCCGCGCTTGAGGCGCACGACTTCGCCACCCATGAGGTCAATAGCGGGCAGAAGGATCATAGTGTTGAAAGAAAATTGCGGAGCAAAGCGAGTCCAGCAGACTGGCTTTTTTCAGGGTGGAATTGAACGGCGTGCAAGGCACCCGAAGAGACGCCTGCGGCGAAGGAAACGCCGTATTCGCTCCAGGCACTCACCAACGAAGAGTCTGCAGGCACCGGGTAATACGAATGCACGAAATACATCGAAACGGCGTTGGACAGGTCTTTGTAGAGCGGGCCTGAGGTTTTCGACAGCGTGTTCCATCCCATGTGGGGAACCTTGAGTGCGGGATCGGAAAATCTGACGACGCGACCTTTGAGCACGCCGAAGCCCTCCACGCCCGGAGATTCCTCACTGGATTCAAAGAGGAGTTGGTAGCCGAGGCAGATGCCGAGGTAGGGCCGACCGGAGAGCGCCCATTCGCGAACGGGATTCCAGAGCCCGGTGGCGCGCAGGTTTTCCGCGCAATGCGCAAATGCGCCCACGCCGGGGACGACGATGGCATCCAACCCGCTCAGGCCTGAAGGTTCGCTAATAAGACTGGGAGTGCATCCCGAGGCCTCAAGCGCCTTGCACACGCTCCGGAGATTGCCGCTCCCGTAATCGATGACACCGATTTTTTTCCCACTCACAGAACGCCCTTCGTGCTGGGAATACCCTGAACCCGCGAATCCACCGATGTCGCCTGATCCAGCGCACGGGCAAGCGATTTGAAAATGCCCTCGGCCATATGGTGGGCATCGCGACCGGCCAAGACATCCACATGCAGGTTCATGCCGGCGTGCACAGAAAGCGCCCGCAGGAATTCCTCCACCAGCTGAAATTCGAAATTGCCTCCAATGGCGGAGACGCGCTCCGGCGCATTGTAGGCCAGAAACGGCCTGCCGCTCAAATCCACCACCGTGCGGACGAGGGCCTCATCCATCGGAACATAGAAAAACCCATACCTGCGAATGCCTGCCTTATCGCCAAGCGCCTGGGTGATCGCCTGACCGAGCGCGATCCCGGTGTCCTCGACCGTGTGGTGAAAATCCACTTCGATATCGCCCTTCGCGGTGACATCCAAATCCATAAGCCCGTGTTTTGAAAACAGGGTGAGCATGTGGTCGAAAAAAGCGATCCCCGTGGAGATGCGGGATGCGCCTGATCCGTCGAGCTTGATGGTGAGTTGAATCGAGGTCTCCGAAGTCGAGCGGTGGATGGTTGCTTCGCGTGGCATGTCGGCATTCAAACAGATGCCCCTGCCTTTGTGAAGACCTCTGGAGATTTTACAAAAAAGTGACCCTCTTGGCAGATTTCACCACACCAGTGTTAGTTCGCCGACCTCAAGGGCTCTCTGCGAATCCTCCAAGCCAGAATCATGAGCACGATCCAGCCCACGGCAAAAGCCACCGGCAAACCGAGCAAGGCTTTTCCAAAAATGGCATTCTCCGAGAGATCGGCTCCAGAGGCGCGGATGGATGAAGTGATCGTCGCAAAGCCAATCCCGGCGGCAGCGTAGCCTATATTGAGCGCCATGCCACGGAAGCTCAGAACCGTGGCCCGCAGGGTCGAGTCGGTCCATTGATTCAGGTAGCTGGAGACAAAATACGACATGATCGGCATGGAAAGCCCAAACGGCAGAACGACCCACACTCCCCAGATCGGCGTGGCCCAACACAGCCCGAGGAGACCCGCAAAAATCATCGCGGCAAGCAGTGGGAAGATCGCGCTCGGAGTGAGCTTAGACGCCACTCGGCGCGCAAGGATCGCCGCCAGAAATCCCAGTAAAGAATAGAAAGATCCCAAGAAGCCGTTGGCAAACTCTGGAATCCCGATGAGTCGATAGTAGTTGCTCCCAAAGGTCAGGAACAAGCGCACGACGGAGTCGAAAAGGATGGCGCAGAGCAGGAGCAGGCGGATTCGTTTGTTGAAAAAAACAAAGCGCGCTCCGGCGAGAATTTTTTCCAAAGCCTCGTGCATCGGATGCCGTCCACCGGCGGACTTGAAGTCGGCGGGTTCCCGCATGGCCACAGCACAAAGCAAAGCGGGGATCGAGGTGGCAAGGGTGAGATACACCGGCCACCGCGTGCTATTGCCCACGCCGCCACTCCAGCCGATGAAGGCCGCCGCGCCTTCCAAAAAATGCCGGTCGAACGCCAAGGCACCGACAATCATGGCAACGAAAAAAGCGCACGATGACCACTTGATGAGGTTCGTAAGAACCGCACGCCACTTTTCCTCCCGCCCTTCGATGGGGAGCGAGTCGTAGGCCAAAGCCTCATCCGCGCCGCTCGCACAGGCCTCGGCCACACCACTCAGGATGCGGTTGAAAACGAGCAGGGGAAAGAGCCACTCGCCCACGGGAGCGAAGGCAAAGACCGCCATTTCCGCAACCATGAGCGCTCCTGCGAGTATGACCATCCATCGCCTGCCAATGACATCCGCCAAAGCACCGGATGGGATTTCCAGGAGCAGGATCGTCGCGGCCCAAATGACATTGAGGATGGCGTATTGCTCCAGGCTCAACCCAAGATCCAAGAAAAGCACCCCCAGCACGGGGTAGTAGAACCGCGCGTTGAAAAAGACGCGGAAGGCAATGAAGAGCGGGATATTTCGACTCACTCCGTCTGGACTGCGCCAAGGTGATAGACAGCCGTGTGGCCGACCTGCTGCACCAGAAGGGATTTGGTCACATGGGCGATTTCTTTGGAAAGTGTCTTGCGCTCGTCCTTGTGGCCTTCGAAGCGAATCTTCACAAGTTCATGCCGGGTGAGAAGCCCGTTGAACTCCACAAGAAACTCAGGAGAGGCCCCGGCTTTTCCGAGCTTGATGAGCGGCTTCACGAGTTGCGCACGGCTCTTGAGTTGGCGCAGGGTGTTTTTTTTCTCTGGCATAGTCCGCCCATACTTTCGGGCGATGGCTTTGCGAGCGATGAAATTCGCATATTTTCCATGCGCAGGTAGGATTTGGTTATGCGTTTCACATTCCTCGTCTCTCTGCTCCTCGCCGCAGGAGCGTCACTTGCCCTCTGGGGCTGCAAGACATCCCGCTCGGGCTACGAGTCGGCGCCCTACTCCGTCGCACTCAAGGATGGCGACTACGAGCTGCGTGATTATCCGGAGCTGACCATCGTGGAAACATCGATGGCGGATGCCAATGCTGGGGAGAACTCGGGATTCCGAAGACTTTTTGGCTACATCAGCGGGAAAAACCAAAATCAGGAATCCATCGCCATGACGACGCCTGTCTTCATTTCCGAGGACCGCCGCAGAATGGCATTCGTGCTTCCGGCGAAGTCATCTTCCGCACAAATTTCCGCTCCACTCGACCCCTCGCTTTCCATCAAAAAAATCCCTTCCGGCCGCTTCGCTGTTTTCCGATTTACCGGGGGCCAATCTTCTACTCAGGAGGCCCAAAGCCTCTCTCTCCTCCAAACTTGGATCGCGAAGAAAGGCCTCACCACATCCGATTCGCCCATCTACGGCTACTTCGACCCGCCTTGGACTCCTGGATTCATGCGCCGCAACGAAGTCATGCTGCGTCAGGGCGACTGAGCGCAAATCTGGAAATCCATGCCCCAACCTGGAGCGGTGAGATGCACGCTGCTCGCAGACGGCGCGGTCGCGCTTGCCACACGAGATATGTAGCGGCGTCTCTCAGAGCATCTTGGAAGAACGACCATTTAATCCAATCGCAGGAGCTCGAGCGCGGCGCGCGAATTCAAAATAGGAATGCCTCTAAATTGACCAAGAACCAGCAAGTCTTTGTCCCCGCTAACGATCAAATCAACCGGCACGGCGATGGCGCAGGATAAGACAGCTAGGTCATCACTATCGCGCAGGTTATATGGAAAATCGATCATCGGTGGGATGACCTCATGGCAAGCATTTCGAAATCTTGCAACCAGCCCAGATGCGGTCAGCCCCTTGGCCACAGACGGGATAAGAACTTCGGAGCGGATAATGTGACCTCAAACTCATCCAAAAGAGCTTTTGATGAAAAGATTGTGAAACGGGAATCCAATCCGGCATCCAGAAATTGCGCAGATGCGCCATTCCAAAGGAAACCAGAAATAAGAGTGTTGGTATCAGCAACGACTTTCACTCTCGCAACGCTTGGCTCTTAGAAGATTGATCTCGGATTGGATGTCGGAATCAGACATGGGTTCTCCGGGAAGTGAGCGGATACCGGAGAGGATGGATTGAAGTTCGGCAGCCGATTTGCGTCGACGGATTTCTTCCATAAGCAGGGTGGAGATGGATCCGCTTTCCAATAAACCTGTTGAAGCGGCTTCGGAAGCCAACTCCTCCGGTAAATCCAATTCCAGTGTTATACTCATCTGACTAATCACGAAAGCACAGAACTCCAAAGCATGCAATTCTGACGCCAATAGGGTTTTTGGCGGTTTTGCAAACTATGGGTTTCCTGGGCTCCGTCGAGTCCGTCCCGAGTCGGCTATGCCCCTCTCTCTTTCGAGCCGCAGTGAGGCGACCTTACACGATCATGCCTGCGGCGACGGTCTCGTGGGTGCCTGGATCGATGAGGATGAAGGAACCGGTGAGGCGGTTGCGGCGGTAGGAGTCGTAGAAGAGGGGTGCGGCGGTTCGCAGTGAGATGCGGCCGATGTCGTTCATGCCGAGAGCGGAGGCACCTTCTTTTTTATGAAGCGTCTCGATGTCCACGAGGTATCGCAATTCCTGCACGATGGCCTTGGTTTCCTTGGTGCTGTGGCGCAGGAGGTATTTGCCCCGGCTTTGCATGGGCTGATGCGAGAACCAACAGACCATGGCCTCCACATCCTGCGAGGCCTCGGGCGGGTTGTTGGCTTTCACCAGCATGTCGCCACGGGAAATGTCGATTTCGTCCTCGAGGGTCATCACCACGGACTGGGGCGGGAAGGCTTCGTCGAGTTCCTTGCCGCCGGGCAGGTGGATTTTTTTGATGCGTGTGCTGAAGCCCGAGGGCATGACGGTGATGGCATCGCCGGGCTTGAAGACCCCGCCAGCGATACGGCCCGCATAGCCACGGAAGTCGTGGTATTCCTGCGAGAGCGGGCGGATAATCCACTGCACGGGGAAGCGGGCGTCCACATGGTTCGCAGTGCCGCCGGTGTAAACGGTCTCCAGATGATAAAGGAGCGAGGAGCCTTTGAACCAAGGCATGGTGTCGGATTTCTCAACGACATTGTCGCCATTGAGAGCTGAGAGCGGAATGGGCGTGATGTCGGCCACATTGTCCAATCGGGACGCGAATTCGTAGAAACTCCCGACGATGTCCTGAAAAACCTGCTCGCTGTAATCGACAAGATCCATCTTGTTCACCGCGAGCACCAGATGGCGGATGCGGAGGAGGTTTGAGACGAAGGCGTGGCGCTTGGTCTGCTCGATAATGCCTTTGCGGGCATCGACCAGAATAATGGCGAGGTCGGCGGTGGAGGCGCCTGTGACCATGTTGCGCGTGTATTGGATATGGCCAGGCGTATCGGCAATGATGAATTTCCGGCGCGGCGTCGCAAAGTAGCGGTAGGCCACATCGATCGTTATGCCCTGCTCACGCTCGGCGCGAAGGCCGTCGGTGAGGAGAGCCAGATTCACGACGGCGTCGCCGCGGCGGCGCGAGCTTTCCTCGACGGCTATGAGCTGGTCCTCGAAAATGCTCTTGGAGTCGTAGAGCAGGCGTCCGATGAGAGTGGATTTGCCGTCATCAACAGAACCGGCGGTGGCGAAGCGAAGAAGATCCATGTCGTATAAAAATTAAAAATACCCCTCGCGCTTGCGGTCTTCCATGGCGGTTTCGGAGCGCTTGTCGTCGGCGCGGGTGCCGCGCTCGGTCTGGCGGGCGGCAGCGACTTCGGCGATGACTTCGTCGAGGTTAGAGGCAGTGGATTCCACCGCGCCGGTGCAGGTGATGTCACCAATGGTGCGGAAACGAACCGTCTTTTTGACGGCCTTCTCGGTCTCAAGCATGGGAACACAGTCGGCAACGGCAAGGAGTGCGCCGTTGCGGGCGAAAACCTCGCGCTCATGGGCGAAGTAGAGCGCGGGAAGCTCAATGCCCTCGCGCTGGATATACATCCACACATCCATCTCGGTGAAATTTGAAAGCGGGAAGACGCGGAAGTGCTCACCGGGGTGGTATCTTCCATTGAAAAGATTCCACAGCTCGGGACGCTGGTTTTTGGGATCCCATTGACCGAACTCATCACGGTGGGAGAAGAAGCGCTCTTTGGCGCGGGCCTTCTCCTCGTCGCGGCGGCCGCCTCCGAGGCAGGCGTCGAATTTTTGGGATTCGATCGTATCGAGAAGAGTCACGGTTTGGAGAGAGTTGCGGGATGCAAACGGACCCTTCTCCTCCCGCACACGACCGGAGTCGATGGAGGCCTGAACGGACCCGATCACGAGGCGGGCGCCCAGTTTTTCCGCAAAGGAATCGCGGTAATCGATGGTCTCGGTGAAATTGTGGCCAGTATCCACATGGAGGAGCGGAAAAGGAATTCTGGCGGGCCAGAAGGCCTTGGCGGCGAGATGGGCCATCACGATCGAGTCCTTGCCGCCGGAAAAAAGCAGAGCGGGGTTTTGAAACTGCGCGGCCGTCTCACGAAGGATGTAAATCGCCTCCGCTTCGATTTGGTCCAGATGGTCGAGAGAGTAAGTGGGCATGTGTGTTTAAAGAACGCTTTGCAAAGGCGGCCTCGCTTGTCAGAGCGGGCGTCCGTGGGCTGTGGCCGAGCGGAGATGTTTGAGCAAATGCGCGGCACATTCCTCTTCCGAAGAAGCCTCCGTGTCAAGAGTCAGGCACCCGTTATCAGGTTCCTCGAAACCGCTATCCTTGCCCGTGAACTGCTTGATCGTGCCCTCCCTCGCCTTGGCATAGAGGCCCTTGGGATCGCGCTCGGCGCAAGTCTCGAAGGCCGCGCGCACATAGACCTCGTGAAAATCCCCGCCAATGATTCGTCCCGCGAGCGCCCGTAATGCACGGCGGGGGGTTATGACAGACACAAGCACGATGACCCCAAGCCCGGCGAGCAGCTTGGCGGTCTCGGCGACGCGCCGAACATTTTCTGCACGGTCGTCATCCGAGAAGCCGAGGTTGGAGTTCAAACCTGCACGGAGATTGTCGCCATCCAAGATCGCCGTGAACCGCCCCTCCGCATGCAAGGCGCGCTCGACCGCGTTGGCGATGGTGGATTTCCCAGAGCCCGAGAGCCCGTAGAGCCAGAGCACCGCACCGCGCTGGCCGAGCAACTCCTCCTTCTCCTCCCGACCTAAAAAACGCCGCGTCTCGGGGTGAATATTTCGATTCTTCAGATCATCCATGGTCGATCGGAGACTCTCTCCGGAAGGTGCGTTCCTGAAAACTCAAAAACGGCAGCCATCACATTTTGCTGGCACCGATTTCAGCCAGCGGACTGCGCTCGCCCTTGCTCAGGCGGATGTGGGCGGTGAGCGACTGGCCACGCAGGCGGTTGCGGGTGTAGACGAGGCCATTCGAGCGGCTGTCCACATAAGGATTATCAATCTGTGCGGGATCGCCCACCATCACGAGCTTGGAACCCCGGGACATGCGGGTGACGACGGTTTTTGCCTCGAGGGGCGTGAGCTGCTGGGCCTCGTCGAGCACGAAGAAGCGGTTGGGAATCGAGCGACCGCGGATGTAGCAGAGGGCCTCGATCTCGAGGAGACCGCGCTCGATGAGTTGTTCGTAGGGCTTTATGATCGGATTGTGTTGACCGGCCTGATGCGAGGGCGGCCCGTTTTTCTTGCGATCCGGCTCGGCACGGGGTCTGACACCTCGCTTGGGAGCTTGTATAGGAAGGAGAACCTCACAAGCGTCGTAAATGGATTGCAACCAAGGGTGCATTTTTTCATTCAGCGTGCCGGGGAGAAATCCGAGTGTGTCGCCCATGGCGACGACGGGACGGCTCACTGTGAGGCCGTTGAAATCATTGCGGCCGGTGAGATAGAGCCCCGCCGCGACGGCGAGGAGGGTTTTGCCCGTTCCCGCCTGTCCGAAACAGGTCACCAGTGAGATCGAGGGGTCCAGTAAAGCATCGAGAAAGCATTGCTGCCCCGGATTGGCCGGACGCATTTCGATGCCCTTCGGGATTTGGAGACTCGATGGAATCTGGAGGCGAGAGAAGATCCCCTTGCCGTTGTGCCGAGCTGGAAGATGTTTCGTATCCGACACCTTCAGGAGCACATATTCATTCAGGTCGAAAGTGCCAGTGCGGTCGAGCGGCAACTCGATGATACCCGCACTGCCGAAACGCTGCAGCTCGTGGGCCTCCAGCTCGATCGAGCGCAATTCCCCGCTCTCCGCATCCGCCACAGCGACTTTGTCGTTGAGGTAATCCTCGCAGGGCAGGCCGATCGCCATGGCGCGGAGCTGCATGTTGATATCCTTGGTGACAAGAAAGGTTGGCGCGGTCTCCTGCTCCTGTAGGGCCAGGGCGGATCCAATGATCCGGTGATCCATGCGGTTGTGATCCGAGAAAATCTTCATGAACCGCTTCATGCCTGCCGACTGGCGGCTCTTCTCGAGGAAATTGTTCACAAGAATACGCACCGTACCCCCGCCGGTAGTCGGCGCGCCGCCTGTGACGCTCAGGGAGTCATGCCCGAAAATGGCACTCAAGAGGCGATGCGCCTGGCGCGCGTTGGCGCCGCGTTCGCTCTGCTCATTTTTGAAATTGTCCAACTCGGTGAGCACATCCACCGGAATAAAAACATGGTTGTTCTGAAAGCGGTTCAGACAATTCGGGTCGTGGAGGAGGACATTGGTATCGAGCACGAAGTTTTTGACAACTCCGGCTGCGCGCGTGCGGTCGGCAGATGCCAGTTCGGGAAAGAAGACGCCCTGTTCTTCGGCACGTTCAGCAGGTTTGGATCGGTGCATTGTGAGGATGGCTGGAAAAAGGAGAACCAATACATCCCCAGAGCCGCTTATGTCACCATGGAACAGACCCATGTGAAAAAAACATGCGGACCAAGGAATTCGTATGGAAAAAAAATGGCGCGCCTTTAGTGTGCCGATTCTTTAATGAATAGTCTCCGTCCAGACAGCCGCACCATGGTGGCACTTTTGAATTTTTTTCTGATCGGAACAGCCTGCGCGGATCAAACCATTGCCGATCTCAACGAAGCTTTTGGAGTTCCGGTTTTCGCCGATGAATCTCTATGGGACGACTGCGCGGAAGATCTCGCGGAGCGCCTCAAGTGGCCCCAGGAGTCCCAGACATCCACAGACTCCAGCTACCGCCAATATGCCGGACCTGATGAACGCTTCCTGGGGTGCCGCCCCTACTCACTCGCGCTCTATGCCGAGGAGGGAAAACCGGCCAGCCTTTCGATGATCTTCGCGAACAAAGGCGATGCCGTTGATTACACTCCCGGCAACGCGCGCAGAGCGGGCAACGAGATTCGGAATTACAAGCGGGCCATTCAGGAGGATAAAAAAAATCTCATTGCCGCGCTGACCAAGCTTTTCGGTGAACCTGTCGCCGACCTCTTCGGCCAAGGACGTGAGACCCGGGAATCCATGAAACGGTGGAACTGGAATGGCCACGCCTTTCTGCTCGCCTCGCCTCGCGACGAATATGTCGCCCTTCGCGTGATGACCACAGAGTCTGCGGATGCCGGCGGCAGATCGCGTATCCCGGATTCTGTCATTCGAGAGGCGGTCGCCAAACGCATCGAAAAAAGAGCAAATGGCGATGTGATTTTGAAGGACATGCCGATGGTGAACCAAGGGCCAAAGGGCTACTGCGTTCCGGCGACTTGGGAGCGAGTCATGCGATATATGGGCGTTCCAGCCGATATGTATACCCTCGCGATGGCTGGCCAGACCGAGGCGGGCGGCGGATCATCGGTCGCCGCAGTGTCCGCTGGCGCGAGCCAAGCCGTCATTCAAGCCGGGAGGCGGATCGAGTCACCCGTCATGAAACTGGATGCCACAAGCGTCTCACGATTCATCGATCGCGGTCTGCCAATCATGTGGGCGATGTTCAGCTCACCGGACTTCAACAACGCAATTAACAGCCGCATGGAGGCCCGCAAAAACGCCAACGACACCGCCGCGTGGAAAAAAGTTCTCGCTGATGCACGAAGGCAAGTTAGGAAAATGCGGTCGCATCGGGACAGCGGACACGTATGCATGATCACAGGCTACAACAAACATACCGGCGAAATCGCTATATCGGACTCTTGGGGGATTGAATTTGCGGAACGCTGGATCATGCCCGAAGAAGCCGCCGCAGTGAGCCAAACCTCAACACACACAGTCATCAATTTTTAATCCATGGAATCCCATTCATCGTTCGACATCACAGATGCCCGCGAACTCTACAACATCGACCGCTGGAGCGGCGGATACTTTGGCATCAATGATGCCGGCCATGTGTGCGTTTTCCCGAAGCGCAACGACGAGACGATCGACCTCATGGATGTCGTCGCCGAGGCGCGGAGCCGCAATCTGGCATTCCCGCTCGTCGTGCGCTTCCACGACCTCCTGCGCGACCGCGTGGAGACGATCAACAAAGCCTTCGCCACAGCGATTTCTGAGGCCGGCTACACCTCGCCCTACCGGGGTGTTTTTCCGATCAAGGTGAACCAACTCCGCGAGGTCGTGGAGGAAATCATCGATGCCGGCCGGCCATGGCACTTCGGCATCGAGGCCGGGAGCAAGCCGGAACTCCTCGCAGCCCTCTCCGTGCACTCGGATCCCGAAAGTTTGGTCATCTGCAATGGATACAAGGACACAAGTTTCATTCAAAACGCCCTCATCGGCCGGAAGCTCGGAAAGACAGTGATTCTCGTAGTCGAAAAGCTCGAGGAGCTCGCCCACATCCTTCGTGTTTCGCAGACGATGAAAATCGAGCCCCTCATCGGCCTGCGCGTGCGCCTACTCTCCAAGGGCTCTGGCAAGTGGGCCACAAGCGGCGGGGAGAACGCCAAGTTCGGCCTCTCCACCGCCGACCTCGTGGAGGCCAGCGACATGCTCCATGCCGCCGGACTCGCCCATTGCCTGAAGCTCGTGCATTTCCATGTCGGCTCACAAGTTCCCGACATCGGCACCATCAAACGCGCCGTGCGGGAAGCCTCCCGCTTCTACGCCAAACTCTCCAAAATGGGCCATGAACTCGGCTACCTCGATGTCGGCGGAGGACTCGGCGTCGACTACGACGGATCCCGCACAACCTTCGACAGCTCGATGAACTACTCGCTCGACGAATATGTGCGCGACATCGTTTACACAGTGAAGGAAGTCTGTGATTCCGAGTCCGTCCCCCACCCTACACTCGTCAGCGAAAGCGGCCGGGCAATCGTCGCCCAGCATTCGGTGCTCATCGTGGAAACCTTCGGTGCCATCGAAAAGGCCAGCCGACAGGAGACGCCTGCCACAACGAGCGGCGGAGAGATTCCCCTGCTCGCAGACATCCTTGAAATCCACAGCAACCTGACTCCTCAAAACCGCCTCGAGAACCTCCATGATGCCCAAGAAATCCGCGAACGCGCCCAGTCGATGTTCGATCTCGGCCTTCTCGACCTTCGGGCCAAGGCCGGCATCGAAACCGTCTACTGGCAGATCGCTGCGAATATCGTGGAGCTTTTCCGCGACGCCGAACACATCCCCGAAGAGGTGCGCGAAATCGAAATCGCCATCGGCGACCAATACCTCTGCAACTTCTCTGTCTTCCAATCCCTCCTCGACCACTGGGCTCTCGGTCAACTCTTCCCCGTCATGCCCATCCATCGCCTCAACGAACGCCCGGACCGCAATGCGACCCTCGTGGACATCACTTGCGACTCGGATGGCAAAGTCGCGAAATTCATCGACCTCCAAGATGTGAAGGAAACCCTCCCGCTCCATCGCTGGCAGCCCGGGGAGCCCTACTACATCGGATTTTTTCTGGCCGGCGCGTATCAGGACATCATGGGAGACCTGCACAACCTCTTTGGCCGTGTGAATGAAATGCACATCTATCTCGATGAGGACGAAGACTCCGGTCATTATGTCGAAGAAATCCTGCCCGGCAGCACGATCGGCCAAGTCCTCGCCCTCACGCAATGGGATGTGAACGAGCTCGCCCGCCGAATGAAGGCCCAGACCGATGCCGCTATCAAAAGCGACCGATTGAAGCCTAATGAGGCCATGCGCCTCCTCGACGACTACGAAAAAAGCCTAAATCTCTACACTTACCTGAACTTCGACGATCAGCATAAACCCTCCCAATAGGTGTCGGGGGCGGGCGCGCTCCCAGGGACCATGATTCAAAGATTGCTGGGGGCTTTCTCGAGGACGACGCCAGTGACCGCGAGACGGAGACCCCGGCATCCGCTGTCCTTGCAAAAGCACTCCACTTGCCAACATCAACTCCCCCGACTAAAGGGAACCTATGAAAGCACGATTGTTTTTACTCACTCTGGCTACAACACCTTTGCTGCTGGCACAGGATTTTGTGGCTCCACAGGCGCCCCAGCGCGAGATTGTGACACAAGCCGCGGAGTTGAAACCCGAGGTGGATGGGATTGTGAAGCAGATTTTCGATGTTCAAAAGCCTTGGCAACTTCTGAATCCCACAGCGCCTGCAAGCTATGGCACCGGGGAGAAAAATGTCTCAGCTGATACCGTAGTGGGCACGCCGCACCACGCGGTAACGCTCACGGTGGTGGGCGTTGAATGGTGAGTTACCACCAGAATAATGCGGCAAAGATGAGGGCAGTGCCGTAGAGAAATCCGCCAAGGGCAGCCGAGAACCAGACTCGGCGATCTGAGGAGATGGCACCCACCGCATCCCTCAGGACGTAGGGCATGCCAACAAAGAAGAGTCCGGCAACGACCCACGCATAGGCCAGCACCACGAGAATCAACCTGCTTGGTTCAACACGAAGGGCGGATGACTCCAGAAGGGGTTCGGCGGCGAGCAGCAGGATCATTCCAAGAGCTCGAACCGAGAGAAACTCGTCGACATAAATCCACGACAACGCAGCCCCGGCAACGATGCCAATCAACATGATTCCCCGAAGTCTCGAAAATTCACCGAGGTCGATATCCTGCACGAGCAGGAAACTCCAGATGGTTGCAATCAGCAGCAGAACCGTGCCCATGAGACGGGATCGCGGGAAATCGCGGGCGAGCCGGATGGAGGCACTGGGGTTGAATAAACCAAACGCATGGGAGGCGAGGAGGAGAACACCGGCGGCGAGGCCCGTCACCTGAAGTGGCAGTTGATAGATCATTTTTTTTTCTTTTTCCTGCGAGGAGGAGCCTCGACTTTTGATTCCCACAGTCTTTTGGCGAGAGCCACTTGGGCGGCGGCGACTTGGGCCTCTTTTTTACTGCAACCGCATCCCTGCCCGAGCTCGAGACCATTCCAGAGCACGCTGCAGATAAAAACCTTCGAGTGCTCGGGGCCTGTCTGCGAGAGGATCTGGTAGTCTGGCGCAGTGGGTTCTATGGCTTGGAGGATTTCCTGCAGGTAGCCTTTGGGGTTGATCTCATCGGGCTGGCTGGCAATTTCCGTGAAGACTGGGTCCATCTGGCGGAGGATGAAGATACGGGCCGCGTCGAAGCCGCCATCAAGGTAGATCGCACCGACGAGTGACTCAAAGGCATCGGCCAGGGTGGATGCCCGCTCGCGCCCGCCGCTGGACTCCTCGCCGCGCCCCATCATGATAAAACTGCCCAAGTCCAATGCGAGAGCGCGGTCGCGCAGGGCGGGTCTGGAGACGATGCGCGTCCGGAGCTTGGTGAGTTGACCCTCGCCAAAATCCGGAAACATGCGGAAAAGATGCTCGGTAACGCTGACCTGAATGACGGCATCGCCAAGGAACTCAAGCCGCTGGTTGTCAAATGGGTAGTTCTTTCTTTCCAAGGATATACTCGGATGAGTGAGCGCCTCGGCAAGCAGCAATCCATTTCGGAATTTGTAGAGAATCCGCTCCTCGAGTGGATTCATCACCGATGGCTTGGCAGGATCGACCGTCATACTGAAAATAAAATCCGGCTCTTGGCAATGGTGCTGGCAGCAACGGAGTGCATAGCGAGAATCCTTAGACGGTTAGTGCCGATCCGGCAAGGGTGGAGACAAAAGCGACAGAGGAAGCGGGTTGGGAGTGATTAAAATTTTTGAGTTTAGCCCGACCGTCTCGAAGAGCTCGATGACATCCTGAGATCGCATGCGGATGCAACCGTAGCTGACAGGTCTTCCAACGTTGCGTTCTTCCGGAGTGCCATGGATGTATATGTAGCGGCGATAGGCATTACGATTTCTCTCATCCAACCCCTCCAGCCAGAGAATGCGGGTCACGATAGGATCTCGACCTGGAGCGTCGACAGGCAACACTTCGCCAGTCGGCTTCCGGCTTTTGAAGACCGCTCCGGCAGGGAGTCCGTGCCCGATTTTTTCCTTGATGCGAAGCACCCCCAGAGGCGTCGCATAGGATCCAGGCCTGTCACCAAGGCCGAACTTTGAAGTGGAGACAGGGTAGGAGCTCAATGGTTTGCCATCCCTCAAGACGATCATTTTCTGATCGGCCACGCTCAGGATCATTCGGTGGCGGTTGTCCGTGGCGCATCCGGCCAAGAGGAGCGAGAGGAAGGCCAGCACGGGTAGCAGGTGCGAAGTTGAAAGGAATAACATAGGTCAAGTCGAAGCTTGGGAAATTGGCGAGCTGCCCAGAACAGCAGAAATGAAGCGAGTCACGAGGACTGGGTCTTTTTTTCGCGGGGAAGATTCCACGCCTCCAGCCACATCGACTCCGCAGGGACTGACCGTCTGGATCGCATCGACGACATTTGCCGGGGATAGCCCGCCCGCGAGGATGAAGTTTCTTTCAGGCTGGTTGGAAATAAAATCCGCAAGCATTTGCCAATCGGCCAAGTCCCCTGTGCCACCAAAGGCCAGCGGCGACCAAGCATCGAGAAGAAGATCGCGAGTGGCATATTGGAGCCCTTGGCTGAGAGCGGCATAGTCTTTGGCACGCACAGCCCTGATCCAGCCGTCGCCTCCCTCGGCAATACACTCGGCGGGGTTCTCATCTCCATGGAATTGAATGAATTCAAAACACCCAGAGTCCCTCAGGCACTGCAGCAGTGGGCGATCGGCATTCACCACGACAGCAACGCGCTTCACACGGCCCTCCAAGCCGCGAATCCACGGGAGCGATTCGCTTGGCTCGATGAAGCGTTTCGATCCCGCATAAAAATTAAATCCCAAAGCATCCGCCCCGGCATCTATGCACATGCAGGCGTCGGATTCACTCGTAATGCCACAGATTTTGACGCCAACGCGCCCCAAATCAAAAAGACTCACTTGATCGTGCGGGCATCCGCTTTTTTGATGGAAGGGTGGTGGGTGATTGCGTGAATGCGCCCGTCGCTTGTTCGGAAAAACGAGCTAAGAATCCAACTCACCGCGCTAATGATGATGGCTCCCAAAAAGGCATTCCAAAATCCCTCGACCTGAAACGAGGGAATGATTTGAGACACGAAAAGCAGGAGGAGGGCATTCACCACAAAAATGAAAAGCCCCATTGTGATAATGATAAATGGCAGGCTCAAAAGAAGCAAAAATGGTCTAACAAAGGCGTTAATAATTCCCAAGAGAAGTGAGGCCCCGAGCAAAGCCTCGACGCCTGAGCAGGTGATGCCGGGAAGAACTTTCTCGGCCACAAAAACGGCAACGGTTGTAACCATCCATCGGATAAAAAAAGCAGTCACTGAATGTGAGTTTAATCCATCAGGATTTATTTTGAAGATTTATTTTGCAAATCGCTGCATGAGATTGAAGGATGAAAATATGCCTTCTAAATCAACAAGCAAATCCGTGCCTGCTAAATCAACAAGCAAATCCGTGCCTGCTAAATCGGCCAGCAAATCCGTGCCTGCCAAAGCGGCCAGCAAATCCGTGCCTGCCAAAGCGATCAGTCCTGCGGCAAAAGCTGTCAAGGTGTCTCAAAAAATTGCGGTGAAATCCGCTGTCGCAGCTCCCACCAAATCAAAAAAAGCGACTGGCGGGGCCGTTGGCAAGACGAAGAGCGCGACGCCCTCTCCGGCACTGCCAGAGATCGGAGTGTCGCCCGATGAGATCAAGTTGCGTGCGTATTACATTTCGGAGCGCCGTGAGACGATGGGCTGGCCGGGAAATTCTTCGACCGACTGGATCGAAGCGGAGACCCAGCTTCTCAAAGAAGCGAAAAAGCGACTCAAGCAGGTTCTCTAACGAAGTTGCCACCGTTTCTTGGAGTGGTGGCTCGTTCATGAATATCAGCGCACGCCTTGAAAAATTTCTGAGTGCCAAGCCTCAGGTAGAGGCTGCGGCTTTTGTGGCAAGGAACGCCACAATCATTGGTGATGTTCGCTTGGGACTGGACTCGAGTGTGTTTTACGGAGCTGTGCTCCGTGGCGATATCGAGACCATCCGTATCGGCGAGGGGACAAACATTCAAGACGGGTGCATCCTTCACCTCGCAGATGACTTGGGAGCCACTGTGGGAGCCTATTGCACGATCGGGCATGCGGCAATCATCCATGCCTGCACGGTTGGAGACTTGTGCCTTGTCGGAATGAAAGCCGTGATTCTGGATGAAGCGGTGATAGGCGACGAATGCCTGATCGGCGCGGGCTCGCTGGTGACATCGCGGAGTAAAATCCCCCCACGATCACTTGTCATGGGCTCGCCGGCAAAAGTTGTCCGTCAACTCACCGCCGCAGAGATTCTTTCCCTGCGTGCCAGCGCGGAGAAATACATAGCTGTCGCGCACGCGCACGCCGCCCTTCAGGTTTTCACAGGATGAACCTTCCGAACAGGCTCACTCTGGCGAGGCTGGCTTTCACCGCGTTTTTCGTCCTTTGCTTCACGCTCGACTTTCCCTTTCGGTTCACGGTGGCATTTTTCATTTTTCTGGTGGCCGCGCTCACGGACATGCTGGATGGCATTATTGCCCGGCGTTGGAATCTTATCACGGATTTTGGCAAGCTCATGGATCCCCTCGCAGACAAGATTCTGACTGCGTCGGCCTTCATTTGCCTCATCGGATTCCAAGCCATTCCAGCTTGGGCGGTCATTCTGATTATCAGCCGCGAGTTTCTGATCACTGGACTCCGCTCTCTGGCCGCAGCGAAGGGGCTCGTGATTCCCGCTGACAACCTCGGAAAGCACAAAACCACCTGGCAGATGATCACGATCACTTATTTTTTGTTTCTGCTCGCACTCGGCGAGACCGGGCACCCCACTTGGCTCGGCATGGCATGGCTTTTTGGAACGCACCTTCTGGTTCCGCTCACCGTCCTCCTCTCGATTTACTCCGGCCTAGCCTATCTCTTCAAAAACCGCGATCTCATCAAGACCGCCTGATTTTTTCGGCAGCTCGGTTGACACTGGGAAAAAAGATCCCCATTTTCGCGGGGTGCATTCGTTTTCCTATGTTGATGGCACCCTGCGCTGCGAGGGTGTGGACCTTGGTGAAATTGCCGACCGCTTTGCCACCCCTGCCTATGTTTATTCGTCGGCAACGATCCGCAGTAACTACAGGCGGCTGGATGCGGCACTGGCTCCACTCGACCACCTCCTCTGCTACGCGGTGAAGGCAAATTCGAACCTCGCCGTTCTGAATCTTCTTTCAAAACTCGGCTCTGGTTTTGATATCGTATCTGCGGGCGAGCTCTTTCGCGTGCTGAAGGCCGGCGGGAGAGCGGACCGCTGCACCTTTGCAGGAGTGGGTAAGACCCGGGAGGAGATCGCCTTTGCGCTGCGGGAGGGAGTATACTCGTTCAATGTCGAAAGCGAAGGCGAGCTGACCCGCATCAATGAAGTCGCTGGCTCTCTCGGATTGAAAGCGCCTGTGGCCATACGGGTGAATCCCGATGTGGATGCCAAGACGCACAAGTTCATTTCCACCGGAAAGAGTAAAAATAAATTTGGCATCGGCATCGACCGGGCGGCCGAGGTTTACCAAGTTGCGGCCGGTCTTCCCCACCTGAAAATCCGGGGTGTCCAGACACACATCGGCTCGCAAATTCTGGAGGCGTCCCCCTTTGCGGAGGCCGCTGAGAAGCTGGCCGCGCTGGTGCGAGACCTCAAGCAAGCCTACGATATTGAGTTCTTCGATTTTGGCGGCGGAATCGGCATCGTTTATGACGAGGCACTGGAGAGTGGAAGCCCTGCATGGTGGGAGGCCCATGGCTCTTCGACGCAAAGAATCACTCCAGAAGACTACGCGGCTGCCATCATCCCCGTGTTGAAACCCTTGGGCCTGCGCATTCTTTTCGAGCCCGGCCGCTTCCTTGTGGGCAATGCCGGTGCGCTGCTCTCGACTGTCCAATATGTGAAGCAGACTCCGGCAAAAACCTTCACCATCATCGATGCCGCCATGAACGACCTCATCCGGCCTGCACTCTACGAGGGCTGGCATGAGATCGTTCCGCTCCGCCAATCGACAAATGAAAAGACCGTGATGGATGTGGTGGGTCCAGTCTGCGAGAGCGGCGATTTTTTTGCCCAGGATCGCCCTCTCGCACCACTTCATCCCGATGACCGCGTTGCGGTGCTCAGCTCCGGTGCCTACGGGTTTGTCATGTCTTCAAACTACAACTCCCGCCCGCTTCTGCCGGAAATTTTGGTGGATGGAGAAAAATTCCATCTTGCCCGCGAGAGACAATCCCTCGAGGACCTGGTGCGGGGAGAATCGATTCCTGAGTGATTTTATTGCGCCTGCATGCCGACGATGCGGCCAGCATAGCCGGTCATTTCGAGGTAACCTCGACCGGTGCGACTACCCTCCACCGACACGCTTCCCTCCCAGTAGGAGAACGGCGAGGCAGCGAGTTCTTGATTTGAAAAACGCGCCCGCACGGTGAGGTCAAGATTCTGTTTTGGGATTTTGATTTTCCAGGCCACCGGGTAGCGTGCCTTGGACTCACCACTTGTCCACCACTCGATTGGCTCAAGCTCGAAATCCGATTGCTCGATTTTTTCTGCGGCTCCCGACTCATCCACATAGGTGCCCGAGGAGAATTCATCGCGACCTCCGTCCTTCGTTCGGATCTGGAAGAGCATGAGTTCCCCACCGTCCTCAAAATGGATGCTGAACCAATCCCAGCCTGTCTGATGCGCAGCCAGTTGGTTAGTGGCCCACTCGTGATCGAACCAGGTGAGGCCCTCGACCTCATATTCCACGCCGGCGACGGAGACCGTTCCAGCAGTCTGCATCCTCGTGAGAGAGTAATAGTGCGACGCCCTGCCCTCGCCCTCGGCTTTCTGGCTTACGCCATTGCGACCGTGGACGACTGGCTCCCGTGTCGAGGAAAGCTTCAAGTCCAGCGATACGCCGTCCTGCCCGGCTTGAAGCCTAAAATCATGCCGCCCCGTGCGTTCGCAAGACCAGTCATCAATCCAAGCAATGCGGGATTCATCGTCGAAACCAGCCTCGCCAAAAGCCCCTCGGGATAGCTTTTGAAAATGATGGAATTTTTTTTTGGAGACCTCCGAAACCGCAAAGTGGGCGAACTTGACATCCCGCTGGATGAATTGCGCCTCGGGCACAGAGGTTGAAGGGTCGGACACCCCTTGGCGAAAAAATGTGAGCTGGTAACCGAGTTCCTCCCCGCCAGCCTTCGCCCTCAAGTTGCCTGTAAAATACCACCACTCTGTTTTGAAGGAGGGATGGCTGCCATGGTCCGCAGGGAATTCATAGTTCCAGCCCGGCAGCGCGAGGCGCCATTCCGCGCGGGCCACCGATGAGATGAACACAAAGAGGAAAATGAGAAAAAAATTCATCGGGTGCAGTTTCGCGTCAGACGATACGCTGGAGAAGCTCCTTTCGTCGCGACGAAATCCTTTGCAGGCAAGCTTGAAGGATGGATCAAAACCTATTATTGGTTGGGCAGATTATGGCAGTAACGACTGAAAAAGACCTCCCCGAGTTTCACCGTGCAAATTGGTTGAAGGCTATGAGTGCGATGCAGCTCAAGAACCCCGGCTACACGATCCAGCTTTTACAGACGATCCTCAAAAGCTACCCAGACTTCATGGCTGCCCGCCAGCTCGCCCGCAAAGCCGCAGTCGCAAAAACTGGGGGTAAAAAATCGCTCTTTTCGACGGCCTCATTCAGCGCGATGAAGATCCAGTCCCAGATAAAAAAAGACCCGCTGGCAGCGATTGAAGCAACGGAGAAGGCCTTGGAAAACGAGCCAAGAAATCCCCAGCTCAACCAGATTCTCAAGGAAGCCGCCTTGGCGGCAAATCTCCCCGAGTTGGCGGCATTTGCCCTCGAGACCATCATCGAGGGCTCTCCAAAGGATGTCAAAACCCTGCACGAACTTGCCCGGCACCACCTTCAATTTGAGAATCCCACGGAAGCCCTGAATCTTTACCAGAGGATCGTCGACATCACGCCGAACGACATGGCTGCGATCAAGGGACTGAAGGATGCCTCTGCGTCCGCCTCGATGCAGAGCGGCGGCTGGGAAAAAGAGGAAACGACCTACCGCGATCTCATCAAAAACAAGGAACAAGCTATAGCACTCGAGCAGCAATCCCGTGTCGTCCGTAGTGACGAGATGATCGAGAACCTTCTGGCTGAGTTCCATGCGAAAGCCGAGGCAGAACCGGGGAACATCGACACCTCACGCCGCATCGCCGAACTCTACGAGCAAAAAGAGGATTGGGACAGCGCCGCGAGTTGGTTTTCCTATGCGGCGGCCCTGTCAAACAACTCCGACACGGCCCTCGTTCGCAAGGCGACGGACCTTCAAATCCGCCAATTTGGAATAGCCATCAGCTCCCGCGAGCAATACATCGCCGCCAATCCTGGCACTCCGGAATCCGACACTTACGCGGCGGAACTCCTCGGCCTTCTCAAGCAAAAAGCCGAGCTCGCTCTGGAATTCGCGCGCTCGCGCGTCCAACAGAACCCCACTGACCTTCAATTCCGCTTCGAACTGGGCGAGATTTTGGCCGAGCTTGAACTCTGGCAGGAAGCCATCCCCGAACTTCAAAAAGCACGACAAAACCCCAATGTCCGCACACGCGCCATGTGCCTCCTCGGGCGCTGCTTCACCGCACGAGGCATGCTCGATCTGGCTGCAAAGACCCTTTCGGACGCCGTTGCCGAGCTTCTGGTCATGGACCCTGTGAAAAAGGATGTCGTTTACAATCTGGGCCTCGTTTACGGCAAGATGGAACAGAAGGAGAAGTCGCTCGACTGCATGAAGCAAATTTACGAGGTCGATTACGGTTACCGCGATGTGGCCGCACGGGTGGAAGGTTCGTATTAGACGACCCGAGGAGAAGCCTCCGAGCTCCGCAGCGTGGTTTGCAGGGCTGTTTTCAACCTCAAAAAATCGAAGAAATACTTTACTGCGCTGGATTTGGAGATTAGAAATATTTTAGGTTCATTCTACTGGTCAATGAGCGTGAGCCGTCGCCCCATGGAAGCTACAAATACAGTGCCCGCGGTTTTTTCCAAACGCCCGGCATCCCTCTTTCCCGCCGGGCTGAAAGTCGCGAGGGGATCACTCCGCGAGCGTCTCGCGATGCTCCTGTTTTTGGTATTGGATAGCCTCTGCTGGGCAGGCATCTATATGGGCCTCTCGGAATTATCGGGAGACTTCAACCGATACGGCTGGTCAGAAGTCATTCTGCCGACGGCAATTTGTGTTTTTTGCCTCAGCCTCATCGGGGCTTACAACTCACGCTCGGATATGCGATCCCTAAACTATGCGAGCGAGCACTTGATCGCCTGCTTGGCTGCGTTTTTATTTTCCGCACTCATGGTGTATCTGGTGGCGTCCTTCGGCGGTGCGGTCGCTTCCAGCCGTTCGATCTTCGGTGTCACCTTTCTCGCATTCTCCCTCCTCACGCTCGCGCAGCGGAAGCTGCTCTACAACTCAAGCCTCCTACACCGAAACCGCAGATTGCTGGTGATCAGCGATACGGAATCCGGCGAACGATTTTACCGGAACTACACACTCAATAGCCAGAAGCAGAACCTCCACTTCTTTGCCGTGGGAGATGCCACCGTGGGGTCAAATGTCGCTGGCCCAGATAGCCCGACCTACTCGGCGCTTGCGAGTGATATCCTGAAGAACCTCAAGGAAAATCCCGACACCGAGCATGAGGCTATCGTCATCGCGGCTCCATCCGATCGATTGGACAACAATATCCTGAACTCGCTGGTGGCAGTCCATTTTCAGGAGTTGCCCGTCTACACGATGCACTCTTTCTTTGAGTCTTATTGGCAAAAGATGCCCCCCGACCTCTTGAGTAGAACCTGGCCATTGGACTCGGGTTTTCAACTCGTGCAGCACTCGGCCTTCGCATCGCTCAAACGCGTTTTCGACATAGTTCTGGCATCCTGCACCTTGGTCCTTGTGTCACCTGCCCTGGCCTTCGTCGCGCTCCTGATCAAGTGCGAAGGAAAAGGGCCGGTGATCTTCAGCCAAACACGCGTAGGCCAGCACGGAGACCTCTTTACGCTTTATAAATTCCGCACCATGATAGTTGGCAGCGAGTTCAAGGGCCTCTACACCACCGAAGGCGACCCTCGCGTGACCAAGCTCGGTCACTGGCTGAGAGTCACCCGCCTGGATGAACTCCCCCAGCTGTGGAATGTCCTTCGCGGAGAAATGAGCCTCATTGGGCCTCGCGCCGAGTGGATCAAATGCGTGGAGCAATACGAGACAGTCATCCCCTACTACCACTTCCGCCACCTTGTGCGGCCGGGAATCACCGGCTGGGCGCAGGTGAACTATTCCTATGGTGCAAGTGTCAACGACACCTTGGAAAAACTTATGTATGACCTCTACTACATCCGGCATTTTTCCCTCGCTCTGGATGCCACGGTGATCTTGAAGACTCTCCACGTGATGATCTTTGGTAAGGGTCGCTGAAAAAAGATTTCCCAAGACCTTGGAAAACCATGCATCGTTCAGGTTGGCGATTCCTTCCATCGGATTAATCGGAGCGGCCTTGGCCGCGATCTGGTGGATGGCGATCCGGATGCTTTGGAACGAATGGGAGCTGGACCCTCAGTATAGCTACGGATTTCTGGTCCCGATCATCTGCCTCGCTCTCTTTCTGCAGCGGTGGCGGGACCGCCCGGTGGAGGTTGACCCAGGGAGCCTTGGGATCGTGGCATTGCTGGCCTTGCCGCCGTTGAGTTTTCTTGCGGGAGTGCAGCCATTCTTCGAAGCAAACCCCGAGTGGCGCGTGCCGGGCATCGCGGGCGCGTTCAGCGCGGTTTTTCTGACTCTCCTCCTCGTTTACTCGATCGGCGGCTCGAGCTGGTTGCGGCATTTTCTTTTTCCGGTGTGCTTTTTCATCATCGCGATCCCATGGCCCAGAAATGCGGAGGAGGCAATCATGGGGTTTTTCATGGAAAAAAACGCCATCGCGGCTCTCGAGATGCTGCATTGGCTCGGGTATGAAGCCATTCGCCGTGGACATCTCATCACACTTCCCACTGGCACACTCGGCGTGGAGGAGGCATGCAGCGGGGTGCGCTCGCTGCAGAGCGGCATCATGGCAGCGCTGTTTTTTGGGGAAATGTTCCGCTTCAGCACATTCATCCGCTGCGGCCTCGTCTGCAGTGCGGTGTTCGTCGCGCTCTTGGGAAATTTCCTGCGAGCCACTTTCCTGTCCGTGATCGCATCCAACGAAGGGGTTGCTGCCATCGAGAAATGGCACGACATCGCTGGCTACGCGATCCTGGTCTCGACACTTGGCACGCTCTGGACGCTCGCCCATTTTTACAACAAATCCCGTATCTCGAGGGGTTACACAGCCACTTCATGCGATGCCCCCGAGGAGAGCCCTCATATTTCTGGAGCGATTCGTTTTTTCTCCGTAGCCACTATCCTTGTCGCAGCAGTGTCCTTGGTTGGCACGGAATCGTGGTATCGATGGCATGAACGCAGCGCCTCGAACGAAAGCGGATGGACATTAAAATCCGGCTCGCCAGGCACGAAATCCGTTTCCATCCCCGATCGCACACGCCGCATGTTGTTTTTTCCGGAGGGATTTTCGGAGCGCTTTTGGGATACGGAAGGAAACAAGTGGCAATTCTTTTACCTTCGGTGGCCGGCCGGACGCACCGCGATCCAAGCCCTCGGCATCCACGACCCTCGCACATGCCTCGCCAGTATTGGCATGGTGTTCGAAAAACAACTCCCGAGCGTCATGATGAAAGTTGGCGCAGAGAACTTCCTTTTCCGCGTCTTTTTATTCCGCGAGTCCACTCGTCCGGTTCTGGTCTTCCACTCAGTGATCGCAGGCGGCGGGCGGAATGCCGATGGTGAGAGTCTTGCTGCTGGCGCCCAAGATGAGGACTACACACTGCGGGGACGCTGGAAAGTTGTGAGCAAAGGGATCAGGAACCAAGGCCAGACGCTCATAGAGGCCGCCGTTTGGAATACTCGCGATGTCGAAGGGGCAGCGAATTCCCTCGCGACTTTTCTCAACGCCACTGTAGAAGAGAGGCCCCCATTCCGAAAATGAGCGGACCGAAGAAAATAGGGAAAGAAAAGCCCACGAAACCAAGCCGAACTCAGGCTTCCCTTGCCGAGGCATCGATGAATGTCGAGCCTGAGCCCATAGATCCAACCGCTCAGGAGTTGCCCGATTACGAGGAAATACCTCACGATAGCAAATACGGGCGCCACATTCTTAAAGAACTGTTCAGCGACAAGAGGGTTCTTTTTGTGCTGGGAATACTCATTCTCGGTCTGATCATTTGGACAGCTGCCCCCCCGCTTTATCAGGAGCTCAAGCTACGCCGGGCCATGGCATTTCTCGAGCAATCCCGTGCGGCGGCGGAGGAAGGCAATACCCCAAAAACGATTGCCCTCATGCGCAAGGCAATCCTGATGGCTCCAAATAATGAAGGGGTTTTTCGCAAAGTGCGCCTTTTCAATGCCAAGGTTGGCGATCCGGCGGCACTCAATGAACTTCAGAACTTGATGATTGAGCGACGCGCATCCACCGAAGAGCTCCTGACTCTTGCCGAGCAAGCGCTCAAATCACACAACACAACCATCGCAAAAGGTGCCTTGGATCAGCTCGCAGATGACCAGTCCATTCAGAAAACCATCATCGAGATGCGTATTTTGCAGAAAGAGGGAAATCTGAAGAGCGCCTTGGAGGTGGCGCGCCAGAAACTTGCCGGCCTGTCACCCGCCGATGCCGACAAACTCTTGCTGGCGACAGCCGAAATGACCCTGAAACCAGATATGAAGGCCAGTCGGGAGATTTTACTCCAATTGATTGATAGGGATTCTCCCGTAGGTATTTCCGCTCTTCGCCTACTTGCCCAGCAGCAACTTTTGCGCCCCTCGCCGACTGCCATGGAAAACGACAAAGTGGCCGAGAAAATCCTCGCACATCGTCTTCGCACGCCGGATGACGCCCTCTTGGCACTTGATTTGCAAATCAAGCAGAATCCCGCCTCCAAGCCAGCTCTTTTGGCTCAGATGGCGACAGCAAGAATGGAAGGCCCACCGGACGAGGCCATGGCGTTTGCACGCTGGATGAACCGCAGGCTCAACCACAAGGAAACGATCAAATTCATCGGACGCGAGCGGGCGGCTTCGAATATCGACTGGCTGCTCATTCACCTCGATGCCCTGGCCGGCATGGAAGAATGGAATGAGATTTTCACAATGCTTGATGCCGAGACCGTTTCCGGACTCTCCGACAGCATTCGCCTCCTTTTTCTTGCAAGGGCCGCCAAGAATTCCGGCGATGAGGTGCGCGCCGCCGACTGCTGGCGCGAGCTGCAACTCGGCCTCATGTATGAGAAACCCGAGGTCATCTCATTTGTTGCCGCATATGCTCTGCGCATTGGAGAACAAGAGCAGGCCATGAAAGTCTATCAAACCATGTCCCGCCGCAGAGAGACAGCCCTTGAGGGCTTCCTCGGTCTCATCCGCTGCACACCCAAAAGCGCATCTGCGAGCGAACTCCTGCCAATTTACAAGGAATTGACAGAGGGATTTCCCATGCTTGCGGAGGCTCAGAACGATCTCCTTTATCTCAAACTTCTCACAGGAGAGGATTTGCCGCATGCCGCCACTACAGCCATAGAACTCCAGAAGACCGATCCCCCCACGCTGACCTCACTCAGCATCACATCACTTGCCCTCTTAAAAACCGGCCGGGCAGCCGAGGCGGACGCCATTTACGATGGCAAAACCATTTCTTGGAACTCGGTGCCCGCCCCTTGGAAAGTTGTGCGTGCCGCCGTGCTGCATGCCACGGGTCAAAAAGCGGAGGCCGACGCGCTGGCAGCGACCATTAGGAAAAACCAATTGCGGCCCGAGGAACTGGCCCTTCTCCCAAGCAACGGAGAGCCCTCTCGATAGTCGACTCCCGCAATTTTGCACGATGCCTCCCGCCTCGCCCCAGCGCCCCACATGCAGACAGGATGAGGTGTTGCGCGAAATCAAAAGTGGCGGCCCCCGCCCTGTGAGCGAACTCGCCGCCGCGCTTGGACTCAGCTACATGGGCGCGAAGCAACACTGCCTGGCGCTTGAGAAAAAGGGGCTCCTGTCGAGCCGCAACAACCATCGAGGCGCTGGACGGCCCTTGCTCATTTACAGCCTCACCCGCAGAGGCCAGGCATGGTTCGAGGATGCGGACAACTCGATCGCCATTTCCGTTCTTCGCCACGCACAAAGCCTCTTCGGTGCAAGCAGTGCGGCCAAGCTGCTCCTCCTCACCTTTCAGGAACGCATTCAAAAATACAAAGCCCTCGTGCCACAGGAAACGCCTGTCGCACAGAGGATGGTTCTCCTCGCAAAGGCCCGCGACGACGAAGGCCACATGGTGGAACTCGTGCCGGGCATCCGCATCATCGAACGACACAACCCCGCAGCCGCCCTACACAAGGCCTTTCCCGAGGCGGACGCCCTCGAGGAATCCCTGTTCCGCAATGTTCTTGGTGTGCCCGTGCGCCGACGCCCCATCCAACTCGGCGAGCAATACGAAATTCATTTTGACCTCCACACCCCACTCCCTCTGAAAGACTGAGCGGCCCAGCCTTCATAAGGCTTGAATCGGGGGCTTTCATCGTGCTTAAAAAGAAATGTATGAAAACGAAAGCCCTAGTCTTTGTCGCCTCCTGCATTTTTCTCATTGGTTGCTCAGGACCAGGCGGACCAGCACAACGCGCCGGTGCCGCCGTCGATAAGGCTGTGCACAAAGTCGGTGAGGGGATCAGCACTGTTGGAGAAAAAATCGAAACCACCACCAATCCGTGACGCCAGCCGTCTTGCTGCGGCGCCTATTTTCCCTATCGCTGGTTTTCCTCACTGCGTGGGCCTTGAGCAGCTGTGAAGGCCGCGACAAGGCGACGCTGCTCGTCGGAATGGATCTTTCCTATCCGCCTTTTGAAACAATCGGACCCTCCGGAAAACCCGAGGGTGTGAGTGTGGATATCGCCGAGGCACTGGGGAAGGCGCTCGGCAGGCCGGTGCGCATCGAGAACATTCCCTTCACAGGTCTCATTCCCTCTCTCAAGACGGACAAGATCGACTGTATTGTATCTTCCATGACGGATACGCCTGAACGCCGTGCCTCCGTCGCCTTTTCGGATCCCTATCTCTCGACAGGCCTTGCCCTTTTGGTCGCCCAGAACAGCGATATTCACTCCCTGCAGGATTTGGATCAGCCAGGAAAAACCATCGCTGTTCGCCAAGGCACCACCGGCGAGGTCTGGGCACGCGCCAGTATCAAGAACGCCAAAATCCTGTCCCTCGAAAAGGAATCCGCCGCCGTTCTGGAGGTCATACAAGGCCGAGCTGATGCTTTTCTATACGATCAGATGAGCATTTGGAAAAACGCCCAGGAACACCCCTCCAAGGTTCGCGCCCTGCTGAATCCCGTCCAAAAGGAAAATTGGGCAATCGCCCTCCGGCACAACGACACGCAGCTCCAAGACCAGATCAACGGATTTCTCAAGTCCTTCCGCGCCGCTGGCGGCTTCGATGCGCTCGGCGACAAGTATCTGAGCGAACAGAAGGAGGCCTTCAAGGAACAGGGGATCGCCTTTTATTTCTGAACCGCATTCCCTTCGATTTTCGAAAGTTGACCACTCCTCGAGGCTATGCTACAGACAAAAACATGTTCCTTTTCTTCATCAAAGCCTCACTGGCGCTTGGAGCGGGCGTGGTGATCAGCGCACTTCTTTGAGGCGTTTCCGTTACGCCCTCGATCCGCTTTGCGTGGCGGCCGGTCTTCTTTACGTGCTCCAGCGCTGGATCATCGATGTTCCCGCTTTGCGTGGCTGGTTCACCGATGTCCTGCTCATACCCGCTGGCCTTCCGGTTTTCCTGTGGAGCGGGCGTTTGATCGCGCTTCGCAGCCACGACAAACCTCCCACGGCGTGGGAAATCGCATTTCTTTTCGTGCTATGGTCGTTCGCCGCCGAGATCATCGCACCAGCACTCTTTGCCCACTGCACCGCCGACCCGTGGGACGTCGTATGCTACGCCGCCGGCTCCCTGTTCTCACTGGCTTGGTGGAGCCGGAAAAAATAACAATCGCCACACAGGGGAATCAGAGACGACCCTGGCTTTCTGAAATGGGCCCTGCAGGGGATCAGGCTCGCCTTTTATTTCTGATTTTTCAGCGCCCACGGAGCCGATGAACCCATGGCTCGATAAATCTTCTCGCGACTCGGATTGCGAAATGGCCCGCCGAAGGTCTACTCTGTCGGCTGGATGGATATTCGATTCACAAAAATGAACGGCGCGGGAAACGACTTCGTTGTCCTCGATAATCGCACACGGAACCTCTCCCTCGATCGCACAGCCATAGCACGGCTCTGTGACAGGCACAGGGGCATTGGCGCGGATGGATTGCTGGCCGTGGAGCCTGCGGATGGCGACGCGGATTTTCGCATGCGCTACTACAACAGCGACGGCGGAGAGGCAGAGATGTGCGGGAATGGTGCTCGCTGTTTTGCAAGATTCGCAGCCCGGTTGATGCCGGAAAAACCCGCTTCCTTGAACTTTGAAACACAGGCCGGCCTCATCACAGCGTCTCTCGAGGGGGAATTTGTGACCCTCGACATGGGACGCCCACAGGATCATCGCCGCGCCAGCGCGCTTGTGATTTCCGGTGCCGAATACCAAGTCCACTTTATCAACACAGGCGTGCCACACGCGGTCGTCTTTGTTTCCGATGTCGAAGCCCTCGACATCCAGGCGCTGGGCTCCGCCCTCCGCTGGCACGAAGCCTTCGCACCGAAAGGCACGAATGCCAATTTCGTCCAAGTCCTCGATTCGGGAACCCTCGTCCTGCGCACCTACGAGCGCGGAGTCGAGGACGAAACACTCGCCTGCGGCACGGGAGTCTGCGCCGCCGCCCTCATGTATGCCATGGAATCCGGCGCGCCATCGCCCGTTCATGTCAAGGTGCGCGGAGGCGACACAATGAGCGTGGATTTTCAAAAATCCGCCGATGGCACTTTCGAGACCGTTCGCCTCACAGGACCAGCGGATTTTGTTTTCGAGGGCACCATTTCCTTGTAACGATTCAGGCCATGATACTCGCAGGAGCACACACCGCGCTCGTTACGCCCTTTCGTGACGGACAATTCGACGATCAAGCCTTCCGCCAACTCATCGAGGAGCAGATCACAGGAGGCATCTCGGGGATTATTCCCGTTGGAACCACCGGCGAATCACCCACTCTCGACCATGATGAACACCTGAGGGTCGTTGACGCGGCCGTGCAAATCGCCAACAAGCGTTGTCTTGTCATCGCGGGCACCGGCTCGAATGCAACCGGCGAGGCGATCTCACTCACCCGCGCGGCCGAGAAAGCCGGGGCGGATGCCGCCCTGCTCGTGGCCCCCTACTACAACAAGCCGAGCCAGGAGGGCCTCTACCGCCACTTCAAGGCCATCGCCGAATCCGTGCAGATGCCCATCGTCCTTTACAGCATTCCTGGGCGCTGTGGTATCGAGATCGCTGTGGAAACCACACTCCGCTTGTCCTCCGATTGCAAAAATATCGTCGCCATCAAGGAGGCCGGCGGCTCCGTCGAGCGGGTCAACCAACTTCGCCATGCGCTTCCGGCGGGATTTCAAATCCTCTCCGGCGACGACTCGCTCACCCTTCCCTTTCTGTCCGTGGGTGCTGTCGGGGTCATCAGTGTCGCATCGAATATCATCCCAGCGGCAGTCGCCGATATGGTGCGCCACTATCTCTCAGGAGACTCCGCCAAAGCCCTTGAGATCCACCTGAAATACTACCCGCTTTTCAAGGATCTCTTCATCGAGCCGAACCCGGTTCCTGCAAAGTTCGCCCTCGCCCGTCTTGGAAAAATGTCCCCGGATGTCCGTTTGCCACTCTGTGAGATGGCTCCCGCGAATGTGCAACGCCTCACCGAAACCCTTTCCCGACTTGGTCTATGATACCCACACGCGTAATCATCAACGGAGCCCGTGGCCGCATGGGACAGGCGCTCATCGCCTGCGCCAATGCCGACTCCGCCTTCACCCTCGCCGCAGCCACCGACCTTGGTGACGATCTTTCGGCCGCCCTGCCCACTTGCGATGCGGTGATTGATTTTACCCATGCGACATCCACCGTTGGCATAGCCGAAGCCTGTGCCTCCGCCGGGAAAATCCTCGTCATAGGAACCACAGGCCACCAAGAAGACGACCGCCTCCGCATTGCGGACTTTTCAAAAACCATCCCCATCGTCTTCGCACCAAATTTCAGCGTGGGCGTGAACACCCTCTTCTGGCTGACCCGCAAAGCCACGGAGATTCTTGGCTCCGGTTTTGATCTGGAAGTCGTGGAGATGCACCATCGCTTGAAAAAAGACTCTCCCAGCGGAACCGCACGCCGCTTGGCGGAAATCCTCGCCGAGGTCCGCGAGATGGATTACGCGAAGGATGTCATGCACGGCCGCGAGGGCATGGTCGGCGAGCGCACAAATACCGAGATCGGCATGCACGCCATCCGTGGTGGCGATGTCGTGGGAGACCACACGGTCATTTTTGCCAATGTCGGCGAACGGGTCGAACTCACCCACAAGGCTTCCAGCCGGGATACCTTTGCAAAAGGCGCTCTCCGCGCCGCAAGCTGGGCCCGGGGCCAAACGCCCGGCCTCTACGATATGCAGGATGTTCTGGGCCTGAAATGAGAGTCGGCGTGGCGCTCGGCTCGAATCTCGACGAGCGCTTGACCCTCCTCCGCTCCGCGCGGGCTCATTTGCAAAATCTCCACGAGGACAGTGGTCCCTTGTTGTGCTCGCGCATTTACGAGACCGAACCCTTCGACTGCCCACCCGGCTCGCCTTTGTTTCTGAATGCCGTCATCGAAATCTGTTGTACCCTGCCACCCCTTGACCTTCTTCATCGTCTGCAGCGTGTCGAGGAGTTGCTGGGGCGGCCGGGCAGGCATGCCCATCATGCACCACGCACCATCGACCTCGACATCCTTTACTACGACAACCTGCATTTCACCCTTCCCGAGTTGACCCTCCCCCACCCTCGTATCCACGAGCGTCCCTTTGTCCTTTGCCCGCTCGGAGACATCCGCCCGGACCTCATCCTGCCCGGCGGGGACAAATCCATCGCGGCACTTGTTTCGGCATGGAGTCCGGATGACATTCCCAAACCCGTGGCCTTTTTTTAGCGTCCCTCGATGTCGATGAACAAATGATCCAACCCGTGAAACCCACTCCCACATCCCTCCGCGAGACCAAGGCATCGGGCCGCCGCCTTGCCTCGCTCACAGCCTACGACTATCCCACCGCACGCCTCCTCGACGATTGCGGTCTTGATTTTCTCCTGGTGGGCGACTCCCTCGGCATGGTCGTGCTGGGGCATCCCGACACCACGCAGGTCACAATGGCGGATATGATCCACCACACCCGCGCCGTGGCGCGCGGCGCCTCACAAACACTGGTCGCCGCCGACCTGCCTGCCGGAAGCTGCACCACACCGGCCCTCGCCGTTGAGAACTCCCGCAGGCTCCGCGACGCCGGTGCCGACCTCGTTAAAATCGAAGGTGGCAGCGAATGCCTCCCCGCCATCCAAGCGATTCTCGCCGACGGCATCCCGCTCATCGGCCACCTCGGCATGCTGCCCCAGCGCGTGCTCGAGGAGGGCGGCTACCGCATCAAGGGAAAATCCACCGACGATGCCGAGCGTCTCTGTGCGGATGCCCTCGCCATCGATCAAGCCGGAGCGAGTGCCATCGTGCTCGAGCTTGTTCATCCACCCCTCGCGGCCGCGATTTCAAAAAACCTCGCGTGCCCCACCATTGGGATCGGAAGCGGCGAGGACTGCGATGGCGGCATCCTCGTGCTACACGACCTCATTGGCTTGTTCCCCTGGTTCCGCCCAAAGTTCGCCACTCCCCTGGCCGATGTCGCAACCGCCATCCAAAACGCTGCACGCGCCTACTCGCGCGCGCAGGCCAGCAGCTGAGGAAACTCGGCGCGCGGCCGTCTTTCTGGAACACATTCAGCGCACGCAGAGGATTTGGGATTTCACCTGGGCTTCGGTCAGGCCGAGCAGTTTGCACGCAGCTTGGCGGTAGATTTTCATTTGGCCCTCATAGCGGGCTTCGATATCAACCGGGTTGCCTTGATCCGTTTTGAAGTCGCAGACGATTGCGGATATGGGACGGCTATCGGGGGATTGATGAACCATGACTCGATCGAAGACACCGCTGATCCATTGCCCGTCAAGCAGGACATCAAACGCCCGCTCGCGCCAGAGATCGACCGGATTCGTGGGCCGAGTGAGGGCTTCTCGGACGGCAGGCTTATCCATGAACCCCCGCACGAGATTGGCGGCCGGGATGCTGAGGGATTCCCAGTCCGGCGTGCAGGAGTCGATCCACTCGATGCCTGCAAGGGCCTTGTGGACTTCCGTTCCAAGCGCGGCGGCATCGAGAGACACGGTGGCAAATTTCGGCCCGCTGGCAGGTTCCGCCTTGGAATCGGATGGCGAGGACGGCTTGGGAGTCCCGTGGAGCGGGGAGCAAAACGGATGGGCCGCGGCGGCGACCGGATCGGTGGAGGCATCACCGATGGCGTGGGCCTGATACCAACTCGCATTTCCGATGGAGGTCGAGGATGCTCCAAATTGGAGAAGAAGATGGCGGGCGAAGTTTTTTGCCGATGTGTTTGGACCGAGTTCGTTGGTCAGAACATACAGGGCTTTTTTGGCGCGGGTGAGGGCGACATAGGCCGTGCAAATTTCGCCGAACTTGTCATCGACCTCTTCGTTTTTGACTTGGGCGTCGAGCACGGTGTCATGAACGGCGAATTCCTTGGCCGGCATGAGAACTCCCCATTTCACATCACTGGCGGAGGGACCGAGCGCGAGCTTGGGTCCCTCATTCCCGCCGCCTTTTTTGTCGAGGCCGCTGACGATGACCATGTCAAAGCCGAGTCCCTTGGATTGGTGGACATTCATGATCCTCACGACGCCTGTAGCCTCGTTTTCTTGGGTCTGGCGATTTTCCACAAAACGGAGAAAGTCCGGGATTCCATCCGAGGATTTCCGGCAAGAATCGAATTCCTCGGCAGCGAGGAGGAACGACGCGGCCCGATCTTTTAAAAAGGGCTCGTTGGCGATATCGGCGGCATCGGCCCATTGGCGGATCGTCGCCGCAAATCCCGACTGCGCCAAGCTGGCAAGGGTTTCCCTGCGGAATTTCCATCCATCGCCGACACCCCATGCCTGAGTGGCCGGGAAGCCCTCCACAATAATTGCGGCGACATTGTCGTCGGGCGAAGCGCATAGACGCAGCGCGGCGATGAATGCAGCGCCGAGCGGATTGTCCACACAAGGGTTGGTTTTGCCTTCGATGGCGACAGGGATTCCCTTCGACTGCAGCAGCGAGGCGAGATCTGCGACGGCATTGTTGTCGCGCTTGAGGACGGCGCACGAAAGACCGCGCTTCCACGGTTCGGTTGTTTCAAGAATTTGAAGGATTTTTCGATCGGGTGCGTCGCCTTCTTCGTCATCATCGCCCGCATTTTTAGGAATGGATACCCACTCGGCATAGCCGTCGAGGGTTCGGGTTTTCGGAGAGACAATGTGTTCGCGCCAAGCGCTGGACCACTTACCGGCGGTCGCGTTGGGGATTTCCAGGGTGGTTTTGATCGGGCCGAGGTCACCAAAAACCGTGTTCACAAAATCCAGAATCGCCTGACACGAGCGATACGATTCGTCCAGAGGCGGAGCGTCTTCGATGGGGTAGCCTTTGCTTTTGAGCTCCTCAAAAATCTCAAAGAACAGGTTGGGATCCCCTCCCCGCCACGAGTAGATCGCCTGTTTGGTATCACCGACATAAAAAAAGCCACGGTTTCCTTCGGGGTTCGCGAGAACCTCCTCGATGAATGTCTGGAGGATTTTCCATTGCGGACGGCTGGTGTCTTGGAATTCATCAAGCAACCAGTGGTCAAACTTCTGGTCGATGCGGTAGCCGGCGGATAGGCGCCAGGCCTCGACCCCAGCTTTTCGCGCCAGCGAGTCCGTGATATCGCTGAATGTGACGAGGCCCGCCGAGCGGACAAGCGAATCATAGGAATCCTCGAACTTCTGCATGAGCGCGTGAAGCGAGCGACTGCGCTGAAGGAGGGATTCGAATTCCGGCTTGAGCATTGCGAGACGCAGTTCGTCTCGAAGCGGGCTGATGGCAGGCGTCAAAAAAACCCGCGCTGCATGGGCATTTCCAGACGGAATGTAAATCGATCCGTCGTCGGTCGTTCGTTCATTGGACAGTTTCTTGAAAAAGTTTTTTAAATCCTCCGAGAACGGCTTGGGATAAGGATGCTGCTCGGCGAGGGTGATGCCTGTTTGCCAAGTTTGAAAGGCATCGGCGCGGAGGTTCGGATGTTCACTTTGAATGGCATCCCAGAGCAGCCGGGCGATGGGAGCAACCGGCCCCGATTTTAAAATCGCACATCCATTTTCCCAAATCAGATCCGCATCGCCCCAGGTGCTTCCCTGCGGAGTCGCGAGGAATTTTGCGTGGAGACTTTCTGTTTGCTTGAGGAGGTTTTTAAAAACATCGCGCTCGCCATGCGTTCGATTAATACGGCGCAGGAGGTCGATGAAGTCACTGAGCGAGGTGGCGGATTCGTTGGCAAAGAGGGCGGCCAGGGTTCTCTCACGGGCAGATGAAATTTCGCCTTCGCCAGCCATTGCGAAGTCCTCGGCAAGCCCCGACTCAAGGGGAAAGGCGCGGGCGATGCGGGCGAAGAGGCTGTCGATTGTTCCCATGCCGAGGCGACCAATCTGCATGGCGAGCGCGGCGAGCATGGCTCGGCAGCGAGCGGCGTCGAGGTTTGCAAGCCCGTCCTCCCTTTGGAGGTCGGCCAGTTTTTTAGGATCCCGCGCAGCCTCGGCCAAACGCTTGAAGACGGCTGAGAGGAATTCGCCGGCGGATTTGCGGGTGAATGTGAGTGCGGCGATCTTGCAGGGCTCCACGCCTTGGGCAAGGAGCTGGATCATGCGCGTGGTGAGCGCGTAGGTTTTGCCGCTACCGGCATTGGCGATGAGTCGTTGATTGGTCATTGGTTTCCCTTCAAAAAAGCGATGGTTTCAGGGGCGACGCAGGCTTCGGGTTTCCCATTGTGAAAGAGGGCCTCAAAGGGATCCGCCCATGAGGTTTTCAATGGCTGCGGGGGCCAGAAGTTGCCGTTCTGCACGAGTGCTGCGATTGTTTCCGCGCAGGTCATTGCTGAGCTCATGACTTCCGCATCGAGTTCCGCAAACTCCTGAATGGCCGTTGCCGCAGGGTCGGCGGAAAGCACGAAGTATCCCGCGTGAACGGGCGCCTCTCCCATCTGGCCTCCATGCCAATGGCGCAGGATTTTTGTATAGAGCGGGAGCTGCAGATCTTTCCAGCGCTTTGGTTTTGGACCCTTGGGGCTGTTGTAGAGGAATGCCGCCTCGGGCAGCCACTCGGCCGGAAGCGTCGAGCCGAAGTGCTTCTTCGCGGGCGAATCCGCTTTTGCATAGGTTTTGTAATCCAACACACGCCAAGCCCCGGTGCATTCATTGCACTCGATGCGGTCGATTTTTCCCGAAAGTTTAAGGGGCCCGATATCGAGCGTATTCTCGCCTTCGGAATTAAGTTTTCGCTCAACGGAAATGATCCGCCATCCTGCCGCATATTGCTCGGCTTGCACGCGCGCAAAGCCCCTCAGGCGAACTCTGGCCGCCTCGACCTGAACCCGCACGGCCGGCGATGGCGACGGTCCGAAGAGTTGGTAGACCGAGGCATCGAGATGGCCAAGAACCAGGCGCTCGATCGCGGCGGGATCCGATTCCGCCCGGTTTTCATTTCCAAACTTTTCGAGCGCCTCGTGAACAAGGATCCCGAAGTTTTTGGCATCCATCTCACGGGCATCCGAGATGAATAAATCGAGCTTGAGGACCTTCTTGAGATAGAAACGGAAGGGGCACGCAAGGTAGTCCGAGAAATCCGTCGGGCTTATTTTACCAACCTTCTTGCGCTTTTTTTCGGGCAGATTCCATTTCCAGTCGTTGAGCCGCCGGGCGCGGTTTCCACCGCTCGGCAAATCACCAAAAAGCTCCATGACCCGCTCTGGAAGAGCATCCTCGCCACAGCGCAGGAAGAGGCTGGAAGGCAGAGCAGGGCTGCCCTCCGTGTCAAAGCGGCTGAAAGAGGCTCGGAATTCTTCTTTCGAGCGGGCAACCAACAGGCACTGGAAAAGATAGGCGTCGCGGGCAAACCTCGAGGCGTTGTCAGCGAGGCCCAGCGGGCGCCTTTTTGAATCGGGAAGGAAGGGATGACCATTTACCGAAGAGGGCAGGCGCCCTTCCACGCACCCGCAGAGAGACAGCCGCGCGGCCTGGAGCCAAGGCGCCTCGAGCCACCCGGACAACTCGACATCACCGGTGGCCGATGCGTCAAAGACAGGCTCGGATTTCAGCGCGCGGGCGAATGCATTTTCAGCTGACAACTTGCCGTCGCTCGAGCTTGAACCGCTGGCGGCATAAATCGGAGAGGCGAAGACCGATTCGTGGAGCTTCACAACATGGCGTGCGGCTTCCAATCCCTCACCGCCTGATTTCCAAGCCTTGGCGAGCAAGTCCGGCACAGTCGCTGGTAGGAGTTCCTCCACCAGCTTGAGGAGGACCAGCGATTGGGCGCGCCGCTTTTTCTTCTCAGAATCAAACTCGACTTCCGCGAATGCCTTGGCCTGTTCGAAGTCGGAAAGCACCGCCTCGCCGATGAGAAAGTCGCACGCCGCCAAAGCCTCGTCGGATTTGAACTCCGAATCACCTCTCAAGACACGGCTGAAGCGTGGCAACTCCAGCAAACGGCGCAGCACTCGCAACTCGCCCGCGGATTGGAAACGCGGCCACTCGAGCGCGATGACGCCCGCCTCCGTCAAGTCCAGCCGGCCGGCATCCGGCAAAAACGCCCTCCCCCCGCGCGACTCCACTTCCGTGCAAAAGGCACTGCCGAGCGTCGGATCCGCCAGAACAAGTGCGTAGTCACCAGCCTTCCGTGCAGCCGCAACGAAATCCAACGCTCCCCGAGCCTCGCCCTCCGGCGATCGCAGAACCTCTATTTGCGAGGAGTCCAGCGCCACCCGGCAGTCGGCCCATTCCTCAGGAACCGGCCTTCCTACGATATCGAAGCCTCCGGCCAGTTCGCCCGGCATCCAAACCAGAGCCTCGACCCTTATGCCACGCTCGGCCAGGGCCTCGGCGTAGCGCTGCGCGACCAGAGGCAGGTCGGGAATACAAGCGATCACCAATCGATCCAATCCCGCCGCATGCGAAGGCGACGCCATTTCCGCAAAGCGAGCCTCGTTCGGGTCGGTAAGTTCACAAGCCTCGAGAAGCATGCGGTAGGATCGGTAAACCTGGGCAAGCACCTCCCAACGCGCCGCATCCTCGCTGCAAACTTCAAGGACTCGGGCATCCGAGGGACGCCACCCCGCCTCCGCGAGAAGATCACAAAGATCGCACAAAATACCCCCGCTTTTCAGCCTCGCCGCATCCGAGTCCAACCTTGCATCTCCAAAAAGCGGCTCCAAAAACACCCCGCCCATCTTTTTCAAAGCCAGCCCCCACGCCCCCTCGCGCTCAAACCTCTCCGCGATCCGCACACCCAC
>NEUK01000074.1 GCA_002290555.1 Spartobacteria bacterium AMD-G4
AAATCCACTCTCGGAACCCGCAAAAAATCAAGCCGCAAAATCATCCCAAAGGGGTCTTAACTTAGTGCCATTCGGTTGCGACCCCCTCGCCCCTCCAACCCAAACCGCAACCGGAAGAACCATAGAACATGCGTAGTTATTACATCCCCGATAGCGTCCTGCCGCAGAGATACCATTTTTCTCGGCAGGACATTGAAAAAGCGGCCCGCGATGAATTGAGGCAGGTCGAGTGCCTGCCCAAGTCCTCGGAGCCAATAGACCTGGAAAAATATCTTTCCCGGCGACATGACAAACTGGAGCCTCAATCCACCAATAGTCTGTCGGCAGGCGTCCTGGGAGCGGCCGACTTGGCAAATCCCCGCAAGCCGACGATCTGGATCTCGCAAGCGGTCTTCGACGGCGCGCCTACGCGCTATCGGAGCACCTTGGCGCACGAGATCGCCCACTTGGTCCTCCACGCCTCGCTCTACATCGACGAGGAATTCCCTCGCATCGTGGCCCAATGCCGGGGAGGCACCGACTTGGCGTGGGCGTTCAGTGCGGCATCGACCAGATCAAGGAGCAGCCTCAGGCTCCCCTGCAGTCGGCGCATCCACTCTTCCATCTGGAATACCAAGCCAATCTCTTCATGGTGGCGATGCTCACACCGACTCCACTCGTGCGCACATGCGTCGAGCCATGGACATTCACCACGACCCGGCGCGATGGCTCTCGGATTTCTTCTTTGGAGGAATCCGCCCGATCCAAAGCGGTGGCGCTGGTCGCGGAGACGCTGCAAGTGAGCCGCGAACTCGCGAAATACCGACAGGAAGAACTTTTCCCGCCATCTTCGGCGCAAACCCTTTGCCAGAAAACCAACGACCGCCCGGCGCAGAGTGCGTCCGGGAGTTTCGGCGTCGTTTCAGGGAAAACACAAAAAACATTATGCTAACCACCATAACCGGCACGCTCTCCGACACAGAGCGCGATGCTTTTGTTGAAGGTGTCTCTAGGTTGGAAGCCACCCTGTCGTCCATCGAATTGGTGAATCTCAGCCTGTCGGAAGTCAGCCGCTTGTCGAAAGCCGGTCCTGCATCGGCCTCATTCGTCACGGATGGCTTGGAACTCGCCAGTCGCAACCTCGACTTGCTCACGGCCAACATGAACCCCGACAAGGTGAAGGAAAAGCTCCAGCTGATCCGAAACCTCAATGTGGTGATTGCTGTCCTGAACGGGCTCTTAGAGAAGCTGGCGCATACGGCCATGGTGGCCAAATCGGAGGCCTACGAAATCGCTCGCACCGCCCACTTGCTCAGCAAGCGCAAGAAAGTGTCGGGCATTGTCGAAAGCCACAACAGACTCCCAAAGAGATTCAAGAATCAAGGCCAACGGAAGACGGCTAAAGATTCTGCGGATCCCGAGGCGCAGTAAAAGAGAGGGCCGTCTTCCTTGCGGTTGACGGCCCAATGTTAGTAGCGGCCGCCTGGAGATTTACCTTCTGTCCGCCAGATATTTGCATTGGTAGATATCGACTCATCGGCCTCTTGAATCAATAAGATTTTGAAATGTTTTTGGCGGTGCATCCTCTGCTGGCTGCATGGAGCAATGGTTCCCAGAAACTTGAAGACATGCCCTCCGGTTTCGAAGTGTGCGACTGCGAGAGATGCGGGCCAATCTACAGCATGGTCCAAATGTTGATCACCAGAATTCGAAGAACGACTCGGGGACGCAGGCGGAGCAGGCGGAGCAGGCGGAGGCATCCGTCGCGGAACTTGCGCATGTGGAGCTCCAAGGCAGAAGCTGCCAGAGAGTCTTGGGACCTACTTGCGCGTCTCTTGCAAGCGGTGCACTTGCCAAAGAGTGAGAAGATTCAGCAGAAAGAGAGTGGCGAAATAGAGGCTGTGCCGTTTCCAATGCAGTGCACCTGTGACCACCTCGTAGGTTCCGATGAAGTCGAGTGACATACCCCAGACGATTGGCGAGGCTCCAAGCCCCAAGCTGCTGATGACCGAAAAGAGGGCAAAAAAGTGGTTCCTTCCCATCTGAGGCATAATGGCGAAAATGATTTTGGCATTGGCCACATTGAACGAAGCTCCAGCCACGCCGCAGATGAAATTCAGGAGGCAAATCACAGGCCATTTGCAAGGGATGACACCCGCCGCAATCAAAAACCAACCGGCAATGGCCCCTCCAAAAAGAACGAGAGCACCTGCAAGCAGCGGCTTGACTCCAAGCCGCTCGAGCAGCTTCCCAAGAAACGGCAGGCTCACCAAGGCCCCGAAAAATGAGATGCCCGTGAGATAGAGAACCTTCGAAACACTGAACTCTGGAAACTCGTGCAGATACTCCACGGTGAAGACTCCAAGGCTGCCTACCACGATCACGAAGGAAAGATTGAAGAGGAGGAGGGAGAAAAACGGAGGATGAAAAAGAATCTGCCTCCAGGGCACCGGTTGAGAGGAATTTCGCATTTGCTCGGCTCCACACACATCCGGAATGCGGTTAATGAAAAAAAGAGCTGCTGTCCCTGTCAATGCACTCACCAAAAAGACCATCGCATATTCCCCGGCAACCACATCGCCCCCCATCAACAAGGCGGAACAAAAAAGCGAAATCAAAGCACCGCAAAACATAAAAATCTGATCACGGGACAAAAAAACGGCTTTCTCCTCCTCAGGTATGAGTGCGGCGATCCATGGCATCCAAGCAGTGGAGGCTATGCCCCGCAGGAAATTGAAAACAAAGAGGGCCGCAATAAGGAGCGAAAGTTTGGCAACATTATTGAGAAAAAAAAGCAGTGGCACAGCCGCCACCAAAAAAATGAAGACAGTCCGCAGGCCCCACCCCATTAAAACGAAACGCTTGTAGCCGAAGACTGGGAGCCACTTGGCGGCGGGCAACTGGAGCACCGTCATCAAGGGAGTAAATGCGGCAAGAATGCCTACCACAGTCGATGTAGCCCCGAGGCTCTTGGCATAAAGAATCATCGGAGCGCCAAGAATGATCTGAAAAGAGACGGCATTCATCAGCGAGAACCAATGAACGCTGTAAAAACCCGTGGAGATTCGTTTGTTCAACTGGGAAGGTTGCCGCGCCAAGATGCGGAGCGGTGCAACATCTCGGAAAATTTAGTTCGGCACCACTGGCTGAGGCTCGGCAGCAGGCGCTTGGGGGCGGACGATATACGGCGCTCCAGGGCTGAAGATTGGAGCGTCAGTCTTGGGAGGCTGAATAAGACTGCGCGCGATGTAGGAGTCATTCGGCGGAGCCGTGAGTTTATAACTGCCCATGCCGTCAGGAAGCATCGGGGTGCCCCAGCGAGAGCGGCAGACGACTTGGGAAGCATTCACTGGCGTGCCACTCAAGGTGTGGTTCATCATTTCAGGCAATTGAGGTGCAGTGAATGTGCTGATGATTGCGCCACCCGCGATGAGAAGAGAGGTCATAATGCGATGACGATAACCTTGGTTTCAGAACAAATGCAATTCCCTGAACGAAGCGCTCGGCGAAAATCAGTTTTTCACGCGGACGAGGCCCAGTGTTTCCTGATCTTTGGTATTGAACGGAACATGGGCTGAGTAGAAGCCATCCAGTGCATGGCCCCTTTTTTTCAAGACGGCGGAGTAGTAGGCCCAGCCACCCTCGGACATCACGAGATAGAGGTCGTCGCCACTGACATGACCCTCGACCGTGTAGAGCCCGATGGTGCCTGTGACTCTGCTGCCGGATTGCTGGAAGCTGGCGGTCCCCCACCCTTCGTCATCCGGTTGCCAATTTCCTGCCACTCGAGTATGCCCCGAGGCGGGGTTTGCAGCCAACCAGGCTCTGGAGGCCGCATTATTGCGGGCGTAGCGTTCCTGGGTGTTGCAGGCGGTGAGGCCAAGCGAAAACACAAGGAGGGTCATGCCGATGAACTTCGTCATGGCGTTTATATCCGCCGGGTCAGGCTGGAGGACAAGTGGAATGATGCAAATCTCGTGATTTTTGACAGGCGGGTTGCGCCGGCACGCTTCCTTGGGTTTAACTATGAGCCCTCATCATGATTGAACGCTACTCACTGCCCGGCATGCGGTCCGTTTGGACCGAACAGCGCAAACTCGAAATCTGGCTCGAAATTGAAACCCTCGCCTGCGAGGCCATGGCCGAACTCGGCACCATCCCCAGGGAGGACGCCGAGACGATTCGCGCCAAGGGCGCCTTTGATATCGATACTGTGCGCGAGATTGAGAAACGCACGAACCATGATGTCATCGCCTTCATCGAGGATGTCGCCTCCCGCGTCGGCCCGGCTGCCCGCTGGATTCATCAGGGCCTGACCTCCTCCGACCTTCTCGATACCACGATTGCGGTGCAGATGGTTGAGTCCTGCGGCATTTTGGAAAATGACCTCCTTGCCCTGCGCGAAGCCGTGGCAGTTCGTGCCAAGGAACACAAATTCACTCCCATGATCGGCCGCAGCCATGGCATTCACGCCGAACCAATCAGCTTCGGTCTGAAGTTGGCCCTCATGTATGACGAGTTCACACGCAGCCTCGATCGCCTGCGGGAGATGCGCGAGCGCATTCGCGTGGGAAAGATCAGCGGAGCCGTGGGAACCCACGCCCATCTGGACCCCGAGGTCGAGCGCCGCGTTTGCGAGCGCCTGAATCTCAAGCCCGCCGCGCTCTCAACACAAATTCTCCAGCGTGACCGCCACGCGGAGTTCATGACTAATCTCGCGCTTATCGCTTCCAGCATCGACCGCTGGGCAACGGAATTCCGCCACCTTCAGCGCACCGAGGTGCTCGAGGTGGAGGAGTATTTTAGCGAGGGACAAAAAGGCAGCAGCGCGATGCCACACAAGCGCAACCCGATCACTGGCGAACGCCTGAGCGGGCTCGCCCGCGTCATTCGCGGAAACGCCATGGCCGCTCTGGAAAATGTCGCCCTCTGGCACGAGCGCGACATCAGCCACAGCTCGGTTGAACGCATCATTCTGCCCGACAGTTGCACATTGCTCGACTACATGCTTGTGACACTCACCAAACTCGTTTCCAAGCTCATCGTGTATCCCGAGAACATGCGCCGCAACATGGAGCTCACCGGCGGCCTCTACGCCAGCCAGTCCGCACTCCTCATGCTCACTGAAAAAGGCATGGAGCGCAAAGACGCCTACGAAGCCGTGCAGCGCGCCGCCATGAAGACTTGGAAGGACAAGGGCGGACTCGCCAAGAACCTCTCCGAGGAGCCAACAGTCTCTGCCCATCTCTCCGCCGAGGAAATCCAAGACGCCTGCACACCCGACCGCCACTTCCGCCATGTCGAATCCAAATTCCGAGCCGTTGGAATTATTTGACCACGCAGCGACCCGGCCGGCCGCGCGGGTTCAGGAGTTGCGGGCGCAGATCGAGCGCCACAACAGCCTCTACTACCAGCAGGCCGCGCCGGAGATTTCGGATTACGAATTCGACACCCTCCTGCGCGAACTTGCCGATCTGGAGCAGGCTCATCCCGAGCTTGCGAGCGCTGACTCACCCACCCGCCGGGTGGGTGGCAAGCCGCTCGAGGAGTTCGCCCCCGCTACGCACATCGTGCCGATGCAGAGCCTCGACAACACCTATTCGCCAGAAGAACTGCGCGAATTTGTGACCCGCGTCCGCAAGCTCGCGGAGGGAAGATCCATCCACTTCACTGTCGAACCCAAGGTCGATGGCGTCGCCATTTCCCTGCTGTATGAAAATGGCCGCTTGGTTCGCGCTGCCACACGGGGCGACGGGGTCACTGGCGATGATGTGACGCAAAATGTCCTCACGATCTCAAATATTCCCCACAGGCTCCGGGGCGAGGTTCCCGCGCAGATCGAGGTTCGTGGCGAGGTGTATCTGCCCAAGGCCATTTTCGCCCTGCTAAATACCGAGCGCGACGAGGAGGGTCTGCCGCCCTTTGCCAATCCGAGAAACGCCGCCGCGGGATCCATCAAGCAACTGGATCCCGCTGTCACAGCCTCCCGCAGGCTCGCTGCCGTTTTTTATGGCACCGGAGCATGGACTGGCCCCCAACCCGCCAAAGGCCGCGAGATGTTTGCCACTCTGCAAAATTGGGGCCTCCCGATTTCCGAGAGAATTCTTCAGGGCTCGGATGAGGATTCCGTCAATGCCGCCGTCCTCACAATGGGCGATATGCGTCATAATTTTGCCTACGAGACAGACGGGGCGGTCGTGAAGCTCGACAGCCTTGCGCTGCGCCGAGAATTTGGATCCACCGCCAAAGCCCCACGGTGGGCCATCGCCTACAAATACGAGCCCGAGCGCGCCGAAACCAAGCTCCTCGACATCACCATCCAAGTCGGCCGCACCGGCACACTCACGCCTGTGGCAGAACTCCAGCCGGTCTTCGTCTCTGGCAGCACGGTTTCCCGCGCCACCCTGCACAATGAGGAGGAAATCCAGCGAAAGGACATACGCATCGGTGACACTGTCCTCATCGAGAAGGCTGGAGAAGTCATCCCAGCTGTTGTGGCGGTGAAAAAGGATCTTCGCAATGGCTCCGAAAAGGTTTTTGAGATGCCACGGCACTGTCCGTCCTGCGGATCACCCATTTCAAAGGATGGCGTGGCTTGGAAATGCACGAGCCATTCGTGCGGCGCCCAGGTGCGCCGTCGCATCGAGCATTTCGCCTCGAAACATGCGATGGATATCGAAGGCCTCGGCGAGGCACTCGTCGCGCAACTCGTGGATGCCAGCCTCCTCAAAGGCATCGCCGATATTTACACCCTCGACCGGGAAGCACTCCTGCGTCTTGAGCGCATGGGAGAAAAAAGCGCATCCAACCTTCTCGCAGCCATCGAAGAAAGCCGTTCCCGCCCGCTCTGGAGGCTGCTAAACGGCCTGGGCATACCACATGTTGGAGTCACCTCCGCACGCGATCTCGCGAGTCACTTTCATACCCTCGATGCGCTCGCATCGGCCACCGGGGACACGCTCCTCACCATCCACTCTATCGGCGAAATCATGGCCACAGCGATCTACACTTGGTTTCAAGCCCCTGAAAATCGCACCCTGTTGGAGTCCCTCCGCGCAACGAAACTCAACTTCGGCGAGGGCGACACACCATCTGCACCCACCGACCAGCGCCTGCAAGGCACGACTTGGGTGCTCACAGGAACCCTCTCCATTTCCCGAGAGGAGGCTGCCGAAACTATCCGTCGCCTTGGCGGCAAGGTCACGGGCAGCGTGAGTAAAAAAACCACCCACCTCCTCGCGGGTGAGGATGCGGGAAGCAAGCTCGACAAGGCTCGCGAGCTTGAAATTCCTATCATCGACGAGGCCGCTTTTGCTCAACTCTGCGCTTCACAGCAAGAGTCCTGAGAGGATCGGATTCAGCGGGCTTTCCTCGCCCAGCGAAGTTTGGCCGAAGTTGCGCGGGGATTTGCCCGGCACTCGTTGATCGAGGGGCGAATGACCTCAGCTGAGATCAAGTCGAAGACACCCTCACGGAAACCCGCTTGGAATGCCTTTTTGACGCGGCGATCTTCGCCGGAGTGGAAGGTGAGGATTGCAACGCGACCAGCCGCATTCAAGCAGGCGGGCAAAGTGCGCAACAGGGCATCCAAGGCGGTGAACTCCTCGTTTACAGAAATGCGAATCGCTTGAAAAACGCGCCGAATCGCTTTGTCGGCAAGTTCAGTGGAGCGCATCGGCAGGGCCTGCCGAATGGCAGAAGCCAGTTCGGTCGTGGTTTCAAAGTTTTTTCCCGCGAGCGCAGTAGCCAGTAGCCGGGCGTCAGGCTCATCCGCATTTTCCACAAGAGCCTCCTCAAGCGCGGATGGTGAAATTTTCAAAAGCCATTGGGTGGCGGAAATTCCCCTCGCGGGATTCATCCTCATATCCAATGGACCCGCAGACTTCCAAGTGAAGCCCCTCGCGGGATTATCCAACTGCATCGAGGAGACTCCCAGATCGGCGAGTATAAGATCGACGCCGGTGCGTCCAGCGGCAGCGAGCGCGGCATGGAGCCCTGCAAAGTTGGATTTCCGCGCCGTGAAAACCTCGGGACTCCATCCCTCGGCGCGCAGGGCCGACTCGGTTTTTGCAATCTCCACCGGGTCGGCATCAAGGCCGATGAGGTGCCCACCAGGAGCGATTCTTTGAAGGAGGCGCCGAGTGTGACCTCCAAAGCCCAGCGTGCAGTCCACCGCCGTCTCACCCTCTCGCGGAGCGAGCACCTCGAGAATTTCGTCCACCATGATTGGCACATGGGTGCCCGCAGGCGTCTTTCCCGATGCGATAACGCGGGCGATGGTATCCGGATGACCAGCGAGTTCCTTGTATTTCTGATCGAAGCGGCGCGGGTTTTTGCCCGAGTAGCGTGGACGGCGGCGGTGCGGTGTCTCCTCGCTCAAAGCTCGTTGTATTTTTTGTTCGAGCCCTTGGCCTTCGCAACAGCATACCGCTCCTCATTCAGCGCCAGCTTGGCCTGCATGGCAGCTGCCAGATCCACCCCGCAATTGGCGGCCATTTCAAAAAGCAGGATGCCTATATCGGCCATCTCCGACGCAATCTCCGCACGCCGCGTCGTCACCCTCGCGAGCGACTGCCCGGCGTCCTGCCACACAAAGTGCTGGAGGAGTTCCCCAGCCTCTGCGGCGATCGCTACGGCCATTTCCTTGGGGTTGTGAAATTGGGCCCAGTCCCGCTCGTCACGAAAGGCGCAAATTTGCGCGGTGAGTTCCGTAATACTGTCGCTCATACAGGACGCTGTATGGCGGAATCTTCGAAGACAATCAAACGGGTAATCTGAGGACCCAGCATTCTCGCTCCTGAGGATTGGCAAGTTATCAACATTTCCTCCTGCACTTCTGCCACCTCCTGGCTTTTTGTTCAGAAAGGTGACTGCGGTCAGATCTGGTAATCAACTTCCAGGCCTGGCGACTTCACGGGGATGGCAAAGGGAATAGGCAGACCATCTTGGCGAAGCTTTTTAAGGGAGACTTCGGAGACTTGATCAAGGCTGTAACGGTCGAGGATGTTGGCGATGGCATTGCGCACATCGAGCATGAGAAGCCGGAGACCGCAATGCTCCTCATCGGGGCAGGAACATTTGATGTAGGCCGTGTGGCTCACGCATCCGATTGGCGCGAGCGGCCCGTCGATAAGCCGCACGACTTCACCCATCGAGATGTTTTCCGGGGGCTTCGCAAGAAAGAAGCCGCCATGCTTTCCTCGCTTGCCGTCCACGATACCGCCTTCGCGTAGTTGAACAAAAATCTGTTCCAAAAACGGAAGCGGGATTTTCTCTCTTGCCGAGATTTCCTTGAGAGGAATCAACTCCCGACCGGCCTCACGGGCGAGAACCATGTCGATCAGCGCGCGCAGGGCGTATTCTCCGCGTTTAGTGAGTTTCATGGGCGCTTCGGAGCGAGTCGGGGTGAGAAGAGACCGGCATCGGGCCAATCCTACAAGCGGTTTTTTGGGATGGAAAGACTGGAAAAAGACGCCGCTCGTTTGTTAGCCTAAAACTAACGATAGCTTCCTTTATTCATCATTCCCGAATGATGTAAAAACCATCACCTTTGCAAAGTGATGTTATTTCCGTTTGCCGAGTATTGGTGGTTTTATGCTTCGTTCATCGTTTTTGTCTTAGGTGTGCTGGCCCTCGACCTGGGTGTCTTTCACCGGCAGGCACATGATGTCGGTTTTCGCGAGGCGCTCACCTGGAGTATCATCTGGGTGGCAACGGCCGTGGTATTTGGTCTTCTTTTTCATGAGTTTGCGATTTACCGCCTGCAAAACTGCGAGCGACTCTTGGCGATTCCGGGATTCAACCCCTTGGAGGCCGCACAGCGGAGCACCTTGCAATTCTTCACGGGCTATATCGTCGAGAAGGCACTCTCGGTGGATAACATTTTCGTATTCGTAGTGATTTTTACCTACTTCAACATTCCCAGCAAATACCAGCATCGGGTTCTCTTCTACGGTATTTTGGGGGCCTTGGTGTTCCGCTGTATCTTCATCGCTCTTGGATCTGTCCTCATTCAATATTACTGGGTTGTTATTCTCTTCGGCGTCTTCCTGATACTGACCGGCATCAAAGTGCTTCTGGCTCCGGAAAAGCCAGTAGAGCCTGAAAAAAATCCGATCCTGAAGCTGTTGAAAAAATTCCTTCCAGTGAGTCCGAACCTTGATGGGCAGAAATTTTTTACGAAGCACAACGGCGTTCGTATGGCTACCCCGCTCCTTGTCGCTCTGATCTTGGTGGAAATCTCGGATATTGTGTTTGCGGTGGACAGCGTTCCAGCGATTTTTGCGATCACTAAAGAACCGCTCATCGTATTCACTTCAAACATTTTCGCTATCCTTGGATTGCGAGCCATGTTTTTCTTACTCGCGGGCGTCGTGCACAAATTCCGCTTCTTGAAATACGGACTCGGCCTCGTGCTTGTTTTCGTGGGGCTGAAAATGGTCTGGCTGAATCAGGTCTTTGGTGGACACTTCCCGATCGGTTGGTCACTCGGGATCATCTCGGCGCTCATCGGAGGATCGATCTTGGTGTCATTCCTCATTCCGGCAAAGAAAGACTGACCGCGGCGACTCATGCAGGAGCGACCGAAGTCGGCCACCACAGAGTCTCAAAGATTGAGAATCTTCGAAGGCGCTCATGGAGGTCAGGCGTCTCGCCTGACACCGCATAACTTCCACCTCGAAGGCCTCCGTCTTGGAGCCTACGCCTCGCAGGCGGGACGCCCGCGCTACCTATCGCCCACCCGAAATCAGGGGCTTTTCTTTTCGTGATTCTCGTCGGCGTTCAAGATGGATGCGATCCGCTTCACAGCGGGTGTTGAAAGCATTTCGGCCCATGACGAGCGGGTTACTTCGACGGCGGCTCCGGGCAGGATGTCCTGCCATGCGTCAGTGGACTCCGAAAGATCTGCAGGCAAGATGATCGTGGCTGGGATATCGCAGCGAGGAAAGCGATATTGTTTGAGGATCGCCTCGTGCCGCGCTGCCACTCCGCTTGTCGCAGGCTCGGGTTCCATGCGTAATGGGGGCACTGAGCGTTTCAGAACTTTCTTCATGGAATCGAGCCACCCCACTGGCTTGTCTGTTTGGGGAGGCACAGAGCCTATGAGGACCAAGCGAGGAAGCGGCCGCCCGGCGGCTTGAAGTTGGCGGGCCATTTCCAAAGCCACGGTGCCCCCAAAACCAAATCCGGCGAGTTGAAAATCCTGCAGTGGCTCATCTTCAAACAACGCGGCGATGTATTGCGCGGCGGCGCTTTCAATCGAGGGGTGGCAGGCTTCGGGATTCAGCGCACCACGGGCGGCAATCCCGATCACGCGACGCGATTTGCCGAGAGCCCCGAGAAGATCCGAGTAGGACTCCGTGAGCCCATTCGCCGAATGAACGAGAACGAGAGTGCTACCGCTGCTTTCCATACACATTTCAACAAGCGGCACCCAAGCGGATGAAACCAGACGCTTATTCAGACTCGAAGCCTGAGCAGCCTTTGGGACTGGGGCAGCGAGCGCAGAACTCATGGGCTGAACTGGCTGTGGCAAGGCGGATTCATCGACCCAACCGGCTCGGTTGAGAAGCCACTGCTTAAGGCAGACAGCACCGGAGACCGGATTGTCCGCGAGTGCATAAGTCTCATGCGAACCCACAAAGAAGTCCAAGACTTGAGGGAAAACCTCGCGAGCGGACTGAATTTCAGGTGCCGAGGGGATACCAAGAGCCTTCCGCGATCCACTCTCCAAATAAACATCACCTTCCCAGTCCCTCCAGCCATTGAGTCCGGTGTCCAAACCCAGCCTGCCGGTGGCACCAGCGATATTTTTCCATCCAGGGAATTTCAGAAAAAGACGGCCGAGGTAGCCGGGGGGAACATCCAGTCCGTCCGCATCGGCTACGAGAGCTTCGCTTTCGGCGGTGGGTTTCCCTGCCGGGAGGCGCAAAGTATTTCGGCGCACAAATCCCGCGAGACCGAGTCCGCAGAGCGATGCGGGGCTGAAAAAAATGACCTGCCGCAGAGGGTGCTCGATTTGTTTTTGCCAGATAGAAGCGGCTGATGGAAGTGGCGAACCTGCTTCGACAGCTACACACCTGAGCGTCGGCGAGCAGAGTTCGCCTTCATGTCCCCAGTCAGCGGCCTGGTTTGCCCACTCAGGGGTGGTCAGGCGCAGGTGGGTGACTGGCGCGGCAGCAGAGTCGAGCATGTCGTAGCCGGCCACATAGGCAGTCCCACCCGAGAGAAGGGGAATAAGCCATTCATCGAAAAAAGCACCGCCACCTGGCATCGAACGGACAAGGAAGGAATGACCGGGTTGGAAATCTAAAATTCTGGCCCCCTCCAGTGCTGAGGAAACCAGCATGCTGTGAGTTAAAGCACGGACTACGGGCGGAGCGCCATCCGAGTGTCCTGGCATGGTGGCAGCGAGTTCGTCGGGAGCTATATTTCGCTGGTCGGCGGAGGCGGGTTCCAATGACTCCCAATCCTGATCGATGGTGATACGGCGACGCGTGCCGGCGTCAATGCCTGCGGAACTGGCGCCATCGCAAAAGACCAGCGCGACATCATGAGCGGCGAGGGTGGATTCCACCCACTCCGCCGGGGCCGTGGGATCGATGGCAAGGCAGGAATTTCCAGCCTTCCAAGCGCCCAGCATCGCAACACTGATCCATGCCGAGGGAGAAAGAAAGAGAGCCGCATGCCAACCACCGGCGAGACCGGTCTGGGCGAGATGCGCTGCCAGTTTGTCCGAGAGCGCATCCAGCTCCCCATAGGTCATTTCATAATCACCAAACCTGACGGCAACAGCCCCACGGTTTTGTTGAACCACTTTGCGGAACGCCTCGACGATGGATGCCGGTTGTTGGTGAATCTCAGGGCCGCGAGACCAATCGCGGAGTTGAAGTATCTCGTCCGGCAAAAGAACTGGGAGGCGATTCACCGGCTTGGGAAGGTTCTCCGGAAGGGAAGCGATGTTTTCCATCAATCGGGCCAGAAAATCCTTGAGAGCGGCTTCGGAGCCGAAGGGACCCGTGAGGGAGAGCTCCAATCGTGGTCCAGGGCGGGCCTCGAGAACCAAGCCTTGCAGTGTGACTTGTTGGAGTTGAGCATCGAAGTTTATCCACCGCGGCAAGGCTGTGTGGATGCTGTCATTAATGGAGGACCCTCGCCAGGCGAAGGTGGCAGGTGTCTCCTGCTGGGTAAATTCGAGTCCAGCACTGCGCAGGGCCTCGTCTCCTTCGATCCAGATGTTTTCAGACATCGCATCGATAAGGTTCTGCTCGGCATCCAGCCAGTCGCCCACTGATTCGTTCCAAGAGTGGACAAGCGGGAGCCAATTTTGGAAAAACCCAACTTCCGTTGAGTCACCCCGAGCATCAAAGAGGGCCAGCATGACATTTCCCGTAGCTCCAAAGCGCCGCAGCAAAAGGGACCAAAGGCAGCGGAGGGCGAGGCTCTCCTCGAGATCGTGGTCTAAGCAGAATTTGGTGAACGCCGTGGTTTTATCACGGTTCAAAAGAAGGGAGGCCCGCACTTGTTCTCCCTTGCCAAAACGGGGTTCCAAGCGCAGGGGCGCAGTGGCACCTTTTAAAAACTTATCCCAGTCTCGCGGCTTGATAGGCTCAGGAAAATTCCCTGCGGGAGCCAAGGGAGATTGGCCAAGTGTGAGAAGCAAATCCAGAAGGACGCGGGTGATCGAAAACTCATCCAGCAGAAAAGACGGACTTGTGAGTAAATAATGACCGCCGCCGCCAGGAAGACGGATTTCGTGAAAACGAATGAGTGGAATCGCAATCGGCTCGAAGTCGACCAAGGCGTCTGCCGCAAGGAGAGCATTCCATTTCGGAGGGATTTGCTCAGTGGGAATGCTTTGCCAGTCGAGCGAAATCCAGTGGGGCTCGGCCTTGTCGGCCTCGCGCACCATGACGCCCTCTGAAGTTTTTGTGAATGCAGAGCGAAGGATCGGATGGCGCTGTATGACGATCTGCCAAGCTTGCCGGAGAATATCCGCATTCATGCTCTCACCGAAACTGATCGATACCTGAATGTGCGATCCCGGAGCGCAGGGCGCACTTTGGTAGCGGTGGTAAGCCGCTGCCTGCATCGGATTGGCCAGGTATTGCCTCATCGTGCGTTTTTAGAGGTCGCTGTCCGTGACTGCGCCAGTGGAAGCCGTGGAGACGAGCTTGGCGTATTTTGCAAGGACACCACGGTTGTAGCGGGGCTTGGGCTTCTTCCACTTTGCCAAGCGGGCGGCGATTTCCTTCGCGGGGACATCGAGTGCAAGCGTATTCTTCACTCCATCGATCGTGATCAAATCGCCATTTTTCACAATGGCAAGCGGCCCCCCATCAAAAGCCTCTGGGGTAATATGGCCGACGACAAATCCGTGCGTGCCGCCGGAGAAACGCCCGTCTGTGATCAGGGCAACATCCTTGCCCAGTCCAGCCCCCATGACAGCACTCGTGGGCGAGAGCATTTCGCGCATGCCGGGACCGCCGCGTGGCCCCTCGTAGCGGATGACAATCACATCCCCCTTCTTGATTTTGTTAGCAAGGATGGCCTCGAGGGCTTTTTCCTCGGATTCAAAAACGCAAGCACTCCCGCTGAATTTCTCGCCCTCCTTGCCGCTGATTTTTGCGACGGCGCCCTCCGGCGCCAGGTTCCCCTTGAGGATCACAAGGTGACTGTCCTTTTTGATCGGATTCTTGATGGAGCGAACAATCTCCTGCCCCTTGGGATATGGCTTAAATGGAGCCAGGTTTTGCTTGAGTGTTTTCCCGGTGACAGTCAGGCAATCGCCATGGAGCAGGCCCTCGGCGAGGAGGGATTTCATGAGAGGCACGATGCCGCCGATGGATACCAACTCGGACATGAGAAAACGCCCACTGGGCTTCAAGTCTGCAAGCACTGGCACGCGTTTACCAATGCGGGTGAAATCCTCGAGGGTGAGTTTGATTTTGGCCGTGTGAGCAATGGCGAGGAGGTGAAGAACAGCGTTCGTCGAGCCTCCCAGGGCAATGATCACCGTGATGGCATTTTCGAGAGCCTCCTTGGAAATGATATCCGAGGGAAGGATGCCACGCTTGAGCATGTTGAGAACAGCGGCGCCGGCATTTCGACAATCCTCTGTCTTCTGCGAAGAAACGGCATTTTGTGCGGAACTGTTCGGGAGACTGAAGCCCATCGCCTCGATGGCGGAGGCCATCGTGTTGGCCGTATACATGCCACCGCAAGAACCCGGGCCGGGTATGGCATTGGCCTCCACATCGTGGAGTTCTTTTTTCGAAATCTTATTGGCCGCACACTGACCGACAGCTTCAAAGACCGAGACGACATCCAACTGACGCTTAGCAAGGCAGCCTGGGAGTATGGTGCCACCGTAAACGAAAACAGCCGCACGGTTCATCCGGACGATCGACATGATGCAGCCCGGCATATTTTTGTCGCAGCCACCGATCGCTATGAAACCGTCAAAGCCTTGGCAGCCCACAACAGTCTCAATCGAATCCGCGATGACCTCGCGCGAAACGAGAGAGTATTTCATCCCCTCGGTGCCCATCGAGATGCCGTCCGAAATCGTAATGGTGTTGAAAATCGTCGCCTTGCCGCCGGCAGCATCGATACCCAGAGCGGCTTCGCGCGCGAGTTGATCGATATGCATGTTGCAGGGAGTCACCATGCTCCATGTCGAGGCAACGCCTATCTGAGGCTTTGAAAAATCGCTTTCCTTGTATCCGACCGGATAGAGCATAGCGCGGCTTGCAGCTCGGCTCAGGCCATCAAAGACAGCTGAAGAAAACGGACGCATGAGTGATTGGGACTTGGGCATAATAATAAAATGGCGAAGTCCATTAACTATCCCGACTCGCCTGCGTGAAGAAAAGGCATTTTCAACCAGTCACCGGGAACTAAAAACTCTCCGCCCTTTACAATTGACCCCTGAGACGGGAATTCTCCTCTACTAAATGACACTTCTCGATCGTCTGGAAAAATCACTGGAGCGCTATGCTGTTCCGGGCCTCATCCGTTACGTGGTGGCGCTTAACGCACTTGTTTTCATTCTGGTGACATTGAATCCAGATTATGTGCAAGCCCTCCAACTCGACCCCTCGGCAGTTTGGAATGGCGAGGTCTGGCGGGCCTTCACATGGATCTTCATTCCAGAAACGATGAGTTTTTTTTGGATTCTTTTTTATCTCATTTTCACTTGGTGGCTCGGCGACATGCTTGAGGAAAGTTGGGGAGCCTTTCGGCTGAATGCTTATTATTTTCTTGGGATGTCCCTGTGCATCGCATCAGCCCTTTTGTTTGGCGCGGCAGGAGGCAACTTCTTTCTGAATCTCTCGCTGTTTCTGGCAGCAGCGACACTCGCGCCAAATTTCGAAATTCTTCTTTTTATGATTCTGCCGGTAAAAATGAAGTGGGTGGCTTTGTTCAGCCTCCTGGTTCCCGCTGGATACCTTTTGTTCGGGCCACTGGACATGAAAATGATGGTTGTGATGTGCCTCGGCAACTACCTGCTTTTCTTCGGCCCTTCTTTTTTAAAGAACCGGGCTGAGGCAGCGCGCACGGGAAAACGCCGGGAGCGCTTTGAGAAGGGCCTCAAGGGAGAAGAGACGCTCCACCGATGCGAGGCCTGTGGAATCACCGAGGCGTCGAATCCCGAAGCGGAATTCCGAGTCTCTGCGGACGGCAAGGAATATTGCACCGAGCACCTCCCCTCGCGCGCGGCGGCTTAGTGCAGCCTCCTCACATTCGACCAACAAGCTCGGGAATCTCATGAAGACCACGAATGGTGTGGTGGGGCTTCACATCGGCGTGCTCTTCGGAGCCTGGAACCTGCAACCATACCGCAGAGGCCAGTTGGGCATTGAGGGCGCCGGCAATGTCCCGCTCCAGACTGTTTCCGACCATGACCGCACGGTTAGCCGAAACTCCAAGTTCACGGAGGAGAATATGGAAAATCTCGGCTCGGGGCTTCCCGATTCCATGCTCGCCTGAAACGGCGATGGCATCGAAGTAGCCGCCAAGTCCAGACGCGGCGATTTTTTCGCGCTGCAAGTCTGGGGCGCCATTGGTAAGAAGCGCGATTTTATGGCCCGCCTTGAGACGAGCGAGCGTTTCGATCGCATCGGGCATGAGACGCGCCAATTGCCGTCGTTGCTTGCTGAAATGAGTGGCGAGAGTTTCGGCCGCATCCTCATCAGGCACCCCTTGAGCACTGAGAACGGCACTAAACACAGAAACGCGGTAGACCTGAGACCACTCACGCAGTTTGAGCAATTCGGGCTTATCACCCTTGAAGCGTCCCCAAAGGCACTCATGGAAACTGATGCCGATGGATTTCACATAATCGTAGCAAGGTCCCTTTCTCCAAAACTCGAAGCCAAACTTTTTGGCATCCGCCAAAAAGACCGAGGTCTCGATACCTGCGAGTTTCGAAGCCAGTTGGGCCGTGGAGACAAGCGCCTCCCTCGAAACCGCCTCGTCAACAATGAGTGTGTCATCCAGATCAAAAAGAATCGCATCAACAACCATACCCTATCCCATTTCACACTCGAAGGGTCTCTGTCGATAACAGAAAACATTAAAAGCCCATAAACTAGGGGTCAGTGTTCATTTTCTCTCATTTTTTGCGAAACAAAGTTTCTCAACTTCGTAGGAACCTTTTCCTCAGACCGCGATAAATCCAGCAAAAAGAGTGACGGGGACAGAAATAATGTCAATAATTAATTCCTGACCCCTCTGACTGAATCCTCTGACCTCTGGCACCGTATGAAACGGCTGGCTCTGTGTCCACCGCGTAATGCTCCCATCCGCATCATATCCATACCCGAACGCACTCACCGCCACCCCGCCCGGTCCCGTGTGCGCGATCCCCGCCAAGCGCCGATCCTGCGCGTTCGGCAAATACGAAAACGCCGCCGCAAGCCCGTTCGGCGCCGCCATTCCTGCCAAGCGCCGCGTCCCGCCCACATAGGTGTAGTCAAATGCGCCCAGCGGATTGGTTTCACGCGTCAGCCGCGAG
>NEUK01000008.1 GCA_002290555.1 Spartobacteria bacterium AMD-G4
ATCCCACTGCCTCTTGCTTTCCATATCCATGGGTATGGCCCGAAAGCGATAGTCTCTGTCTCTCACATCTCCTTCACTCATGCCCTGCTCCCTCTTCCACGAGCATTGCCTATCCGCGCAGGGTTTAAGCCCTGTTGTAGGCATCGATGAGGCTGGCCGTGGACCACTGGGTGGTCCAGTTGTTGTAGGCGCTGTCATCCTGCCGCCAAACTTCGTTCTCGCTGGCCTCAACGACTCCAAGAAACTCACCGCCAAGGCCCGCGAGCGTCTCTATGCCGAGATCACAGAAAATCCCGAGATTCGTTGGACATCCATCGCCATCTCTCCACAGGAAATCGATCGCCTCAATATCCTCGGCGCAACGCACTCCGGAATGCGGGCCGTGGTCGAACAAATCTCGCCCCGCCCCGCCCACGCCCTCATAGATGGCCTTCCCGTCCCTCGTTTTCCATGCCCTCAGACCGCGCTGGTCGGCGGTGACGGCATAAGCCTCAGCATTGCGGCAGCCAGCATTATTGCCAAGGTCGAGCGCGACCGCATCATGCTGGAAATCGATCGCCTCTATCCCGAGTATGGATTTGCCAAGCATAAAGGCTACCCAACGCGCGAACACTTTGCCAAACTTCGTGCCCATGGCCCTTGTCCAATCCATCGCCGAAGTTTTGCGCCGGTTGCGCAGGCCGAACTCTGGTGAGGCCGCGCATATCGCACTCGGCAATCTGGGCGAAAACCTCGCCGCCGCCTATCTCCAGCGCCATGGCCACAAAATCCTTCACCGCAATTTCCGCGCCCCGCATGGTGGCGAGGTTGATATCGTCTGCCGCGACAAGCGCCACGGGGAGCTTGTATTTGTGGAAGTCAAGACCCGCTCGATCGAAGAATTCGGACGCCCGTCGGATGCGGTTGACGAAAAAAAACGCAGCCTCATTATTCGCGGCGCAATGAAATGGCTCCGCATGCTCGACATGCCAGATATCACTTACCGGTTCGACATCGTGGAAGTCGTCATGGGGCCGACCCGCGAAATCCGACAGATCGAAAACGCCTTCAACACCCCGGATATCTTCTCGTTTTGATGTCAGTGTCAAAAAACTCTGCACCCTCTCGCCGCTCAACAACAGGGGAGCACAGGCGTCCCGCCTGTGAATGGCACAGATGCCGCGGTCCAATAGAAACTCCGCATTACAAGCCCATCCCCTGCCTACACAGTCGCAACGGCCATGCCCCCTTCTTGAGAACGCAGCACCGCCTCACGCTTGGAATGCCTTCATCGATCTTACCCTCGGCAAACCGATTTTCTTACATCACCTAATGTCCGCAATCCCATCGCTTCTTTCCGCACAGGAAATCAAACTCGCCTACGGCAATCATGTCCTCCTCAACGGCGTCACGCTCACCGTTGCCCCCGGCGAAAAGGTTGGTCTCGTCGGCCGCAACGGCTGCGGCAAGACAAGCCTGCTTAAAATCCTCGCCGGGGCAAGCGACCCAGATGCAGGCGAGGTTTCCCGCCGCCGTGGACTTCGCACAGGCTACCTTCCACAGGAGTTCGAACTCGATCCCGAGCGCACCGTCCTCGAAAATATCGAGCTTGGCGCTGCAGACTTGGTCGAGTGGATGCGCCGCTACGAAAGCGGCGAAGGCAGCGATACCGAACTGCACGAGCTTCTCGACCTCATCCAGCATGCGGATGGATGGAATCTTGAGACCCGTATCAAATCCCTTGCCGGTTCGCTGGACGCTCCTCCGCTTGATGCCTTGGTGGGGCCGCTTTCCGGTGGTGAAAAACGCCGCGTCGCACTCTGCCGCGCCCTGGCTTCCCAGCCCGACCTCCTGCTCCTCGACGAGCCGACCAACCACCTCGATGCCGAATCGATCGACTGGCTCGAAGGCTTTCTAAACAGCTTTCCCGGCGCGATTATTTTTGTAACGCACGACCGCTACTTTCTCGAGACCATCGCCACGCGAATTGCCGAGATTAGCTTCGGCCAGGCGTTCTCACATCCCGGAAACTATACGGCGTATCTGGAATCCAAGGCCCTCCGACAGCAGATCGTGGAGCAATCCGAGAGACGCCGCCAGCGATTCATCAAGGCCGAACTGGAATACGTGCGCGCGGGCGTTCGGGCCCAGCGGTCTAAATCCAAGAACCGCCTCGAGTCATTCTACCAAGTCGCAGGACAAAGCGCCCCACCGGAGGAACGCGAGATGGATCTCCTCATCCCGCCCGCGCCGGAGATCGGCAACACCGCCGTGGAGTTGGTGAAAACGGGAGCCTCCGTGCCACTCGACAAAGCGCAAAGATGGCTCTTCCGGCATCTGGATTTGTCTCTTCGTCCCGGGCAGTGCACCGGCATTGTGGGGCGAAATGGCGTTGGCAAAACGACACTCCTCCGAATATGTCTCGGTCAACAGGAACCAAGCGAAGGGAGCGCGACAGTGGGAAAGCGCGTTATTTTCAACTACATCGATCAAAGCCGCGCCCAACTCAACGGCCTCGGAACCGTGATGGAAGAAATCGGCGGCACCAGCGGCATGGTGAAGTTCGGCACGCAAATGCTCACCGTGCGATCCTACCTGCGCCGGTTTTTGTTTGATGAATCCCGTGTGAACGAGCGTGTGGACAAGCTCTCCGGCGGCGAGCGGGCGCGCCTCATGCTCGCCAAGACCCTTTGCCGTGGCGGCAATGTGATCGTTCTCGACGAACCCACAAACGATCTCGATCTCAGCAGCCTACGCATGCTGGAGGAGGCCCTTGCAGTCTTCGACGGCACAGTTCTGGTCGTCAGCCACGACCGTTATTTTCTGGACCGAATTTGTGACCAAATCGTCGCCTTTGAGGCTGGGGGCATTCACATCCAGTCCGGAAATTACTCTTACTACCTCGAGAAGAAAAAAGACCGCGAGAAGCATTACAAAAATATAGGCCGCCCGTTTGAAGAGCCAGCCCCCAAGGCGCAGCCTTCACCCGCGCCTACGGAACGCAAGCTGACCTACAAGGAGAAAGCCGAACTGGAGGGCATGGAGCGAACGATCCTTGAGGCCGAACAATCCGCCGCCGCCCTGGAGGCACAACTCAACGAACCCACATTTCACGCCGAGCACGCCGCCGACGTCAACCAGACCGTTTCCAAACTCGCTTCGGCCCGCGCCGAGATCGAACGCCTCTACGCACGCTGGGAGGAACTTTCCGCATTATGAGCAAGACCACTCCCGTCCCCGGTCAAAGGTGGGTCAGCGATACCGAACCCGAGCTTGGTCTCGGCATCGTCCTGAAGAGCGAATTCGGCCGCGCCGAGATTTTTTTCCCTGCTGCTGGCGAACACCGTCAATACGCGCTCGGCAGCGCACCAGTCCGCCGCGTTGCATTCAAGGAGGGCGATGCCGTCCGCACGCACTCTGGCGAGAACCTTCATGTGGATTCCATAGCGGATGCCGGCGGCCTGCTGACCTACCGCTGCGGGTCGAGGGATGTCGCTGAGGCGGAGCTTTCCGACAATATCGCTTTTTCGAAACCCGAGGAGCGTCTCCTGGCCGGCCAAGTCGATGAGCTCGAGCGCTTCAAGCTGCGCGTGGAGTGCCTTCAGCGCCGCCGTGAGATGCGCCAAAGCCCGGTTCGAGGCTTCGCGGGCGGGCGCGTGGACCTCATCCCTCACCAGATTTCCATCGCGGCCGATGTCTCATCCCGCATGAATCCGCGCGTCCTCCTCGCGGACGAGGTGGGCCTTGGCAAAACCATCGAAGCCGCTCTCATCCTGCACCGTCTGCATATCACAGGCCGCGCCGGTCGGATTCTGATTCTTCTGCCGCCTGCCCTTCTCAATCAATGGTTCGTGGAAATGTTCCGCCGGTTCCAGATGTCATTCAGCATTTTTGACGAAGACCGCTGCGCCTCGCTGGAACTTGAAGGGGCAAATCCCTTCCTCGACAGCCAACTCGTCATCTGCGCCCTCGATTTTCTCTCCCACAATCCCAAGCGCGCGGCTCAAGCGCGCGAGGCTGGGTGGGACCTTCTGGTGGTGGACGAAGCCCATCACCTCCAATGGTCGCCCGCAGAGGCCGGCCCGGAGTATGAACTGGTCGAATCCCTCGCTGTGGCGGCTTCCTCACTGCTTCTGCTCACGGCAACCCCGCAGCAACTCGGCATGGAAGGCCATTTCGCGCGCCTCCGCCTGCTCGACCCCAACCGCTACGACGACTTGGATGCCTTTCTCAAGGAATCCGACCACTACGAGTCCGTCGCAAAATCCATCGATGCGCTCCTGGCGGGAAAAAAAATCCCGAGCGCCTCGATATTCAAAGGCACGCGTGTGGCTGGTCACTATGCCGATTTTTTGGCGGGAGATGTCTCCGCACGCGACCGGGTGGTCGCCGCGCTGCTCGACGAATACGGCACGGGGAGGGTTATCTTTCGAAACACCCGCGCCGCTCTCTCCGGCTTTCCCAAACGCAAGGCCCACTTGGCTCCGCTGGCTTCCGAAGCAGACGAAACCTCCGCAAAAATCCGCTGGCTCATCGCCCTCCTCAAAGAACTCAAGAAGCAGAAGGTTCTCGTGATTTGCAAATCGCCGGATACGGCCACCGATATTCTGAACCGCCTCCAGAAGGAGATCAAAATCGCCGCCGCGGTCTTCCACGAGGGACTCACTCTCCTCCAGCGCGACCGCAATGCCGCCTACTTCGCCGAGGAGGACGGCGCCCGCTTGCTCATTTGCTCCGAGATAGGCAGTGAAGGCCGGAATTTTCAATTCGCCCACCACCTCGTCTTGTTCGACCTCCCCGAGAACCCCGAGTTGCTGGAACAACGCATCGGTCGCCTCGACCGCATCGGCCAGACATCGACCATCCACATCCATGTCCCGTTCGAGGAAGGCACGCGCGCCCATGTGCTCGCACACTGGTATCACGAGGCGCTCGACGCTTTTCAGAAAAACCCGCATGGGGCAGCCGATCTCATGCTGCGCTTTGAAAAAAAATTCCAAGCCGTTGCCGAGAATTTTGCGCCTGCTGAACTCGCCGCCCTCATCAAAGAAACCTCCGCCGAAGCGAAAAAAATCACCAAACGCCTGCAAGGCGGGCACGATCGGCTTCTCGAACTCAATTCCAACCGCCCCGAGGTCGCCGGCCCCCTCATCGAAGCGATCCAGCGCCAGGATGCCGATACCGATTTTGAGGCTTTCTTCATTCGTATGCTCGACCACTTGGGAGTCGAAGTCGAGGAGCTCGGCCTGCGGAGCTACCTGCTCAAGAGTGGAGGCTCTCAGACAGCCACACTTCCTGGCCTCCCCGCTGAGGGAACGATGGTGACTTTCCAGCGCAGTCGCGCGCTGGCCCGCGAGGACATCGGGTTTGTGACTCCCGACCACCCGCTGGTTCGTGCCGCACTGGATGCCATCCTTGGAATGGAAACGGGAAATTCGGTTTTCAGTGTTTGGAGATCAGGTCCGGCGGATGGAATCCTTCTCGAGTCCCACTTCGTGATCGAATCCATCGCCCCGCCAGCCTTGCATGCCGACCGCTTTCTACCCGCTACTCCGCTGAGGATCGTGGTGAATCAATCGCTGGAAGACTGCAGCGACGATGACGATTTCCGGAATGCCACCTTGGAAGCGGGAGATGTCTTCACGCTCCTCGACACCCCGGTTTTCAAGAAAAAGCACCTCCCGGCCATGCTGGCCAAGGCCGCCGCAATCGCGTCCTCCCGCAAAGAGGCCATCATTCAAACCGCACGGCAAAAGGCTTCGGATCAACTCACCACGGAAATCGAACGCCTCGAAGACCTGCTCCTCATCAACAACCATGTCCGCCCCGGCGAAATCCAAGCCCTCCGGGATCTCCAAACATCCCTTCTCGAGGCGATCGAGGGAGCCACCGTGCGCTCCGACGCGCTCAAACTCGTCCTGCGCCTTTCGAAGTAGTCTTACCCTTGCAGGCTGCGGAGCAGTGTCTTCGCAGCCCGCTCGCTGGCCCCCTCGGCCTTGAGCATGGAAATGATGCCTGCGAGTTCGGTGCGAAGGTCCCGGCGAGCGGACTCGCTGTCGAGCAGGCGCAGAGATTCCGCCGCGAGGGCTTGTGGCGAGGCATCGTTCTGAATGAATTCCCTGACCACATGCGGAGCGGCCCTTGCCGGAAGGGCCGGGTTGTCCGGCGGGTTCAGGCGGTAGTTGTTAAGAATATTCACGATTCCCAGCGCGTTGACATCCACAAGGCGCTTGCCGACTTCGAAGGTGAGCCAGGCGGTTTTGTAGATGAGGCAGTAGGGCAGGCCGAAAAAAGCGGCTTCGAGCGTAGCCGTGCCCGAGCAGACGATTCCCGCCGTGGCGCGTTGCATCAACTCATGGGCGTTGCCCTCGCGGATTTCCATCGGAAATCCCTCCGCCATCCGGCGCATGCTCTCACCCCGCGCTTTACTTGCCGCAGAGGCCTCGAAGCGAACATCTGGACGATCCTTTGCCAGCAAGCGGGCCGCTTCCAGCATCACCGGAAAATTCCGTTTCACCTCGCGCTCCCTGCTGCCGGGAAAAAGGCCCAAGAGGTTTGGATCGCGTTCCACCCCTGAGCGCTTTGTGGCAAGCGCCTCGAGCAGGGGATGCCCCACGAAGACCGTGTGCAAGCCGCTGGCCTCATACATCGGAGCCTCGAAGGGAAAAACACAGATCATGAGATCCAAATAACGCGCCATTTTTGGAATGCGGCCCTTGTTCCAAGCCCACACCTGCGGGCTAATGTAGTAGAGAATTTTCCCCGCGTAACCGCTTGCCCTCAGCGCTCGCGCCAGTCTCAGATTGAAGCCCGGGTAATCAACCAGAACGACCGCATCTGGTTCCTTCCCGCGAATCGCCGCGAGCATCGTGTGGAACTTTCGCCGGAAGTAGCCGTAGTTTTTGAGAACATCCCAGAGACCTGTCACCGCCGCGCGTTGCACCCAGTTGTCAAACTGCTCTTCGCACAATTTCTCCATGGCATCGCCTCCTGCGCCGCCAAAGACAACCGAGGGATGCTGGATCCTGATGGCACGCATAACCTCCACAGCACGCGCATCGCCGCTCTCCTCTCCTGCCACAAACCAAAGAAAAAAGTCGCGCATGCAGAACCTCCGTCAGCCGCCAAAGCGCTTGCGGAGCCATCCGAGCGGGAAGCGGTCGCCAGGGCAATCGGTCGGCTTGGGGTTGATTTCCTTGTGCCCTTTGACAATGGCCGGGCGCCCTTTGACTTTTCCAACGCGGTCGCGGAGGTAGCTGCAAAGCTCATCGAGGGCGCCGAGTTGATCCTTGGTCGGGAGGTCGCGGTTCAGATCGCCAACGAGGCAGATGCCGAGGGATATGTCGTTCAAGTAGTCGCTCGCGACATGCCCGCCGTTGATCTGGCGCGTCCAGCGGCTGCCGATTTCGATTTGGCCATTACCCGAGGAATTGCCATTTCCGATGACAAAATGATACGCGAGCCCATTCTGCATCTTACGGACTTTGCGGTGGTAGCTTTCAAAGATGCGGGCGTTGCCCTGCCGAGTGCCGCTATTGTGAACGATGATGTATTTCCAGCGGCCTCGCTGGACTTTGGCACTGTCGATCGCCTTTCGGACAGAGGGCGTGAGATAGCGGTAGCGCTTCATGAAGCCGCCGAAGACGGACTTGGCGGGCGGCTCGTAGCCGACCTCGTCCTGGAGACCAGACTTCTCAATGAGGATCGGTGCATCAAGCGGTCTGCCAGCAGGCGTTTCGCCTTTCGGAACCTGCGGCGCCGCCGGGACGGGCTTTTCTTGCGGTTTCTCTTCCACCGCTGGGGTGGGAGTGGATACGGGAATCGATGGTTGTGAATCCACACCTGGAATCAAGATGTAGTCTTGCGAATCTGAGGATCGCGGGCTCTCCACAGGAGGGTCTTCTGGCTCCGGCTCGGGAGCAGGCTTTTCCTCTTCTTTCTGCGCCGTGGAAACCGCCGTTCGCTTCACGGTGCTGGATTGCGATTTGCGCGGAGTCGGTGAGGCCTTGGATTTCGTTTTAGGCTTGGACTTCGGAGTGGGCGCCGGCTTGGGCTTGGGGCGAGGGGTGGCTGAGGGTGAGGGCTTGCTGACGGGGCTTATTTTTTCCTTCGTCTGAAGAAAGAGTTGTCTTTTTTTCTCCTCGCTCGTTTGCCCGCGCACTGCGAGTGGAGCTGACAAGAAGCCCCCCAGGCAGATGATGATGGCTACGAGATTTCGTTTCCGCACACCGCAGGCTATCAATGGTGGCGGTATTTTCAAGTCGCTCAATAAACAACGCGCACGAGACAAAGTCCCGCCGCGGGAGCGCTGTGCATGAATGTTTGTGTGGCACCACGAAGCCTGGCCTCGAGATCTTCGATTTCCACTTTGCCATTCCCATGGCGGACGATGGCTGCAGAGAGAATCCTCACCATTTTGTGGAGGAAGCCCTCCCCCGAAAAAACAATCTCGATTTTCTCCGAAGACCTCTGGCATTCGATGGAATGGATCGCCCGAACCGTGTTCTCGACACCATTTGTTCTTCTCAGCGAAAAGGCCGCGAAATCGTGCGTGCCAACGAACAATTCGCAGGCCCGCTGAAGCTTTTCAAAATCGAGGGCACTGGGGACATGCCACGAGCGGTCTTTCCACAGCGGATGGAGCGCCGGGGCATTCCACACCGTGTATCGGTAGATTTTGGATTTTGCAGAAAATCGCGCGTGGAAGTCGCCCAGAGCCTCTTGGATTTTCATCACACGGATCGTATCGGGCAGGTGTGCGTTCAGCGCCGGAAGCCACTCCTGCGGGGCAAGTCGGCCGTCTGGCACATCCGCGTGTGCGCATTGCGCATCGGCATGCACCCCGGCATCCGTGCGGCCCGCTCCATGAACGATGATGCGGTGCGGGCAGAGGGCCGCGAAGGCTTTTTCGAGGTGGTCTTGGACTGTATTGCCACACACTTGGCTTTGCCAGCCGTTGAGGCCGCCGCCATGATAGGCGATTTCCAGCCGCAACCTCATCCCTGCGAATCAAGCCAGCTTTGAAGAATGATCTGTGCGGCCACTTGGTCGATAACGGCGCGTTGATTCTTGGTGTTCCGCCCTGCTTCCTGTAGCGCGCGTTGGGCCGAAACCGTGCTGAGGCGCTCGTCCCAAGGAAGAACGGGAATCGATGTTTCGCGGCGAAGCTCCTCGATAAAGGCCTTCGCCTTTTCAGAAGCGGGTCCGAGCGTCCCATTCATGTTCCTCGGCATACCCACAATGATCGTCGTTGCCGAGCGCTCGGCGGCGAGGGCAAGCACGCGTTTGAGCACGGGGGTGGATTTTACCGAGATGGTCTCAAGCGGATGCGCGAGCATGCCGAGATCGTCGCTTACGGCCACTCCCACACGGGCGTCACCAAGGTCAATGCCAAGAGCTTTTATCATTTGCCGTTGAAAATCCCATACCGTCTGCTTAGCATCAATCACCATGTCACAGCTTTCTTTGGACAAATTTGGCGAAAATCTCCCCGTCTCTGGAATCGTGGCCTTTTCGCAGGTTGCCATCGGCCTCGGAGCAGGCCTTCTCGTTGCCGACAACATCCGCAGTGATGCACGCCGCAGCGCCGGCGTGGCCTTGATCACCGTGGGCGCGGCCGCTTTGATTCCAGTCGTGTGGGGCATCGCTTCGAAAATCAGCTCCCGGCCAGAGTCCTCGCGCGCCATGCGCAAGAAGCTTGAAGGCATCCGCGGCGCCTACGATACCGATATCGAGCAGTAGGTCTTCCGCTGCGAAAAAGTGAAGCCCCTCGTCCTTGCCTCGGCATCGCCGCGCCGACTCCAGCTTCTGCGAGAAGCCGGCTGGGCGGTGGAAGTGGATGTTTCTGGTGCCGATGAAATCGAAGACCATTCCCTGCAGCCCGATTTTCTGGCTTTGGAAAACGCCCGCCTCAAGTGGCGTGCCATTGCCACCCGAAGGCCAACGGATTTCATTGTGGCGGCGGATACCGTCGTGTGGAGCGATGGGCGATTTTACGGAAAGCCTGCCGATCTCGAGGAGGCCAGAAAAATGCTGGCCTTACTCGTGGGGCGTAGCCACGAAGTAGTCACCGGAGTGGTTGCTGGACGCCTTGCGACCCCTGTGGAGTTTGCCGATCACTCAGTGGTCACCTTTCATGATCTGAGTTCCACCTCGATCGAAGACTATCTTACCTCCATAGACCCCCTCGACAAAGCTGGTGGCTACGCAGCGCAGGATGACGCGGGTCGACTCATCGCAAAAATCGAAGGCTCGCTGAGTAATGTCATCGGCTTGCCGATGGAACGCCTTGCGGAAGTCCTCCGCAACTTTCAGCGTTTGCAGGAATAAACAAAAGCCGGTGGAAAATTCCGCATGACGACCTTCCTGCGGTGCACATGACTAAAAGTGCTCTCCAGATTTTTGCGAAATCTTTGCCCAGAGGCCAGACGATGCGGACCGTAATAGGCAAAAGTTGAAAAGATGCCACCCTCCGCGAGTGTGCCGTGCACTTCTTTAAGGATCGAGCTTTGCAGAGCCGCATCAAAGATCGCCCAAGGGAGGCCGGAAAGAATCGCATTCGGCCGCGGGATATTCTCCGTATTCAAATGCTCGCTCAATCGCGTCGCGCATCCTTCGATGATTTGTGCCTCGGGAAATTTATCCGAGACCTCCCTCGCCAGAATCGGACACTTTTCGATGGCAGCGAAGCGGGCTCCCCTTTGCAAATTGGCGAGGATGTGCCCGGTGAATGCGCCACTGCCGGGGCCCAGTTCGATAACGCTCGAGGCGATGTGAAGATCCGACGCACGCACCATTTCCTCCGCTAAAAATGGAGAAGACGGCCAGATCGCTCCGAGCGTCGAGGGATTGCGCAAGAAGGATTTTAAGAAACCCAGAGACATAGGTCGCGGAGGTTCGTTGGCATTCCATCTTGGCGCAACACCAAAAAAGCAACGAGATTCATGATTACAGCGCCGCGTGACTATTCTTTACCGGTCCGAACGAACAACGCGGCCAGTTCGATCTCAGCCGTCTGCGGAAACATATCCACCGGCTGGATGCCTGCGATGCCATAAGCCACCGAGAGTTTCTTAGCATCGCGAGAGAAGGTGGCAGGATCACAGGAGACATAAACAATCCTGTGGGGGAGATTTTCCAATATGGCACGCATGGCATCGGGAGAGAGTCCCTCCGCAGGCGGATCCACGAGCAATGTTGTCTGCGCCGCCTCGCCGCCATGGAAGCTCTCTGAGAGGTGAGCCTCCACGGAGCCGACAAGGTAAGTTTCTTTTTCCGTGGCTGTTTCTCTGGCGCTTCGCACAGCACCCTCGCTCCACTCGATACCCAGAATGCGATGAAAATTCGGCAACAGCCTTTTGGAAAAAAATCCCGCGCCGCAGTAGGCATCAATCAAGAATTCCGAGCTACCAGCAAGTTCCTGGACGGTCTTGGCGAGCAACTCGGCCGCGCCGCTGTTGACCTGAGCAAATCCCCTTGCCGCACCACTCTCACGGAGCGTGAGACGGCCCGAGATGCGTGGCGGTTTTTCGCGAAGCTCTGCTAAAAGCCGGTTCACCTCTTCGCTTGCAATCGGACACTCAACCACATCGACCAGTTGATGCGACTTCCGGTGGTAAAAACCCACATCGCCTTGATCCGTGTGCACGGAAAGACGGTTGCGGTATCCCCACTGCTCGGGGGATGCCAGCATGGGGCGCACCTCGAGATCGGCAATGCCTCCGACACGGCGGAGGAGCTCCGCAACTTGTGAGGTTTTCATTTCAAGCTGCAAGTCGTAGTCCGCATGCTGGTAAGCACAGCCACCACACTCGCCGAAGACAGCGCACTTCGGGGATACACGGCGGGGAGAAACCTCCAGAAGCCTCACGAGATCGGCCTCGGCGAGGTTTTTTTTCGATTTCGTCACACGCACGATGGCGCGTTCGCCGGGCAGTGTTCCATGGACGAAACAAACACGCCCATCGGGCAGGCGTCCGATTCCCGCTCCTCCATAGGCCATGCGTTCAATCGCAATTGTGACTTCCGGCGCCATCATGCCGGTTTGCGCATAAGCCAGTAGATTTCGCCAGGCCAGCCGGGAAAGATGCGGCCCCAAAGGATGTTGAAGCGCATCCATGCCGCCGAGTTTTCCAATCCGCTGCCCTTGCTGCGCATCAGAAAGGCCCCGCTCATGAACTCGACGGTGAGGCCCGCTTTCGCCGCCATGCTGCGGACCCTCGCGGGTGAAAAAACACTCACATGGCCCATGGGCTTGGCTGTGCGACGGACTTGGCTCTGGCGGAGCGCAGCCAGCGGCCCGGGCACGACGGGAAATCCTCCGATCAGCGAGCCACCCGGACGAATGGCTGAGGCGATTTTTATCAAAACATCCTCCGGTTCGAAAAGGTGCTCCAACACATGCAACAAGATGGCCGTGTCGTATTGGTGCGGAAGTTGGAATTTCACATCCTCGAGATTCGCTTCAAAAAAATCCGTGTATCCGGCTTTGGCCAACCTGTCGCGCAGCATGACGGCATCGACAGCAGTCCAGCGGTCATAGCGCACGCCGGCGGGAGCGGAATTCACAAACTCCAGCATTTGGCCAACATGAACGCCGATCTCGGCGACATCGAGCGGACGCCCCGCACGAAGGGATTCCTCGCGGAGGAGTTGATATCCGAACCAGTAACGAAGCAGGCGGATCGGATACTTCACGCTCTTGGCCTCCTTGGTCATACCGAAATCCTTCGAGCGAACGACTTGGTTTTCAGCCAGAAATTGGATGTCCCATTGGGACGAGGAATACTTGTTCAATGCGGCCGGATGATGGATACACCGCGTATTCCGGTCAAGCGATGCGTGAATGCTCGAGGGGATTGACCAGACGCCTGTTTGGTGTTTGTATTACCCCGTCAAGCAGGTGAGGTGGCTGAGTGGTCGAAAGCAGCGCTTTGCTAAAGCGCCGTAGTCCAAAAGGCTACCGAGGGTTCGAATCCCTCCCTCACCGCCAGTTTTTTGGCCCCCCGCTCGCCAACGAGCCTCGTCGATTTTCTTTTCACAAACTTGGGCTTAAATTTCAAGGCCGCGTGTGCTTGAGTAGTCTGCGATGTCGATACGCACTTCTATTCGATCCCCACTGGCTGCCTATGTGGCGCCTTTCCTGGTCTTCATGGCAGGCCTCATGCTGGTCTCGCTCGTCAAAGATTCTCAGGCCGGCTCGCTCTGGCTGCGCAGCCCGGAATATTGGATCTATCCGCTGCAGACCGCCCTCTGTGGGGCGACGCTGATTTTTTACTGGCGCCAATATGATTTTGGAAAACGCGGCGGGGTTGTTCTCGGCTTGGCGGCCGGCGTGGTGGTGCTGGGCCTCTGGATCGCTCCGCAGGCCGTTCTGGGAGCGGGTGCGCGGGTGGACGGATTCGATCCCTCGGTGTTCGGCGAGGGCTCTGCGCTCTACTGGATGACGGTCACAGCGCGGTTCGCGCGATTGGTCATCATCGTCCCGTTGGTGGAGGAGATTTTTTGGCGGGGATTTTTGATGCGTTATCTCATAAAGGAGGATTTCACCTCGCTGCCGGTGGGAGCGTTTCAATGGAAATCCTTCTCCGCAGTGGCGCTGTGTTTCATGCTTGTGCATGGCATGGCGGATTGGCCGGCCGCCCTGCTTTGCGGGATCATTTACAATTTCGTGGCGGTGCGGACGGGCAGTCTCGGCGCCTGCGTGCTGGCCCATGCGGTGACAAACCTCGGTCTCGGCGTTTATATTATGGCAACCCGGCAATGGGGATTCTGGTAAAATGATGAATATCGGACTGGCTCAGATCAACGCGACGGTGGGCGACCTGGAGGGCAATGCCCGCAGGATTGTGGAGGCGTGCCGCTTGCTGGAGGCCCAGGGATCGGAAATCATTCTTACTCCCGAACTGGTCCTGACCGGCTATCCCCCGCAGGATTTGCTTTTCCAGTCCGACTTTGTGCCCATGAGCCTTCAAGCACTGGAAGAAATCCATAAAGCCGTCGGCAAGGCGGCGTGGATCGTGGGTTGTGTTCAAAAAAATCCCTCTTCCTCAGGGCGGCCGTTTTTTAATGCGGCAGCCATTCTGGAGCGCGGAAAAGAAATTCGCTGGGTCTATAAAACACTCTTGCCGACCTATGATGTCTTCAACGAAACCCGCTATTTCGAGCCCTGCCAAAAGCCAGCACCGGTCGAGATCCAGGGCCGCCTTTTGGGAGTCACCATTTGTGAGGACATCTGGACTCCAGATTATTTGCCACGCTCATTGTATTCCTGCGATCCGGTGGAGGTGCTGTGCGAAGCCAAGGCGACGGCGATCCTCAATCTGAGTGCGTCACCTTTTCAACTCGGCAAGCCGCAGCGGCGCGAGGACATGATCCAAAACCGCGCACGGCGGCACGGCGTTCCCTTTTATTACTGCAACGCCGTTGGCGGAAATGACGAGTTGGTCTTCGATGGGCACTCGCTGGCGGTTGCCGCCGACGGAGCGATTCAGGCGCGCCTGCCGGGTTTCGAGGAATCTGCTCAACCGGCCTCAGGCGGTGTGGTGGAAAATGTCTCGAACGATATGGAGGATTTGCAACGGGCGCTGGTCCTCGGCGTGCGGGATTATGCATCCAAATGCGGCTTCAAATCCGCTGTCTTGGGCTTGAGTGGAGGTATCGACAGCGCGGTCGTTGCCTGCATCGCTGTGGAGGCGTTGGGAGCGACGAAGGTCACCGGCGTCGCCATGCCATCACCCTTCTCATCCACCCACAGCGTGGAGGATGCACTCGCCCTCGCCGAAAATCTTGGCATCACTTGTTTAAACATCCCGATTGGCGACAGCTTTGCGTCTTTCAAAAAACAGATGCAGCCTGTCTTTGGCGATCTCCCCGAGGATGCCACGGAGGAAAACATGCAAGCGCGTCTTCGTGGTCTCACCCTCATGTCGCTCTCCAATAAATTCGGTCACCTCCTCCTCACTACGGGCAACAAAAGCGAACTCGCCGTGGGCTATTGCACGCTCTACGGCGACATGGCCGGTGGACTCGCGGCGATCTCCGATGTGCCAAAAACACTCGTTTACCAACTCGCGGCCCATTTGAACCAAAAAAAGGAAGTCATTCCCCACCGCACCATCGAAAAACCCCCGAGTGCGGAACTTCGCCCGGATCAGAAGGACCAAGATACCTTGCCGCCTTACGATATCCTCGATGGCATTCTGAAGCTCTATGTGGAGGAAAACCTCGGCGCTGCAGAGATCGTTGCTGCTGGATACGATACTGAAACCGTCCGCTGGGTGACTCGGCGGGTGGATTTCAACGAATACAAACGCGAACAAGCCGCACCCGGATTGAAAGTCACAAGCCGCGCCTTTGGCATGGGCAGACGGATGCCTATAGCCCAGAAATTCTTCTCCAAATGAGCCTCCTGGGAGAACAAGGAACGCTGTCAACAGGCTGTGAACAACCTGTTGATCCGTGCCAGCAAGATCGAACAACCCGCCCGAAAAACCGAGTTTTTCAGAGTCGTTATTTTTCGCTCACCCGTTATTCACAGCATCAAAAGAGCGTGGAACACCCACAGGGACGCTGAAGAACAGGATTTCCACTGGTTGTTCACACTTATAAGAAGAAGAAGAATCCTGAAAAATTATTTCTTTATTCTTAAGACATGTGAACAACCCTACACTTAACGCGCTCCTCAAGCCGTGATCGCGCTTTTCAGTTGCTCAGGAACTTGCTAAACTTTTCGCACTTCAACACTCTCAATAACTCACCATGTCTCAAGGCCCAGTATCCCAATTCATCGACCTTCACTACCGCCACTTCAACGCAGCCGCCCTCAAGGACGCCGCTGAAGCCTACACACAGCATTTGGACAAGGGAGGTATCATGCTCATGACTCTCGCCGGCGCTATGAGCACGGCCGAGTTGGGAATTTCCCTCGCGGAAATGATTCGCCAAGGAAAAGTCCACGGCATCGTTTGCACGGGAGCCAACCTCGAGGAAGACATCTTCAATCTTGTGGCGCACGACTTCTACGAGCGCATCCCGCACTACCGGGACCTGACGCCAGCCGACGAGCAGGCCCTCCTGGCGCGTCACATGAACCGCGTCACGGACACCTGCATTCCCGAGATGGAAGCCATGCGCCGTATCGAGGATGTCATCCTTCGAGAGTGGACGGCAGCCGACGCCAAGGGCGAGCGTCTCTTCCCGCACGAGTTTTTCTGGAGGATTCTCGATTCGCCGGAACTCCAAAAGAGCTTCCAGATCGATCCCAAGAACAGCTGGATGATTGCCGCCAAGGAGAAAAATCTCCCTATGTTTGTGCCTGGTTGGGAGGACTCGACCCTCGGCAACATGTATGCCGGACATTGCATCGAAGGAGATATCAAAAATGTTCACACTGTTCGCTCCGGCATCGAATACATGATCTCGCTGGCTGAGTGGTATGCACCGACCAGCCACAAGTCATCGATAGGCTTCTTCCAAATCGGCGGCGGCATTGCTGGCGATTTCCCGATTTGCGTGGTTCCCATGCTCCACCAGGATTTGCGCCGCACCGATGTTCCGCTCTGGGGATACTTCTGCCAGATCAGCGACTCAACAACCAGCTACGGAAGCTATTCGGGGGCAGTGCCAAACGAAAAAATCACCTGGGGCAAGCTCGGCGAGAAGACACCAAAATATGTCATCGAGTCCGACGCCACCATTGTGGCCCCGCTCATTTTCGCCAAGGTTTTGGGCTGGTAAAATAAGGATCGGATACCCCCCTCAGGAGCTGTGCAACTGAATTCCTAAAACGTAAAACTTCTTCCATGCACATCCTCGACATTCTCAAGCCGGGAAAACCCACTGTTTCCTTCGAGTTTTTTCCACCAAAGACCGATGAATCCCAGCAAGCGCTCTACGAAACGATTCGCGATCTCGAAACAATTCACCCCAATTTTGTCAGCGTCACCTACGGAGCAGGGGGCTCGACTCGAAATCTCACGCACGATCTTGTCTTGAGGCTCAAGACGAGCACCACGCTGGATCCCGTGCCGCACCTAACCTGTGTGGGCCACACTCATGAGGAGATCGCCGCCATCCTTGAAAGATACGCCACCGCCGGAGTCAGCAATATCTTGGCCCTGCGGGGCGATCCCCCTCGCGATCAGCCGAATTACAATCACTCGGGCGATGCCTTCCCACAGGCCGTTGATCTGGTGCGGTTCATCAAGAACTTCAGCGGACATTCCGACCCCCGAGGCTTCGGTATCGGAGTGGCGGGATTTCCCGAAGGCCATCCGGCCACGCCCAATCGCTTGCTGGAATTGGACTACCTCAAGGCCAAGGCGGATGCCGGAGCGGACTACATCTGCACCCAGCTTTTCTTCGACAACCACGACTTCTATGATTTCCGCGAGCGTTGCGAACTGGCCGGCATCCATGTGCCAATTATCGCCGGCATCATGCCCGTAACCAGCCAGTCTTCCATGCGCCGAATGGCCGAACTCGCCGGCGGAGCCAGATTTCCAGCGCGTCTGGTGAAGAGCCTTCAACGCGCGGGCGACTCCACCGAGGCTTTCCGCCAGATCGGCCTCCACTATGCCACCGAGCAATGCGCCGATCTTCTGAATCACGGCGTGGCCGGCATCCACCTCTACACGCTTAATCAATCCACAGCCACCCGCGAGATTTGCCAGCGGTTGGGCATTCTTTAACTCCTCAGGAAATGGCCGAAAATCCCGCCGCCATCGCTGAGAAGGAAGCCAAACTCCTGTCCATCATTTCCTCCGACATTCTGGAAATCGGCCCCGAATTTGCAGTCACGGATGACCTCTTCGAGGCGGGTTTGGATTCCATGTCGATCATGCGCCTTCTCATCCAAGTCGAAACGGCTTTTGGGTCCCGCATTCCTGTAGCCCAAGTGAACCGCGAGAATTTTTCCACAGTCTCAAAAATCGTTGCGCTCATCCCGGTGGCGTGATTTCTGTGCGCTCCTTGGCCACCGATTCCAAGAACCAACAAAAAGCCGATGTCATTGTTGCCGGCGGTGGCACGGCCGGGATCGCCGCCGCTGTGTGTGCGGCAAGAGACGGTGCGCAAACCCTGCTCATCGAGAGGCGCGGCGCACTCGGTGGCATGGCCTGCAACGCCCTCGTTCACACGCTCTGCGGGCTTTATCTACTGCGTGATGACGACACCCATCCATTGGCCTATTCCAATGAAGGCTTCCCGCGCGAGTTCGCCGAGCGCCTCATCGCTGCGGGTGGGGCCTCCTCACCCGTGCGAATGGGAAAGCTCGATGTGCTTCCTCATGATCCTACAGCCCTTGCCGCCGTGGCCGATAACCTCACACGCCGAACGCCAAACCTGACTGTTTTTCTTCACACGGATCTCACAAGAGTGGAAACCGCCGCAGGCCAAATCCAGGCCGTGCAGCTCCGTTCCCAAGGCTGCGCCATGGAAGTCTCTGTGAAGTCGCTCATCGATGCCTCGGGGGATGCTGAAGCCGTCGCTCTTGCCGGCGCCGACTTCGAGGTCGCGCCGACGGATCGCCTTCAGCGGCCGGCGTATATTTTTGGCATCGGGGGCGCCTTGGAAAACGCTCTTGCGGGTGACGCGCGCCTCAAGCTCGCGCATCTCATCAGCAGCGCTGTAACATCAGGGCACCTTTCCTCTGAAGCCTTGGGCGTCGCCTTTCGTCACGGCATGGGCAAGAGCGAAATCTGGGCCACGCTGGATTTGCAGGCCGATCCTTACGACCCCTGTTTGCCAGAGTGCCTGTCGCGTGTGGAATCCTGTGGCCGGCGGGTCTCACTCGAAATCATCCGTTTTCTGCGCCTTCATGCGCCAGGTTTTGAAAATGCAGAGATCACCCGCACGCCCTTGCAAGCGGGCATTCGGGAGAGCCGCCGCGTAAGTGGTGTCGCCAGCCTCACCGGCGAGGACATCCTACACGGCAGGCTCGGCGAAAATCCCGTGGCCTTGGCCTGCTGGCCACTCGAACTGCGCGAGAATGCCCGTGGCGCGCGCTTGCGCTTCCCCACAGAGAATCGACCCGCTGGCATTTCGCTCGATTGCCTACGCTCACGAACTTATAAAAATCTTTTCGTCGCTGGTCGCTGTATTTCCTGCACACATGAGGCGCAGGCGTCCATTCGGGTCACAGGCACATGTCTCGCAACCGGCGAGGCCGCCGGGAAAGCCGCCGCTGCGTTTTCAAAATGAACATCGCCGAGGAGATTTTCAAAAAAGCCAACCCCGCTGCTGTCGCTGTTTTCCACGACGGGGGTGAAACCACCTACGCGGAATTGGATAAAAAAAGCGCTGCGCTTGCCGCCCGACTCCGTCCGCTCATCGAGCGCCTGCCTTGCCCGCGCGTCGGACTCCTGTGCGTGGACGGGGTGGACTACATCGCGCACGCCCTCGGCATTTTGAGGGCCGGAGGGTGCTTTGTTCCCATCGCCCCTGAGCTTTCCTTTCCCGAGCGCGAGCGCCTCATCGAAGAGGTTCACCTCGATGTCCTCGTGAAGCACACTCCGTCCGATGGACTGCTTCTCGAGGTGCCTTCCCATCCCTCGCCGCCACCCGATTGGATCAAGCCGCTCGCCAAAATCCGCCCGGCATTCATCCGCTTCACCTCGGGCACGACAGGCGATTCCAAGGGTATTGTCCTTTCCCACGAAACGCTTCTGGAGCGGATCAAGGCCGCAAACGAAGGCCTCGGTATCTCGCCCTCGGACCGCATCCTCTGGGTGCTGCCCATGTCGCACCACTTCGCCGTTTCCATCATGCTCTACCTCTGGCACGGTGCGGGCATCGTTTTTCCGCAGTCGAATTTGCCGGGTGATATTTTGGAAGCTTCCAAACGCACCCGCGCGACCATTATCTACGCAGCACCTTTCCACTACGAGATGCTGGCGGGCTGCCAGTCTGGCAGCGGTATCGCCTGGCGGCTCGCAATCGCAACCACCGCCGCACTCGCCCCTGCCACCGCCTGCAAAATCTCCGAAATCTTCGGCATCTTTCCCTCTCAAGCCCTCGGTATCATCGAAGTCGGCCTGCCGTGTCTGAATTTTCCATCGCCAGAGAACCAACCCGCTTCAATCGGCCGTCCACAGCCTCCCTTCGAAGCCAAACTGAAAGAGAACCAGCTTTTCCTGCGCGGCCCGGGCTGCCTGGACGCCTACCTCTCCCCCTGGAGGCTTCGCGCCGAAATCCTCGACGGCGACGGCTGGTTCGCCACGGGGGATATCGCCGAAATCGACGCCGGGGGATACATCACGCTCCTGGGGCGCACCAGCACAGCCATCTCGATCGGCGGAATGAAGTTTTTCCCCGAAGAAGTCGAAGCCATTCTCAACACCCACCCCGCCATTCAGCTTAGCCGCGTCTTGGCGCGCAGACATCCCGACTTTGGCATGGTCCCAGTAGCCGAGGTTGTGATCACAAATGCCGCCGAGCCTCCACCCCGTCTTGAATTGCTCAAGCTCTGCCGCGCTGCATTGTCGGCTTACAAAGTTCCCGTTGAGATACGCTTTGTGGACGAGATTCCCCTCACTCCCACTGGAAAAATCAAACGCCCATGAAACGCCTCGGCCTCCTCCTGCTTCTCCTCGCCACGCTTCCCCTTCGGGCCGAGAATACCGATGCCATCCTTCGCGATTGGATTTCCAAACAAGCCGGCATCCGCACGCTCCGCGCCGATTTCATCCAAACCCGTCGCCTGCCCGCCCTACGCATTCCGCTGAGAAAATCCGGCACCGTCTGGTTCGGCGCCGAGGGCCGTTTCCGCTGGCAGGTCGGCGATCCTGTCGAGCTCCTCGTGCTGAAATCCCCCGGCGACTTCCTCATCATCGAACCCAAAAAATCCCTTGCCCGCAGGCTCTCGGCCTCCTCGGCCGCCGCACGGGCCATGCAGCATTTCCCCATGCCACTGGCCGTTTCCTTTGAAGAATTCCAGCGCCGCTTCGAAGTCATTTCTCTGGGAAACAACGCCGGAACCGTAGATCTCCGCCTTCGTCCCAAGGATCCCCAAATCGCCGAGGGGATGAAATCCCTCCGCATCCTCTTCGATCCCGCCACCGGCTCTGTCTCCCTCTTTGAAATGACCTTCCGCGACGGCAGCGAAATCTCCACCGAATTCACCTGTGTGGAATGGAACAAAACACCTGACCCCGCCCTTTTCCGTTATGATCTTAGCATTTTTCGGATCAGAGAGGAGACTTCACAAGCCCCATAAGCCCCATTGCGGTCTCTCAGAGAAGAATCAACAGATCCCATGAGTTCGCGGACGGTATTTTAATCGTATCGCCGGAACGACCTCGTCCCAAATTTTTACTGATCTCTTGGCGCCCACCCTTCGCTTTTATGGTGTGGCCAGCCTTGCCGCTGTCACCGCATCGATGGCCTCCTGCAATTGGCTCAATCGCGTCTCCCGCGAGCCGCATAACTCCACGAGGAGCGGGCTGTTTTTTTCGGGAAAAACCTGAAACCGCCCCTCGCGATAAATTTCTTTGAAAATCGCATCCACCTCGTCGCGGTAGGCATAGTCGACAGGCCTTATGCCGTCATCCTCCATGGCCACCGGCCAATCCTCGGATCTCGGAACAAAGGCCAGAATATCCAAGTGATCCAGCGACTCCCTCACAGCGGGAACCATCGACTCCACAAAGGCGTCATCGATGTCCGTGGTGCCCTGGTTGGCCGTGTATTGGGAATAGGCGAGGTAATCCACCGGCGCCCGGTCGAAAATCACATCATCCGCAAAATTTCCATACCGGTGAATTCTGCTGATGTTGTAAAAAAGCTGAATACCGTTGTGCAGCTTCGTGGAGGCATCGCGAAAGAGGATTTCATAGGGCCCGTAAAGCCCCAGCGCCCGGTAGGGCTCCTCCTCGCGAAGGAACCCGGGATGTTGTGCCATCCAGTCATTGACGATGGTTGATTTTCCCAATGAGTGGGACCCGGAAACGGCGATGCGCATGGATGGAATTTTGGTTTGCCGCAGACTGCGCCCTCAAATGCCGTTGAAAAGAATTTATTGCCCGCACCGACGGCTTTTTACTGATTCCATAGCACCTCGGCCCTCTTTTGATCTCCTCTCGCGACCCCTCGATTATGAGATCTCGTTTTATACTCCTCAGAAAAGGAGAGGGGAGAAGCAGCTCATCTTGTCAGCGTGCCGGCGCTTCAGGTTCTCCCTTTTTCTCAGGCTGCCGCTCGAAAAAAATCTCGTAGGTCTGCTTCTGGGTGGATTGAAAGTATTTTCCCTGGAGCTTGTTTTTATCAGCTCCCAGCGTGAGTTGGTAGGTGCTGCCGGTATAGTTCACGCCCTCGAGTTTCACGAAGAGCTCAGGCCAGCCATCCTTCAGAGAGGCCGTAGCCTCTGCCACAGGGATGGGGTTCGGGTTGAAATATTCAACCAGGGCTTTTCCGTCTTCCCCAATCGACTTGACCACCAGTTTGTAGCCCCCGTCCGGTCGAATCCATGCTCCCACCAGGTCGGCAAGCACGCCGGAATCTGCGTTTGCAAAGGAACACATCGCCAGCAGAAGCGCGGGCAAAAGAAGATGGCGGATCGATGAGGTGTTGGCACGGGGAATTTGCAAAGTCATCACCCCTCGCACCATGAGGCATCATCTGGGCCCATCACAATCCTTCTCTTCTGGTAAATGGGCAAACGCGGTGGACTCAAAACACTCCCACCAACTCTCGCCTGCCGATGGACGCACGATCAACCTCCGCAAGCCCAGACAATCCGCAGAAGAATAAAAACGCACCGACCAAACGCTCGGCATCGACTGGAAATCCGCCTTCCCAACCCAGAAAACCAGTTCCAACATCAAGAGATCGTAGTGCCTTTGGAACGAACCTCGAGGTTTTACGAGGGTCTCCTGTCGGCCATGAGAAACTTGGGTTAGATGTGCTAGCCAGTGGGGGGGGGTATAAGAAGAACGACTTTCCCGAGTGGAATTCTCAAAAACATGCCGCAGGCTCTGGGCGGCGCACCCCACTGTGGCGCTCATCGATTGGGTAAACAACCCCATGGTGGAGTGGATGTCTCTGCCCGATCCTAAGCCATGAAAACCTCGCTCCTATTGCTCTCGGCCGGTCTCGCTGGGACTGTGGCCATGACGATTCCCCTGCTGCTTCCCCGCTGGTTGGGCCGGGTCCATGTGGATGTGATACAGGCTGGAGGATCCTTGTTGGTAGGCCCTGGCAAGCACTCCGCGTTTTCCGTGGGCTTGGCACTTCACATCGCCATGGGCATCGGCTTCGCATTCGTTTACTCCGCATTTCTGAGTCTTTCCTCACTGCCCTTCAACGCCCTCACCGGCCTGCTGCTGGGCAGCATCCACGGCGTCATAGCCATGCTGCTGGTGTCGATTTTGATCATGGAACACCACCCAGACCCTCGATACCATGAACGGGGACTTTCCACCGGCTTGGCTCAACTCGGAGCCCATATGCTCTATGGAACCGTTGTTGGCTCGTTTGTGGTTTTGTGGCGTTAGTCGATGCCGCACAATGCCCCCCAGTCCCTTGGGCTGGGGGGGGGCATCTGTTACCGGCTTACTCGCGGGAGGAGTTGTTTCTTGCGGAGTGTGACAGGGGTGGCGGAGTTGCGCGGGGCGGCGTAGTTCCAATCGAAATCTGCGTAGTTGTCGTTGGTATCTGTGGCGCCTTCATTTGCCCGGAAGATGGCGTAGTAGCGCTCGGGTGATATCGCGGGGTAAGAGCCCTCGTAGGCATTGGCGGGGCCGTAGCCAACAAAGTCGCTGAGATTCGCCAGGCCAAGGGGTGATGCCCCCACCAGCGGCGCGCTTGTTCTCAGGAGTGCGACTTTACCCTGTTTCACAGCAAGGTCGTAGGCCCCCGAGGCATTGGCTGTGGGGAGGTCGTAGGCATAGTCGCCACCCGCGAGGGCGACGAGGTAGTAGCCCCTGGCTGGTATGGATCCCTTGAGGGGAACGACAGTCCATCGCGATCCCGAGCCACCGGTGAGTTGTAGCGACCAGCCGTCAAGCCGCGCCGGCGCAGTCCCGGGGTTGTGGAGTTCCACATAGTCGTGACTGTAGTCCGACCACCAGCGGCCTCCGCCAGCGTAGATTTGGCTAATAAAGACGCTCGCCGGTGGCGTGGTCACGGTGAAGGTCGCGGAACTCGTTGCGCTTGCTGTGGCGGTCGAGACCCTGACTCGCCCAGTGGTGGCTCCGAGCGGGACAGTGGCGCTGATTTGCGTGGGGGAGACGGTGCGCCATACGCTGGCGGAGACGCCATTGAACTGAACCCCAGTGACTGCGGAGAGGTTCCCGCCATTGATCAAGACGCTCGCGCCGACAGCCCCGCTCGCTGGTGAGAACGAGGAAATGGAGGGCGCTGGCGGAGGTGCCAGCACGGTGACCGTGGTCGATGTCGAGGTGGCTACTGCGCCTTCGCTATCGGTCGCGCGAGCTGTGAGGATATAATTTCCACTCGCGGCAGGTTTCCAAGCCACGGAGTAGGGGGCGGTGGTATCGATGCCGAGCCATGTTGAGCCGCTGAAGAATTCCACTCGGGAAATAATGCCCGCAGCGCCGCTGGATGTGCGATCTGCGGCATTCGCCGACAGGGTGAGTTGCGCTCCGAGGCTGATGCTTGTTCCGCTCGTCGGCGAGGTGAGGCTCACGGTGGGAGCGGGGTTAAAAGGAACGGGAGTCGGCGATGGAGTCGGACTTGGCGTGGGTGTGGTCGAGGCCGCTGCGCCAGTGATGACGAGCGCGTAGGGCTGAGCGTTTGTGCTCAGCGCGGCATCCATCGAAACAGTCACCGTGTAGGTTCCAGCACGGTTGGGGCTGGCGATGTGAACTTGCTCGGTGTTGTCCACCCTGTTCTTGCCCGTGGCGGCTGCAGCCGACATGGCGGCCGATGTCCACGCGCCGACAAAGGGCATGACGAAGGGCAGATAGACAGTGGCGCCATCGGGGCCTGTTATTTTTAAATCCAGATCGTGGACGAGATTCGGCGTCCTGCTGTCGGCGGCTGTCTGTGCGGCTCCGGCGGGGTCTGTCCAAGAAAGCGTGGCGCGAATGGGGCTGAGCCCATCCCAATCGAAGGTGGTCGTTGTCGATTTCAAGGCGGCCGTGAGTGAGTTCTCAACGATTCTTGGCACGGCCGGTGTGGCTTTTTGCGCCAGAATGAGATCGGCGGCGGCTTTCACATTGATCAATCCCCAGCCGAATTTGTAGTCGGGGCCTGGGTTGCCAAGGTCGTCGGCCGTGTGGATGAGCAGGGCTTTGAGAAGGCTGGCGCGGGGGCGCTGGCCGTATGTGGTCGCGTAGAGTTGCTGGATGAGAGCTGCGGAGCCGGCGGCATTTGGCGTCGCCATGCTGGTGCCGCTGTAGGAGCCATTGTAGGAGGAGTCGGTGCCTGCGGTGGTGGAGTAAATACCCACGCCGTTGGCGACGAGGTCGGGCTTGATACGCCCATCATCGCACGGACCCCAGCTTGAGAAGGTGCTCATGGATCCGGCGGATGCGGAACGCACACCTGCCACAACGGCGTCGTTTACGGCGCCAATGGTGACGATGTTTTTTGCAAGGGAATTGAAGGTGATCGACTGGAAGCCGCCCTGCGCGGTGAGGGAGTTCTGTTCATTTCCCGCTGCCCAAAAGGGGAGGAAATAAGGCAGGGACCACACAAGCGCATCGGTCGTCTGGGCCTCCCTTTCGTAGCGACCCATGTCGGCCGTGCCGGCGCCGTATCCGTAGGAATGGTTGGAGAGTGGCACGGAAGCAAGCGCGGTCGCGGTGGCTGCGCCGTTGGCTGTCATCTCGGCGTAGTCATTGTCCCAATCAAAGGAATCGAGGGTGGACTTCGGTGCCATGCCCTTCGCGCTGGCGTCCACTCCAGTAGCCGCGATGGTGCCCGCGACGTGGGTGGCGTGATCGTCGAGCGGAGTTGCGGCGTTTTTATTTGTCACCCGGCCCGTCAACTCACGGTGTGTGTTGCGGACTGAGCCAGCGTCCCAGACGCCCACTTTTACTCCGCTGCCATCAAGACCGTAGGGCGTTGCTTGGATCAGGTTGGAGCCGGTGGAGATGGCGGCATTTCTGTTGTTTGTGACGCGGTAGAGGGGGTGTTCTCCACGGAAATCGTGGAGCACCGAAACCTTGCCGTCCGTCTCGTCGATGCGCACGGGGACGCCGAGTTGCCCGGCTTTTTCCAGCACGGCATCCATGCGGCTCTCTTCAACCTGAGTCATCTCAGCCACGACCCTCTCACGCTCTTCGGGATTGCTCATATCGGCGGACTGAAGAAGCAGCACAATCGGGTTTGTCGGCGTCGCTGGCCCACCTGAAACCGCGCTCGACGGGGTAGTTCCGCGTGGCCGGGCCGGGTTGGTATTCTGCACCGTTGCGGTTCCGTCGCTTGCGTTATCCGAGCCCTGCGGGGAATCCTGCGATGGGTCCGGCAGGGTTGCCGACGGAGAGCCCACTGCCCCCAGCGCCTGGGAGGCCATGGTGGGCGCCATGCTGCTCTGCGGCGGGCTCACCACAGGCCCGCTGGAAGGCGGGGTTGCTGGAATCCCGGCGCTGGCGTCGGTGGTTTGATGGTCGAGGGGTGGTGTGTTTGTTCGGTCGGAGGCTTGATTGGCATAAAAAACGCCGCTCAATACGATCGAGGAAACACCCAAGCAGGTTATGATTGTTTTTTTCATTGTGCTGAGGGTTTGACTGGCTGTGAAGCATCAGCCGTGCCACCCGCACGAGGTGCGCTTTTTCTTTCGAGTGGGTTTCTTCTTTGTCTCGTGCCGTTTATCGGCACGAGCGTTTGTTTCCAGGGCATTCACCCTGTGATGAAGTCCCCAAGGTTGTGGTTTTTAGAAGGCACTCAAGTAGGTCGGGCGTCTCTCCTGACATCGAACCCACACTCTGGAGGGCCCTGCTCCGTCAGTGCCCAAATATTAGCCACAGCCAACTTGGAACCACTTTCAGACACCCTCGCCAGCGAGAACCAAACTGCCCGCCAACCCATCCCTTAAAAAAATGATTTTTTCTTCCTTCTCTTACGCCCACCAGCGAGGACGCCTGTGCTCCTCTCCAAGAGTCCAAAAGCTATCGCCTTTTGGTATGAGTTGGCTTGATTTCGGCCGCTGAATTCCGTCAGCGCTGGGCGGGTATTATCTCATGACGGGGACGCCGTCGCGGAGGAGTTGTTCGACGAAGCCGGTGTGGTATTTACCTTGGCGGAAGGCTTCGTTGTGCATGATGGCTTGCTGGAAGGGGATGGTGGTCTTGATGCCAGTGATCATGTATTCGTTGAGGGCGCGAGACATGCGGTGGATACAGGCGGTGCGGCTGGAGGCGGTGGCGATGACTTTGGCGATCATCGAATCGTAATGCGAAGGGATCGGGTAGCCGGCGTAGGCGTGGGAGTCGATGCGGACTCCGCGTCCACCGGGTGCGTAGTAGAGTTCGATATGGCCGGGGCAGGGTTGGAAATTTTTCTCGGGATCCTCGGCGTTGATGCGGCACTCGATGGCGTGGCCACGCGGTTGGGCCTCAACGACATAGCTACTGAGATGCTCGCCCGCCGCGACTTGGATTTGTTGTTTCACGAGATCGCAGCCGTAGACTTCCTCGGTGATGGGGTGCTCGACCTGGATGCGGGTGTTCATTTCCATGAAGTAGAAATTCCCGTCATCGTCGACGAGATACTCGATGGTGCCGGCGTTGGTGTAGCCGACGCTCTGGCAGAGGCTGATCGATGCGTCGCCCATTTTTTTGCGAAGCTCGGGAGACATGAGCGGCGAGGGGCACTCTTCGACGATTTTCTGGTTGCGGCGCTGGAGCGAACAATCGCGCTCGCCGAGGTGGACGACGCGGCCGTGGTCATCGCCGAAGACCTGAAACTCGATGTGGTGGGGATTGACGATAAATTTCTCGATGTAGACGGCGCCGTTGCCGAAAGCCTTTTCGGCTTCCATGCGGGCGGAGTGGTACCCTTGCACCAGGCTGCCTTCGTTGCTTGCGATGCGCATGCCGCGTCCGCCGCCGCCGGCGACGGCTTTGATCATGACCGGGTAGCCGATTTTCCGCGCGATACGAAGGGCCTCGGCTTCGGTCTCGATTGTGCCGTCGCTGCCGGGCGAAATGGGCACGCCGGCTTTGCGGGCGCAGTCGCGCGCGGAATTTTTATCCCCCATGAGGCGGATCGCTTGCGCCGTGGGGCCGATGAATTTGATGTTGCAGCTGGCGCAGACTTCCGCGAAGTGGGCATTCTCGGCCAGAAATCCATAGCCGGGGTGGATGGCATCGGCGTCCGAGATTTCTGCGGCGCTGATGATGCGGTCGATCTTGAGGTAGCTCTGGGAGCTTACGGCCGGGCCGATGCAAATGGCTTCGTCGGCGAGTTGCACATGGAGGCTGTCGAGATCGGGCTCCGAATAGATGGCGACCGATTGGATGCCGAGTTCTTTGCAGGCGCGGATGATGCGAAGGGCGATCTCGCCGCGGTTGGCGATCAGGATTTTTTTGAACATGGCGGGGTGGCCGGAGATTACTTGAGGCGGAAGAGTGTCTGGCCAAACTGGACGGGCTTGCCATTTTCGGCGCAGATTTCTGTGACGATACCGGAGACTTCGGCCTTGACCTCATTCATGACTTTCATCGCTTCGATGATACAAATAACGGTGTCTGGAGTCACTTGTTGGCCTACCGAAAGGAACGCTGGGGACTCGGGAGAGGCGGCGGAGTAAAATGTGCCGACCATGGGAGACTTGATTTCGAGGCCCTCGGCGGCCGGTGGAGCGGCGGCTGGCGCTTCCGTGTGGTTTGCCGGCGGTGGGGAGGCGGGCTCGCTGGCTGAGAAAACAGGCTGACTGGTCACATACTGGGTGGGGCCGACGGCACCCGCCGTCTTGAGCGTGATTTTGAAGCCTTCCCGCTCCATTTTGAAAACGGCGACGCCGTTTTTTTTCATGAGATCTATGAGTGTGCGAATTTCTTTGATGTCCACGGTAGAAGTAGGTTGTTTCCGAGAGGGCATGATGTCACGCGACAACTTGATTGGTCAAGACATGGAATGACTCCCCCCGAGCGGCGGTGGCAAAAAAAAGACCGCCTTGTTGAGGCGGTCTTTTTTTTCATGTGAGGGAGTTGTCTTTGAGATCGAGCGTAGGGCGTTTCAGTAGTCGTCGTCCCTTTTTTTAGCAGGCGATCCGGGCGGCGGCGGTGGCTTCTGGGTGGATCGCATGTTGGCGGCGGTCGGCACGGATTTTCGCAAGGATTCCATGGCACCGGGCACCTGCGCCCATAGGGTGGAGAAATTTGTCAGAAATTTACCGATCAATATCATGCCTCCGATGGCCACAAAGAATACCAAGTAACCCGCCACCATGTGAAACCAGGAGGGGTCTGAAAGCGCATTTTTTCCGATGGCAAATTCCGAGCCAAACACAATCGTGCCGATGGTCAGCATGAGGATTCGCGCCAAGTTGCCAGCGATGGCCAGGGGAGCTGAGCACGCGAAAAGAATCCATTTTTGCCACCAGGTTTTCAGCGTGAATTGCGCATAGAGCGCGCTCGCCATCATGAGCGCAAAAAGCGATCGAATACCGGAACACGGGTCCGCCACATCGACGGCAAATTTTTTCCCTGCGGGAATTCCCAGCATGGGGTCGGGCGCAGAAAGGATGCCAGTGCCATTGCGCACGACATCCACCCCAATGAAATCAAGCGAAAAAACCGCCGCGTGCGACATGAGCATGCGGAGCGGGAAGGCGATGTAATTGTCCAAAAAGGGCAGCGGCCAGGCAAAGACGAGGAACATCAGAGGGAAGACAAAAAAGAGAAGCGTCCGCCAGCCCAGCAGAAACCAAATCGAGCTGGCGACCAGCGCTTGGAAGGCAAAAAATCCCACATAGTGCGTGGCCATTCGCTGCCCCGCCCAGAAGAGCACAAAAGCGAGAATGGTGAAGACCATTCCAAGCCGCGAAAAGGAGGCGGCGGGCAAGGGCTTCTGGTGGATCGAACGGACGAAGATGGCCAAGGCGACTGGCAAGACAAAAAGACAATGTCCCCAATCCGCACTGTCCTTCGTTATGTTCCAAAACTGCTTGAACGCCGACTCGGGGAAATCTCCATAGCCTTGGGAATAAGGGATGAGGGCAAATAACAAAAAGGGCAGAATCCATGAAAGCGCGAGGGCCAGGAGCTGGCGATCGGAGGCGTGGGAGCGTATTTGCGAGAGGTAATTACTCACGAGGCGAGGAGTGTTGCATATTTAGCTGGTTTTCCACAATGGCAAAAGTTTCAGAATCCTTCACGGGATGCAGCGTCCAAGCGCCTGTAGCCCTTGCGCTGTGCGGGTCGGGTCGGTTCTGAGGGAGGTTCTGCACAAAGACGCCCTGCGCAGGAATTTCGCGCAAGCGGTAGCCTAATCGATGGGCGGTCGTGGGCAGGTCGAGTTCCAAATACCAATCGGCCAGAGTGAGATCACCCGCAACGGCCTGCCATGCCCCACGCGTCCAAAAATGCCCGGTTCCCAGCATCGACAGCGCGATTTGCTGCTCGTAGGTGTCCGTGACGGTGGCCAGCCAATGCGGATTCGTGGAGGCATCCACCCGGCCCAAGTGGTATGCCAAAACATCCGCTTCTTGTTCGGCGAGGCAGCGCAGCATGCGGGCTGGGAGGTCGGAGACCATGGGGAGATGGTCGTATTCCTGAAAGAGAACATGCGTGAACGGGCGGTCTTGGAGCCATTCCGTCGTGCGTGAAAAAATCTCGCGATAGCTTTGGCCTTCCCGCTGATGGTCGGAGGTTCTGTGCTTCGACTCGGTGAGAAGAAATTTCTGTGGATGCGAGATTTTTTGAAACGCATCTTGGCTTCCCCCGTAAGCCAACAGAACATTTTCCCGATCAAAACCCGCCTTGGTCCAGAGACATATCGTTTTTTCGACGGATACCGGATCGCGATGGTCGAGAAGGAGGAGGAGGATTTGGTCCGGCGCGTGAGTTGCTGTGGTCTTGGCGTGCCTAGGAGGGAAATCGACCTCGGGATGCGTTGTAAAGCCAATGGATTGATGCCAATATGTCAAGCGCTTCTGGGAAATAGGCACAGGCACAATGGCGCAATCGCAACCCAGCAAATGCAAGCGCCCCCCCCAAGAAAAAATGGCACCCCGGCCGAGCACCTTGCCCGTCCGACAGTCTCGAATCTCAGAGCCGATGAGCTGAAAAAACCAGATGCAGACATCGCGAAGGGCTTGTTTGAGTTGTTTCAACATTTTTTAGAAAGAATCGGAGCGCAGCGGAGAAAGACAAGTGAAGTTTGCACGGAGAAGATTTTTAGACAGGATGACAGGAACTGCAGGAGAAACAGGAAGTTTTTTAGACAAAATTAACAAAATTGACAAAATTGAGGGGAGGGGAAAAGCCGAGGGGCGTGCGGGATATCGAAAACTGGAAATCAGAGACTTGGCGCAAAAAGATGGGGAAAGTCTGGCAAAATCATGGACAGCAAAATCATTAGGGGAAAACTGAAATGCTTTATCATTCTACCTACAAGAATTTTATTTAACCACAATCGAGTATCAGGGCGGGTGCGAGAACCGAAGGCTTGGGCAAGCCGAAGGAAGAGCAACTGAAAGTTGGCCCCTTGGGGGGGCGCAGCATCGGGTGCGATGCAAGTCAAAGAGCAACCGAAGGTTGGCCCAAAGGGTGAGCGAGAGGGAATGAGCGAGTCAAATTACACGGATTAACACGGATAGACGCAGGCGCGGGTGCATTCGCGTTGCGAATGGGGCAGGGCAAAAACAAAAACTCTGCAAGCAAGCTTGATCGATTTTTGCTTTTTTATTTGCCAATCCCAGCTTGCTGGGATCACCCGTGCCCATCCGCGCCCATCCGTGGTTAGTTTCCCCTCCAGCCGCGCAGCGCTCGTTCGCTGCTGAATTGTAAACAATTCACTCTCTGTGCTCTCCGTGTCCTCCATGGTTAAAAAGTTTAGGCAACTTGACTCAAAAAAGCCCTTGGATTTTTTGAGAATTGAGGGAAATTTTCGGGCGATACGATGATGAGCTTGGCTCCGGGGAAATGTTTCAGGAAGGCATTCAAGCCTTGAGTCGATTTTTTTCGGCCCGATTTCACTTCGATGGCATAAAGTTGTCCTTGATACTGATGGATAAAGTCCACTTCGGCATTTTTTTCGCGCCAGTAGAAGAGTTCACCTGGCAATTGGAGCAATTCTGCTCCTACAGCGAGTTCGAAGACCCGACCGCGCCGCTCGGGATCCGTGGTATCCATCTTGCCGGTCGCCATCGTGTGGAGCGCGGGACAGGCGGGGATCACTTTTGGGCTGGAACTGCGCGCCAGCCACGCTTTGGCGGAATATTTTTGGAGGCCATGGATCAAAAATGCTCCGCCATAGAGTTCGATGTAATACTTTACCAAATCTGTGTTTCCGCGATCCTGTAACTGTCCGAGCAGCTTGGTGTAGCTGATTTCCCGAGCGGGATAGTGACAGAGGATTTCAAAGGCTTGGCGGAACAATGCAGGATTGGCAACTTTTCGGTTCTGGAGGATATCCTTGCCGATGACTGCCTCGACGATAGATTCCTTCATGTAGGCATACCAGCGGTCGGCATCACCCTCAAAGGGAACCGCGCCGGGATAGCCGCCGAAGATCAGGTAGCGAGTCAGATCATAGCCAAAAGCCTCGTACAATTCGTTGTATCTCCATTGATATACGCGGATCAATTCAAAACGCCCGGCAAGACTTTCCGTCAACCCGCTATGGAGTTGAAGCGCACTCGACCCCAAGAGAAGAACCCTCACTCGACCCGGTTGCGAATCCCAGAGCGCCTTGATGGTTTCAGCCCAGTTGGGTACTTTTTGAATTTCATCGACGATGAGGAGGGTGCCATCGCCCAAGGCCAAAGCTTTTTGCCATTGCTCCAATAACCAATTCCGGTCACTGACCAGTAAACCATCCGCATTGGCATAAAAAAAAGGCCCATTCCAACGCTGCAAGAGTTGCTTTACGCCCGTGGTCTTACCGACTTGGCGAGGCCCAATGAGAACTTGAATGAGCACATCGCGAGAGCGGAAACGCTCTTCTAAAAGCCCAACAAAAGCTCTCTCATAGGTCGGCAACATAAGGCAATTAAGGATTGATAGATTAGTCTATCAAAAATAATAGACCTTTCTATTGAAAAAAAGATTTCAGGTATAAGACCAAAAGCTGAATGCTTTTGGACTCTACTGTAGCGGCGGTCTATGACCGCCGATGGTCAACCAAAGGAAGGTTGGTTTTAGACATTCTCAAATGTAGCGTAGGCGTCTCGCCTGCAATGGTCTCGAGGAGCGCACACGCCTCAGGCACACAAGCACACACCTCGCGGGGTGATGCGAAACAATGCGGCCGAGAACCGATGGCTAACTCTCGAACAGGCGAACCGGTCTGCACACGGCCGAGACGGCCATGCTCTCGTGCTTTTTTTATTATCCGTAGGTTAAGTGTCTCGCCTGACTGCGAACGCCATACCAACGCAGGCCTCCAGCTTGGAGCTTACGACTCGGAAAGCGAAACGCCGGCAGAACTTTTTTATCAAGTTCTAATAACCCATTTGTCGTCAATAT
>NEUK01000009.1 GCA_002290555.1 Spartobacteria bacterium AMD-G4
GGTCGTAATCGTTGGGGGTGATACCGGGCAGCAGGATGGTGTCGTTATTGAGGGCGTAAAAATTCGCTCCGGAGGGCAATTCCACAGTGGCAATCCGGCGGCGATGTTGGCTTCAATACCCAAGGTATTCTCAGTGATCCGGGAGGAGCGGCCGGATTGGGTGTTTCTTTTGGGGTGGACGGCTTGGATGGCTATCGTGGTTGCAATGCGTGGGGCGCTTGGGTATCGCGCAGGTTTTATTTGCGGCTTGGATAGTGAATTGACGGGCGACTTCCGGAGGGAGAATCCGGTGCGCGGCGGGTTGTTCGAGTGGGGGGTGGCGCGGTGTGATCTCCGCTACGCCATGACCGAGCACCAGCGCGCGCTTTTTGCGAAGAGGGGCTGGAGCTGTGGGATGTATCGAAATCTCATCCTGCCGCGTGCCTTTGAGCCTGCGGGGGCGAAGACTGTGGATTTCCTTTGGGTCTCGCGATGTCAGCCAGTGAAGCGGCCGCACCTTTTTCTCGATCTGGTGGAGGCCTTGCCAGGCAGCTCTTTTGAAATGGTGTGTCCGCGTGAGGATGTGAATCTGTGGGAAAGCGTGGCGAAGCGGGCGGCGACTCTGTCCAACTTGCGCTTCATCGAAAAGGTCCCCTATCATGAAATCCAGAGTCGCTACGATGCGGCGCGGGTTTTTGTGAACACCTCGGAGTGGGAGGGGTGGCCGAACAGCTTCATTCAGGCAGGATTGGGGAGGACGGCTTTGCTTTCGCTGGCGGTGAATCCGGATGGGATTTTTGAGCGATTCGGTCTGGGGCTTTATGCGGCAGGAGATTTTGAGAAGCTCAAGGCTGATGCGCGGAGTATGGTTGCGGATGGGTCCACGCTTGAGGGCATGCAAGTGGGGTGCTCGCGTTTTGTCGCGGAGATGCACGACAATGCGAAGGAAACGGAGGCGTTCCTCGAGGGGCTTGATGGCGGGAGCGGCCAGAGCAAACGCCGACTTGAATAAAGTCGCATCCAACAGGCGTAAAAGAAACAAACCAAATACGTGGAATCGTCGCGGGGCTCGGACGCCGGTTTTCGGAATGTTTCCGAACAAGCGGGAGTGTGTGGTTGATACGCCCGACACCTCCACGCCGAAGCGGATGGGAATTATTCGAGTGTATCGTCCAGGGCGGCGAGAAGTGTTCCGATGGATTCAATTGTTTCGTCGCCCATGTTGGAGATGCGGAAGGTTTTGCCCTTCAGTTTTCCGTAGCCGCCATCGATCACAAAGCTGTGTTTTTCGCGGAGGCGCTTGATCCAGGCGGCGATGTCTATGTCGCGATTGTTTTTTACGCAAGTGAGCGAGAGTGAGCGGCGACCCTCGGGAGCAAAGAATTCGAAGCCGCGGGCTTTCACCCATTCATGCACCTGCGCGTTGAGCGTGGCGTGGCGGGCATGGCGTGCCTCGACGCCTTCGCTGAAAATATCGTCCAGCTTGCCTGCTCCTGGTTTTTGGCGAACTCGACGAAGTCGAAGTAGTATCCGCGATCTTTGATCGACTCGGCTCGCTTCATGGCGCGTTCGGAGACGGCGAAGAGTGCCAAGCCGGGAGGCATGGCCAGCGCCTTCTGGCTGCCAGTGAGCAGCACATCGATGCCGAGTTCATCCATCGGAATCGGCTGGGTGGAAAAGGAAGAGACGCTGTCGACGATGAACATCACCTCGGGGAATTCGCGCAGGACGGCCGCGATCTCGGGGAGAGGGTTGCGCACACCGCAGGAGGTTTCGTTGTGGATGAGAGTGAAGGTGTCGAATCCGCCTTCGGAGAGTTTCGCGCGAATCATATCCGGCTCGATGGATTGGCCCCACTCGACTTGCAGCGCGGCTGCCTCCTTGCCGCAGCGCTTGCTGACATCAAACCACTTGTCGGAAAAGGCGCCGCACATGCCGTTGAGGACTTTTTGGGTTGTAAGATTCCGTATCGCACCTTCCATGACTCCCCAGGCCGAGGAGGTGGAGAGGAAGACGGGACGCTCGGTGCCAAAGAGTGTCTGCAGGCGGGATTGGATGCCGCCGTAGAGCTTTTTAAATTCCGACCCACGGTGGCCGATCATCGGCGAGCACATGGCGCGGAAGGTTTTTTCGGAGACTTCGACGGGACCTGGAATGAAGAGTTTGATGTGTGACATGGCTAAAAGAGCTGTTTGTCGATTCTACGGTCGTCAGGCCGCGGATGACGAAGAAATTTTGCAATTCGGCGGATGTGACCTCAAGATTCTCCGAATCCCAATGGCCGCAAAAAAAACCTCACAAGCGATTCATTTCATCAGTGGCTCGGACGAGGCTGCCGTGAAGAAAGGCGCCTCCGAACTGGCCGCCAAGATGGCTCCTGGAGCGGATGTCTTTGGTTTAGAGATCATCGATGGAGGAGTGGATACGGTGGATGCCGCGATTGCCCGCACACGGGAGACGATGCAATCCCTCTCCACCTTGCCGTTTATGGGAGGCACGAAGCTCGTGTGGCTGAAAAGCGCAAGTTACCTTGCTGACAGCGTTGCCGGACGCTCCGAAAATGTCATCACGGCGGTCGAGCAGCTTTGCGATTTGCTGGATGAGGGATTACCGGATGGGATTACTTTTTTGTTGAGCGCCCCGGCGGCAGATAAGCGCCGCTCGGCCTACAAGCGCCTCTCGAAAGCGGGGAGTACGACCCTGCATGACAAACCCTCGCTGGGGTTCGGTGCCGGGGAGGAGGAAATCATCAACTGGACCATGCAGCAGGCGCGGGCGCGGGGCTTAAAAATCTCGGCTGATGCTGTCGAGGTGCTTGCGGCGCGCGTGGGTCTGGATTCCGCGCAGCTGCACAGCGAACTCGATAAGATCGAGACCGCCTTCGGCCCCGGCCACCCGATTGGCGAGCGCGATGTGCGCGACCTCGTGCCGGCCACGAGAGAGAGCGGTGTCTTTGACATTGGAAACGCCATATCTGCCCGCAATCTCCCGCTGGCCCTCGAAACGCTCGAACAACTTTTTTACCAAGGCGAAAAAGGCGTAGGCATCCTCCTGGCGTCTATCGTCCCTACCGCTCGAAATCTCCTGCTCGCAAAAAGCCTGCTCATTCGTCACAAGCTCCGTCCGCCTGCCGAGGCAAATTATTTTGCCTCCGCGCTCGCCAAGCTGCCGTCTGAGGAAACGGATTTCCTGCCCCGAAAAAAAGATGGCAGCCTCAACGCCTATGGCCTTGGTATGGCGGCCAAAAATTCCGTTCACTACTCACTCGAAGAGCTCCAGCGCGCGTTCCACAGATGCGCGGATGCGAACCTCCAGCTGATCACCAGCCAAGGGGCGGAGGATGTCGTGCTGACTCGGCTCCTCATCGGCTTCATGGCCAGGCCGGTGGCGGCAGCGTAGTTCGGAGAGCCAAGGCATGTGGGCGGCGGTGGGCCTTCATCGCCCGACTTCCAGCCGCTCTTGCGCCAAGCTGGCTTGCGGTTAAAATTTCCTCTGTGAAATGCGTCATCCTCGGCTTCGCCATTTTTTGGACCCTCGTATCCGCAGCGAATGCCAAACCGCGTGATGCCAAGAAGGGCGAAACGCAGTATGTAGAAAATGCTGATCGCACCATTCTCGAAGACTCGATGGCTGCAAAGTCCGCTGCCTCCGTCGCGCCCACTGAAAAGCCGACTCCCTTGCCGACACCGCTCTCTCCCGCTCCGGATGAGGATGAAGAGGAGAGCGGCGAGAAAACCATTCTGGGACACTCGAAAAAAGTCCGCGCCTCTCCGCCCGCAATCATTCGAAATTCCCATTTCTTCGTCGGTCAGGAAGTCCCTTATCCCAAAGACTACTCGGCGCCGAGTGTGCGCACCGACGCGAACGGCTCTTCTGTCTTCACCCCATCCCAGCCGAGATCTTTCGAATCACGCCAGGTAGGCGTTTCCATGCAGGATCACGAATCGGGCCAGTCTATTCGGATGACCGAACTGGAGGGCTTTGTGAACTATGGTTCTCCGATGCAAACGGTCGTCCCGGTTTACAACGCGAAAGGCGAGGTGACCGGGACCCGCGTCATCGCTCTGCCGAACAACATCCTCCAGCCTGTCTTTAAAACATATCGGCAAGAGCGTTAATTTTTCTCGGTTCATTCCATGCTCCCTTGGCCTATGGCAAATGCTTTTCTCTCTCAAGTATGGCCATTTTGTATAGCCCTTCGTTATAGTAGTCAGCACACCGAGCTATGGATTTCATCGACCTCAAGACGCAATACCTCAAATTCAAACCCTCCATTCACGAGGCCATCGACCGAGTTCTCGAGCACGGGCGCTTCATCATGGGGCCCGAGATCGATACGCTTGAGAGCACGCTTGCAGCCTATGTTGGCTGTCGGCATGCCATCACGGTAGCCAGCGGAACGGACAGCCTTGAGATCGCCTTGCGCGCTTTGGAGATCGGACCTGGCGATGAAGTCGTCACGGTTCCCTTCACCTGGATCAGCACGGCGGAGGTCATTGCCCAAGTCGGTGCGAAGCCTGTGTTTGTCGATATCGACCCGTTGGATTTCAACATCGCGGTGGAGCAAATCGAGGCAGCCATCACCCCGGCCACAAAAGCGCTCCTGCCAGTGAGCCTCTTCGGCCAGATGCCCGATTACGGGGCGATCCATGCCATCGCGGCAAAACATGGTCTGACAGTGATCGAAGATGCCGCACAGAGTTTTGGCGCCACTCGCCATGGAGTGAGGAGTTGCAATGCGACCCGGATCGCGAGCACGAGTTTCTATCCCGCCAAGCCGCTCGGGTGCTATGGCGAGGGGGGCGCGCTTTTTACAAATGACGACGACCTTGCTGTAAAAATGAAAGCCATCCGGACGCATGGTGGCATTCGTCGCCACTACCATGACCTTGTTGGAATGAACGGCCGCTTCGACACATTGCAGGCTGCGATCATGCTTGCCAAGTGGCCCGGTTTTGAAGCCGAGGTCGAAGCCCGTAATCGTCTCGGTGCCCGCTACTCTGAGAAACTGTGTGATGTCTGTGAGACTCCGGCAATCCGCGAGGGAAACACCCATGTCTATGCCCAATATACCATTCGGGTGCCGGATCGGGATACCCTCGCCGAAAAACTCAAAGCTCTCGGCATTCCCACGGCCGTTTACTATCCCAAGTGCCTGCACGAGCAACCGGTCTTCGCCCCGCTGGGTTATAGCTACGGCGACTTCCCTGAGGCTGAATCCGCCTCACGGGAAGTGATCAGCCTGCCGCTCAATCCCTACCTCTCCGAGCGTGAGCAAGACCTTGTGATTGCTGGAGTGCGGCAGGCGCTCGGTTGATTTTTCATTTTGGAGAGGGGCGGTGAGGTTTGATTTGGCGTGCCACTTGAAAGTTTCGAACGAGAAGATATGTTTTTCGCTTCATGCCGCCTTTTTTTTATTCGCCTGACATTTCTTTTCGGGAAAGTTCTGCCGCCGGAGGGCGAGAGCTTTGACTGCCGTCGAGCGGAAGAGACTGGTTGAAGCCCGCAAGCAGAGTTCCACTTTCTGGAGGGTCGTGCATTGGTTGGGATCGCTGCAGTTGGCCCTTGTTCTCCTCTCGACCATTGCGATCGCCTGTGCAGTGGCCACGATTGCCGAGTCGGAATTCAGCACAAAAATCGCGCAAGTTTACATCTACAAGGCGCCTTGGTTTCTCGTGTGGTTGGCCGTGCTGTGCATCAACCTTTTTGCAGTGACCATGACCCGCTGGCCGTGGGAGAAAAAGCACGCTGGGTTTATCGTCACCCACTACGGCATCATCACGCTCCTCATCGGGGCGATCATTGGCATCCAGACGGGATTCGAGGGCAATGTGACCTTGCATAAAGACAAGGGGCCGGTGCGTAAGATCACGGTGAATCGCAGCATCATTCAGGTGGAAAGCCCAAACGACTCGGCTCTTTATGTCATGCCGTTCGACGCCTCCACTTCACGCCCAAGCGAGAAGCGTCCGCGTGTCTTCGAGGTTCCTCAAACCAATCTTCAAATCCTCGCCGACGGATTCAGCGACAATCTTATCAAGGAGGAAAAGCTGGTGCCCTCCGAGTCGGGAAGCCCCGGCGTCATGCTGCGATTCACGAGCCCGCGCATGGGGCAGACTCTGGAGATGCCGATGGTGTTGGATGCCAAGGAACCTCAGGAGCGCGATTTTTTTGGTCTCGCCCGTGTGGTTTTCCAGTCGGAGCTTCCCCCGCCCAAGCAGGCTGGTGGGGTCGAGACGCAGATGGTTTTTGGAAAGTTTGCGCCAGTGGTATCCGGCGAGTTCAAGGCCTCCGGTATCCGTGTTGTATTGGGGGCGGATGGCAAAAAAATATCTATCGCGGCACCCGATGCCGCAACGGTGACGTATCTTCGTAGTGAAGTCATGAAATCACCTATCCCATTCGGCGAGTCGCTCGTTACCGTCGATGAATATTGGCCCGACTTTGAAATGGTCGGCGGGCGTCCCACGACCAAGAGCGATCAACCGAACAACCCGGCCGCGCTGGTAAGAATTCAAAATGCCAAGGCCTCTGAGGGCGACTTGAAGCCTGCGCTTTTCGCGGTGCCCAGCAAAGACGGCATCCGCTACCAATTCCAGCGTGGCGGAGGGACATATGCGGAAGGGAATGCCAAGGTCGGTGACACCATTTCCACCGGTTGGGCGGATTGGCAGGTTGAGATATTGAGTTTTTATCCCAAGGCTGCGATGCGCTCAACCATGCAGCCCGGCCCGCCACTGCCCAAGGGCGAAATAGGAGTTCCCGGATTCCGTGCGAAGCTCATTTCACCGGAAAACAACGGCTCCGAAACGCGCTGGGTCGCGAGTGGTGACATCACCTCGCTCACGGACGGCAAGAATGTCGTTCGCATCGGATACGGCTTGGAACTGCGCCCGACGCCCTTTGCCATGCGACTATTGAATTTTGAAGTTCCCCGCTACGAGGGCACCGAGACGCCCTCAAATTTCATCGCCACGATAGAGTTCAAGGAAGACGGCACCGGCTTTACCAAAACAGGCACGGCCCGCATGAACCATCCAGCCAGCTTTCCTGGCACGCTCTTTGCGAATTTCACGGGCATCAACTACAAGTTTTCCCAAGCCGAGTGGAACCCGCGTGACCTCGGAGAGACCACGCTGCAGGTCCTCTACGACCCTGGCTGGCTACTCAAGTGGGTTGGCTCGCTGGCTATCTGTATCGGCATCACCGTTATGTTTTACTTCAAACCCAAACCCAAGGTCCTATGAGATCACTCGTTCGCCTTTTCACCTTCGCCGCTGTTTTTTTCTTCTTTTGCAACGCCACACGCGGCCTTGATCTCACGGGCTTGGACTCGGTGCCGATCCAGGAGGGGGGGCGCAAGAAGCCTTTTCTCGTTTTTGCCGATGAGGCGCTTTTGAGCCTCTCGGGCAAAAGTCGATTCCTCAAAGATGGTGTAAAGATCAGCTCCACCATGGCGATCGCCTCGCTCTGGCTCACACCCTTGGGCTGGGAGGACCAGCCGCTCATCCTCATCGCGAATAAAAAGTTCAAAGATCAGATGGGGTTCGACCCAGCCAAGAAACTTTTCTCCTACCGCGAGCTGGCAGGAAGCGAGAAGCTCCGCACCGCCTTGCAGGATGTCTCTGCTATCCGCTCGAAGAATCCCAAGGCCACTCTTGATGTGCTCCAGCGCGAGGCCTCAACGGTCGGCATGCGCCTCGCCGTTTTTGAAGGACTCGTGAGCACACGCTCTCTAACGCTCCTGCCGACAGGAGCTGCCGCGTGGAGCCCGTTGAAGCCCGACGACTCCGCACTTGTCAAGCTGAGGGAAGGCTTCCGCACAAATAACCAAGCCGACTTCGATGCTGGGCTTGCAGAGCTTCGCACCGAGCAGGCTCGTGAGGAATCGAGGTTCCAAGCGGATGCCGGCAAGATCTCCCTGGAGGTCTTCTATCAAAGGCTTCACCCCTTTCGCTACGCGTGGATTCTTTATCTGGCTGCTGGCATCGGAATGCTCGTGGTGCCTGGAAAACCCGGCTACGCTTGGGGCTGGTCTCTTGGCCTTTCTGGCTTTCTCCTCCAAATTGCGGGCTTCACCCTGAGGACGATTATTTCCGGACGAGCGCCCGTGACGAACATGTATGAGTCCGTGGTATGGGTTGCATTTGGCACGATTTTCTTCGCACTCATTTTTGAGGCCATCTATCGCAGTCGATATTTTTTATTAGGCGCCGTGCCGATTGCGGTTACCTCGCTTATCCTTGCCGACACCCAACCCGTGATCCTCGATCGATCCATCCATCCGCTTGTGCCTGTGCTGGCGGATAACTTCTGGCTCACCACACATGTGCTCACGATCACTCTCAGCTATGCTGCCTTTGCCCTCGCCCTTGGGGTTGGCCACATCATCCTTGGCAAGTCCATCCTCGGCGGCAAGTCCTCCCCTGCTTTGCACAACTATCTCTACCGCACTCTCCAGATCGGCGTGCTCCTCCTGGCCATAGGAACCATCCTCGGCGGTGTGTGGGCCAATTATTCTTGGGGTCGTTTTTGGGATTGGGATCCCAAGGAAACATGGTGCCGGCAAGTGGGGAGGATTTGGCATGGCCGTCGGCGCCGTGTTGGCCTTCCAATCCGTGATCATGGCATGGTATGGCGTGAACTTCATTCTCGGCGTGGGACTCCACAGTTACGGATTCGGCACTGGTGGGCTTCCCGGAGCCGTTGCTTTTATCCTGTGTGAATTTGCATTTGTCGCCCTCGCGGTCATCCGCCAAAAGAGCAGCAAAAAAACTATCGCATGACAGACCGATCCATGAAGTCGTATGGAGATTTGTATTTTCCCTTTGACAGTCATCACGGGATCGCTACCTTTCAACTCCCTGTCGGAATCAGGAGAGGAAGCCAACCGCCCGTCGCCAATGCGCGAGCGGTCATCTTCGTCACTTCTTTCTGTGGGGAAAACATAACGCAGGTCGATGTGCAGACACCGCGGCTCCAACCGCCTAATGCCCATGTAGCTCAGTTGGTAGAGCACGTCCTTGGTAAGGACGAGGTCACCGGTTCAATCCCGGTCATGGGCTCCACCAACACCGTCCTGCACCCAAAAAACCAACCGAAAAATCAAGATGGCAAAAGAACAGTTCAAGCGTAACAAACCGCACGTCAACATTGGCACGATTGGCCATGTTGACCACGGCAAAACAACACTCACGGCAGCAATCACCACCGTCTTAGCGAAAAGCGGCGGAGCTACTGCCAAAAAATACGACGAGATCGATGCTGCTCCAGAAGAAAAAGAACGCGGCATTACGATCAACACAGCCCACGTGGAATACGAGACCGCAAATCGCCACTACGCGCACGTCGACTGCCCCGGCCACGCCGACTACGTCAAAAACATGATTACCGGTGCCGCCCAGATGGACGGAGCCATCCTCGTTGTCAGCGCCGCTGACGGCCCGATGCCGCAGACCCGCGAGCACATCCTTCTGGCCCGTCAGGTTGGTGTGCCTTCGATCGTTGTTTTCATGAACAAAGTTGACATGGTGGACGACAAAGACCTTCTGGAGCTCGTCGAAATGGAGGTTCGTGAACTCCTTTGCAAATACGAATTCCCAGGTGACGACATTCCGATCATCAAAGGGAGTGCGCTCAAAGCACTCGAAGGCAATGCAGAGTATGAAAAAGAAATCCTTGCCCTCATGGCAGCCGTGGATGAATACATCCCACAGCCAGAGCGTCTCACGGATCTCCCTTTCCTCATGCCCGTGGAAGATGTGTTCAACATTGAAGGTCGTGGCACCGTGGCCACAGGTCGTGTCGAACGCGGCATCCTCAAGAAAATGGAGGAAGTCGAAATCGTCGGTCTTCGTGACACCAAAAAGACAACCGTCACTGACATCGAAATGTTCCGCAAGCTCCTCGACAGCGCCGAAGCCGGCGACAATGTCGGTGTGCTTCTTCGCAGCACCAAGAAAGAAGAAATCGAGCGCGGCCAAGTCATCGCCAAGCCCGGTTCGATCAAGCCCCACACCAAGTTCAAAGCCGAGGTCTATGTCCTCAGCAAAGACGAGGGTGGCCGCCACACACCGTTCTTCACAAACTACCGCCCGCAATTCTACTTCCGCACGACTGATGTGACTGGAACTGTCAAATTGCCGGAAGGTGTTGAAATGGTAATGCCTGGTGATAACGTATCTGTCGAAGTCGAGCTCATCACTCCCATCGCGATGGAAAAAACCATCCGTTTCGCTATCCGCGAAGGCGGCCGCACCGTAGGTGCCGGACGCGTGGGTGATATTATCGCCTAACACACCACAAGCGCCCGCCTTCAAAAGCGGGCCGGAGTCAATTTCCGAAGGTCAGTAGCTCAATTGGTAGAGCAACGGTCTCCAAAACCGTCGGTTGGGGGTTCAAGTCCCTCCTGGCCTGTGGCTCCTTAAAATTTTAAAAATCGATGTTTTCAAAAATCCGTAAGTTCACCTCTGAAGTCCGAGTGGAACTCGGCAAGGCCCAGTGGCCGTGGGACCCAACTGAGAAGGGATTCCGCCGATACAAGGAACTCACCGACTCCACTGTCGTTGTCTTTGTGGCTATGGTTCTCCTCGGAGGCTACATCGCATTTTTCGACTTCATTCTCATCAATGTGGTAGGATTTCTGACCAACCCTTAGCCCCCCAAACCCAATTTATAAAATGGCTCTAGCCCCAAAAGATCAATGGTTCGTCGTGCATGTCCTTTCCGGACAAGAGCAAAAGGTGAAGGACAATATCGACCGCCGCATCCTCACCGATGAGATGTCCGACCTCGTTTTCGAGGTGCTCATTCCGACCGAGCGCGTGCAGGAAATCAAGAGGGGAAAGAAGACAGAGACCACGCGTAAGTTTTTTCCAGGCTATCTGATCACCAACATGCATCTGCTGGATGAAAACAACCAACTGGTCGAAAAGACTTGGTATTTCATCAAAGACACAGCGGGCGTCCTAGGATTCGCCGGAACAAAAGACCGCCCAATCCCCATGCGGCCAAAAGAAGTCGAGGGCTTGCTTGCCCAAATCCGTGACCGCGAAGACACTGTCAAGCCGAAGATTCATTTTGAAATCGGTGACAAGGTGAAAGTGGCGGATGGCCCGTTCCAAAACCAGAATGGAATTGTCGAAGAAATCGACCCCGAGCGTGGAAAACTCAAAGTCTCCGTGAGCATCTTCGGTCGCGACACCCTCGTGGATCTCGAATACTGGCAGGTCGAAAAAGCCTAACGCCTCTCTCTCCCAAATTTTCCCATCCGGCGGGAACAAAAGCTTGCCGGAAACCATAGTCCGGATCCGTCCGGTCGAATCTCGCGCGCGGTCGACGTGGCCGCAAGCCGCCCTCTCTTTCCTGCTTGAGGCCGGTGGCGAACCAAAACAAGGAACCATCAACCATATGTCAGCATTAAAAGAATTGATCGCCAACTCGGTCAAAAACTACCGCGAAGGTAGCATCGTCAAGGGCCATATCCTTGAGATCAGACCACGGGAATTCCTCGTGGATATCGGATACAAAAGCGAAGGCGTGATCTCCGCCTCGGAATTCGACGAACCTGAATCTGTCGAACTCGGCGACGAAGTCGAAGTTCTCCTCGAACGCCTCGAAAACGACGAGGGCATGGTCGTTCTCTCCAAAGAGAAGGCTTCCCAGCGCCAGAATTGGGAAAAAATCGTCGGAGTTTTCAAGGGTGACGGACTCATCAAAGGCAAAGTCCGCAGTGCCGTCAAAGGCGGACTCACCGTCAATGTGGGTGTGGAGGCATTCCTTCCCGCATCCCAGATCGACATCGTGCCACCGAAGGACCTCCAGCAATTTGTTGGAAACACCTACGATTTCAAGATCGTCAAAATCAACGAAGACCGCAAAAACGTCGTGCTCAGCCGCCGCGAAATCATCGAGCAGGAACGCTCGGAGAAACGCCAAGCCTTCCTCGGCGGAGTCACCATCGGCGATAAAATTGTTGGAACGGTTAAGAACATCACCGACTTCGGTGCGTTCATCGACCTCGACGGCATCGACGGCCTCCTCCATGTCACCGACATGTCCTGGGCACGCCTCAGCCACCCTTCTGAACTCATCAAAGTCGGGCAGCAACTCACTGTTCAGGTCCTCGACATTAACAAAGACAAAGAGCGCGTCTCTCTTGGCCTCAAGCAGATGCAGTCGAATCCATGGGACAAAATCGAAGAGCGCTTCCCCGTTGGTCAGAAAGTCTCCGGCAAGGTCACAAACCTTATGCCCTACGGCGCATTCGTTCAGATCGAAGACGGAGTCGAAGGTCTCATCCATGTGTCGGAACTCTCTTGGACCAAGCGTATCGCGCGTCCATCGGATGTTCTCACACTCGGCCAGGAAGTCGAAGCCCTCGTGCTCGGCGTCAACAAGGATGAGCAAAAAATCTCCCTTGGCGTTCGTCAACTCGAACCAAATCCATGGGATGAAATCGAGCTTCGCTACATGATCGGCAAGCAGGTCAAGGGCAAGGTTCGCAATATGACCGCCTACGGCGCGTTCGTGGAACTCGAGGAAGGCATCGACGGCATGATCCACGTGTCCGACCTTTCCTGGACCCGCAAGATCAATCATCCGAGCGAAATGCTCAAAAAAGGCGACGAACTCGAAGCCGTTGTTCTCGATATCGACAAGACCAACCAGCGCATCAGCCTCGGCGTCAAACAAATCGACACCGATCCTTGGAAGGAAATCGACGGCCGCTTCCGTATCGGCGACCTCGTTAAAGGTACGATCACAAAACTCACCAACTTCGGAGCCTTCGTCCAACTTCAGGACGACATCGACGGCCTCGTGCACATCTCGCAGATCAGCGAAGACCGTGTCGAGAAAGTCAAGGATGTTCTCAAGGTCGGCCAAGAGGTCGAAGCCCGTGTCATCAAGGTGGACAAAGCCGAGCGCCGCATCGGTCTCTCAGTCAAAGCCGCCAACTACAGCGAGGAAGCCCTCCGCAAGGAAGCCGAAACGCTCGACACCCTGCGTCCAGGCGAAGACATGGTCGGTCTCGATCAAGCCTTCCAGTTCGCGGAAGACGAATACCGTCCCGGCGAGTCGAAAAAGTAAGGCCTCAAGGCCACTTCCTTCGTATAATACTAAATGAACAAACCCGAAATCACAGCCTATCTGAAGACCCACTGTGGCTGGAGCCGCGGCGTCCGTGCGGTTTTTGAAAAATATGAACTTCCCTACACCGAGAAGGATATCATTCAAAATCCAAACTACCGCTTTGAGATGGAGCAACTGAGCGGCCAACCGCTCTCGCCCTGCGTCGTCATCGGCGGCAACATGCTCGCCGACATCAGCGGCGAGGAGGTGGAAGCCTACATGCTCCAAAACAGCATTGTCGGCGATGCCTCCAAGTCCACGAGCGTCCCGCTTAACGCCCCATGCTCCGACGAAGAGCACGCGGCCATGGTGCAGGTCCGGTAAGCAAGAAAGATTCAACCCGAAAAGACCGCTTCGATGCAAATTCGGAGCGGTCTTTTTTTGTCTCCGCTGATACAGTGCTGAAGCTCGAAAAATGAAAAAGAAGCGCAAACCCGCATCCTCCGCTCCAGAGCCCCGTTTTGTGAAGCCCTCCAGCGACAGGAGGATCATTCTCCTCGATCAACAGCCGCTTCGCGAGGAGGCGGGCCGCGAGGCGCGGAAAAAAATTGGTGAGATGGAAAAGCTCAACACTTCGCTTTCGGAGTTCGAAAAAACCATTCGCCCCGCCTACGAACGCTGGGAGGCCGAAACGCTCGGCCCACTTCTGGCAGAGGAACGCCACCTCATTGCTAAAATCTCGCACCTCGAGCACCTTATTAACCGCGCCGGTTTGGAGGCGCTTTTCACCGGGAGGAATGTCCGAAAAATCTACGAGGAGGTCGCCCGTGAGCAGCAGGAATGGGAAGAGCGTCAGGCCGCCGGGAAATCCGAGCCGCCCAGGCCCGAACCAGAAGAACCGTATGACCCCGATGCCGAGCGGGAATTTTCGGACGATGAGCGGGAATTCCGAGCCTATGTGCGCTACGCCTGTGGTAACGAACCTGATCGATTCACCAAACGCGAATACAAAAAGCTCTTCGACGAATATCTGGGATGGAAAAAAAAGCGCGAAGGGGAAGCTGGCTCCGTGGGCAGGAAAAAAGAGGATGTTCCCGCCCGCGTGAAGGAACTTTATCGCGTCCTTGTCCGCCGCCTGCATCCCGATACCGGCAAGTCCCGCAACGATCCGAATATCCAGCGCCTCTGGCATGACCTCCAAAACGCCTACGCCGCACAGGATGTCGAGCGCCTTGAGGTTCTGCTCGCCATGACCGATCTGCACGAAAGCGGCAGCGCTGTTCGCTCCACCCTCTTTCACCTCCGCAAAGTCGCAAAAGAAATGGGAAATGCCGTCCGCGAACTGAAAGCCCGCTTCCGTGAGGCACGAACCTCACCTGCATGGGCCTTCTGGCACTCCGACAACCGTGAGAAGGCAGGCGCAAAAATACGCGCCGCCACCGAAGCCCGCATCCGAGAGGCAAAAAACCACATCACGATCCTCGAGGCCGAAATCAACCTCTGGAAACAGGATGCCCGTCAGCCCACGAAACGTGGGCCGGGATCAATGAACCACAAAGCCAAAAAGACATCGCCGTCCACCTGCGGGGATACGGAACCCACCCCGAATCCAGCACCTCCGGGCAAACAAAGCGGTGCTTCAAAAGACCAAGGATTCTTTGATTTCTAAATCAGCCCGTGCGCTCTGGCTCCGCTGGTATTATTTTTTATTTATGACCACCGCCGCCATTCTCGTCGCCGCCGGTTCGAGTGCTCGGATGGGCTTCGACAAGCTCACATCCCCACTTTGCGGGCGGACTGTTCTGGAATGGTCCTTAGGCGCATTTCAGGACTGTTCCGCCATAGACCGCGCCGTCCTTGTCTGCGCTCCGCAGCGCCTTGGGGAATTCACAGAACTCGCCGCCGCATTTCCCAAGTTCCGCGACATCGTGGCCGGTGGAGCCGAGCGCAGCCTCTCTGTCCTCCATGGCCTCCAGGCTCTTGCCTCCGATCCGCCGGATTTCGTCGCTGTGCATGATGCCGCTCGCCCACTGGTGACGCCCGCCCTTATCCAAAAAGTCGTAACAGCTGCAAAATTGCACCGCGCCGCTTCGGCCGCCCACCCCGTCACTGATTCGCTGCATCGTGCGGATGCCATGGGAGGCCTTGCGGAAACCATCCCGAGGGTGCACCTCTTTGCGATGGAAACCCCGCAAGCCGCCCGCTACGACCTTCTCCTCGCGGCCCTGGAGACGCATCACCTGAGCGCGACCGATGAAGTCTCCGCGCTCATCGCCAGCGGCATCCATCCTGTCCCTGTTCTCCATGAGGGACTCAATTTCAAAATCACCTTCCCGCGCGATCTCGAGCTGGCAGAGTTTTTCCTCCAAGAATCGTGAGCACGGAAAATTCCACAGCAGAGACTCCCCCACCAGCCGTATCGGGCATCAAGCGCCTGCGTTACAAACTGGAATTCTTCGGCCTCAAGCTCGTCGAGACCGTCGTGCCGCGCCTGCCGTATGCCGCGCTCAGGCCCCTCGCCAACGCGTTGGGTTTTGTCTTTTTCCACTTGGACTCGCGCGGCCAGGCGGTGGCTATCGAGAATTTGCGCGTGGCACTCGGCTCCGCCCACACCCCTGCCGAGCGCGTCCGTATAGCCCGCAAGTCGTGCCAGAACTTCGCGCGAACCATGCTTTGCCTCTTCTGGTCTTCAAATCTCACGAGCGAGAATTACCGAAACTACATTCTAATCGATGGTTTGGATAATGATCCCATTCACCGCGACAAAAATTCGCCAGGCGTTTATTTTCTCACTCATTTCTCAAATTTCGAGTGGATCAGCCTTGCGAGCTCCTTTGCGGTTACGCCTGGACTCGTCATTACCCAAACATTCAAAAACCCGCTCCTCGGGCCTGTTTTTGACCGCCTGCGCGCCCGAGGAGGGCACACACTCATTCCTCCCTCGCGCGCCCTCATCCGGATGATCAAACTCCTCCGCGCTGGTGGAAAAGTCGGTGCCGCTGCCGATCTCAGTATCAATCCCAAACACGGTGCCGTGCCGGTTCGCTGCTTTGGCCTCTGGACCTCCATGAGCCCCATCGCCGGCATTCTCTCCGAACGCGGCGGCGCAGGCCTCGTCCCAAGTCAGATTTTCCCAGAACCCGACGGACGCTTCCGCATCGTCTACCATCCTCCCCTCGTGCTACACCCCGGTGCCACCCACCAGCAAATCGCGCAGGCCTGCTGGGATATCATGGAGCCCATGATTGCCCGAAACCCTGAGCTTTGGCTCTGGAGCTATAAACAGTGGAAATACAAGCCCTCCGCAGCCCCTGAGGGGCAATACCCATTTTACGCAAACCCCGCCAAACGCTTTGACGAAATCCTGGAGTCCCAAACCGCACTCTTACCCTAAATATGCGGAGCGTCTGGCTTTGCTGGTTGTGCTCCGCGTTTTCTATGGTGGAAATCCAGAGGTGGCGTCTGTAGGTTGCGCTTCATGAATCGACGGGGGAGCTTCGCCAATCAGGAACCAGTGGCCAATCGGGATGGGTGGGGGCGTTGGATTTGGTTGGCACTGATTGTTTCGATTCTGCTGCACCTGCTTTTTTGGAATTGGTCGCGACATTTTCCGATTGAGCGAATGAGTGAGGAATTCTACGACAAGATTGTTCCACGCACCTTTCAGGTTGAGAGGGTGGAAATCGATCCGCGTCTCTTGGAGCCTGAGAGGGACGAAGCGGTGAAAGTCCGTGTGTCGCCAGTGGCTGTTCAGCTTCCCGAAGAGAAATTTTCCTCTGAAGAGGTTGCTTCTGAAGCTCCCGATGCCAAGAACCCGCCACGCTTGGACTCGGCGATCCTGAATGAAAAGCCTGTGCTGGGGGATCCGGTAAACCAGAGTGCGCCGATTTCCAGTTCGCTCCCGCTGGCGGCGGATGCTCCCCTGGAGGACATGCTCAAAGAGCTACCGGCGCTGAAAAGCGACCCTCTGGCGTCTCTTCCGCAGCCCGTGGCCGTCGCCCAAGCTGGAAAAAGTCTCCCCACTCAACAAGATGACGGGCGTGGATTCACAAATCTTGATGAGCTTCTCGCGCGGACTGGGCCCGTAACTTCTGAGACAGCACCCATCCTCCTGCCCGGGGATTTGCTTTTTGAATACGACACCTACCGCCTCCAACCGGGTGCCATTTCAAGTATGCAGAAGCTCGGCCAGCTTCTCCTCCGCAATCCCCGCTCGCGTTTTCTCATCGAGGGCCACAGTGATTCTTTCGGACCGGATGACTACAATCTCCGCCTGAGTGAACTCCGCGCTCGGGCCGTGCAGGAATGGTTGATTTCCTCGATGGGCATTCCAGTGGACTCCATTGAAACGCGCGGCTTCGGCGAGTCCCGCCTTGTGGCTCCTGCGAGTGGAAGCATCGAAGAGCAACAAATCAACCGCCGTGTTGAAATCGTCATTCGCCCCCCCGCTCCATGAGCCAGCCGCCCGAACCTCACACCCTCGAAAAGTCCGCTCTCGAACTTTCCAAGCGGGCCCGCGCTGGAAACAACGATCCGGTCGCACTCTTTAAAAACTTCCGCAAGGAGGAGGAACTGCGCCTGCGCGCCTGGCACGATGCCGGGGGTGGGGGGCGCGAGATTGCCCGCCAGCGCTCGGACATGACGGATATTCTCTTCCGTGAGCTTCTCGACGATGTTGTGCGGCGTGTGGCAACAAAATCCCTCGCGCGACGCTTGGCGGTCGTTGCATTCGGCGGCTATGGCCGTCGTGAGCTCACACCTATGAGCGATGTGGACATTCTTTTTCTGCAGGACAAAAACACGGTGGACAAAGAGGTGGAGGAGATCATTCGCCAGACACTGGTTGCTCTTTGGGACATCGGTTTCAAGGTCGGGCATGCGACGCGATCGATCGGCGAGGCTGTGGCAAAGTGCAACGACGATCCAATCACAAAAACCTCCATGCTCGAGTGCCGCTTTCTCGCCGGAGAGCGCGAGATTTTCAATCGCTTCAAGGAGCGTTTTCAGGATGAGTGTGTGCGTGGTCAGGCTGACCAATACATCGCCTGGAGGCTTGCGAACCAAGCCGAGCTGCGGATCAAATATGGACGCACCGTTTTCATGCAGGAGCCGAATATCAAGACTGGCACTGGTGGTCTGCGCGATTACCAGAGCCTTCTTTGGATTTCACAGTTCAAGTTGGGACTCAACTCCACGGCAAAGATCGTCGAGGCCGGCATCCTTCGAGACGGAGATCGCCGTCGGCTTGAAAAAAGCTACGACTTCATGCTGCGAACCCGCGCCGCCATGCAATACCTGAACGGACGCTCGGCCGATGTTCTCACGCTCCAGCTCCAAGGACGCGTGGCTAATGAATTCAACTACCCACAAAAAAATATCCTCCGCAAGGTCGAGGCCTTCATGCGCGACTACTACGGCCACGCGCGCACGATCTATTTGGTGAGCGAGGCGGCGCTCCGTAAAATGGAGGCCGCTCCCGATGTCCGCCCCAAGGGCCTTCTCAGTCTTTTTGGCGTTCGTCAAAAACCCGAGAAGTTCGACCGCTTCATCATTCAAAATGGCCAACTCGAACCCGAGTCGCGCGAGATTTTTAATGACGATCCTTATCGCCTCATGCGGGCTTTCCATCACGCCCAAGTTCGCCAACTGGAGTTCCACCCCGAGCTTGTTGATCTTATCCGCCGCCGCCTGCACCTGATCGATCGCACCTTCCAATACGCCATCGCCGCGCGTGAGACATTTTTCGCCATTCTCTCCCGCAAGGGCGAGGTGGGCAGGATTCTTCGTCTCATGCACGATCTTGGAGTGCTGGGCCGCTACATTCCCGAATTTGGCGCGCTGGACTGCCTTGTTCAGCACGAGTTTTTCCATCGCTACACGGCGGATGAGCACACACTTGTCTGTATTGAGAAGCTCGATGGTGTCCTCTTTGCGGCTGAAAAAAAACTCGTCGGCTACCGACAGATTTTCCAGAAGCTCGAGGATCCCTCGATCCTCTACCTATCGATCTTGCTTCATGATGTGGGCAAGGCGGCCAATACGCGGCACCATGAGGAAACCGGAGCCGTGCTGGCCCACAAGGTCGCGCGTCGCCTCCAACTCACCCCCGACCGCCGACGTATGCTCCTGACCCTCGTGGATTCGCACTATGTCCTCTCCAAGATGGCTCAAAGTCGGAATCTCGAGGACTCCACCACGGTCGAGGAGTTCGGTCGTATTATCTGCAACAGGAAAAATCTCGATGCTCTCATGCTTCTCACACTTGCCGACGGCATGGGCACGAGCGACCAAAACTGGTCCGACTGGAAAGAGGGGCTTGTATGGACTCTCTACCGCCGTGCGGGCCAGTGGCTCGAGGGCGGGGTCGATGCCATGGAGCAGAGCCGCCGCGACCGCCAAGCGCAAAAGAGCATGGTCCTCGACCTCCTTGGCAAGGGTTTCTGCGACGAGGCGGATGCCCACTTTCAGTTTATCCCGATGCGGTATTTTCAAATGTATGAGCCGCTCGAAATAGCTGATCACATGCGGCTGTTCCGCCAATTCTTTGAAAACCGCAATGCCGGTGACGACACGGCACTCCTTCCTGTCTTCAAATGGATTCCGCGCCCTGAGAAAGGCTACACCGAAGTCTGGGTCTGTGGATGGGACCGCCCACGCCTTTTGGAGCGCATCGCGGGAGCGTTCCTTTCCGTGCGATTGAACATTTTGAGTGCGGATATTTTTACCCGCACCGACAGCCTCGCGCTCGATATTTTTCGTGTGGCTGGAACAAATCTCATGCCGATCACCAGCCCGCGCGACATTGTTGCGGTCGAGAAGCACCTCGCCGAAGCCCTGCAGTATGAGGACTACGATTTCCGGCCTTTACTGAGCAAGGAAACGCGCCTACTCACCTACCGCCTCTCGCAGGAATTCGACCTGCCCACGAGCATCAGAATCGACAACGATTCGCACCCGGTTTACACGCTCATCGATATTCAGACCCCCGACCGGTTGGGACTCCTCTACGATCTTCTGCGGGCCATGGGTGACTGCGGGCTGCTCATTGAAATTTCCCGCATCACGACGGAGATGGATGTCGCGATGGACTCCTTCTATGTCTATGGCCTGGATGGGGAAAAAATCAGCTCCCCGGCTGCTATCAAGCACCTGCAAGAGGCATTGCACCAAGCATCGGTAAAAAACCCCGAATGACGCCTCGTTTTCTTGCACTCTTTTGGAGGCAGATCATCCGTCCATCGGCTGCTCATCCGCTCCTACCGCTCCTGAATATTCTCGGGATTGCCATTGGTGTTGCGGTTTTCCTGTCGATTCAAATGGCCAATCGCGGGGCCTTGGCGAGTTTCCAAAATGCCGTTGGTCTCGTCGCCGGCCGGGCAAATCTGGAAATCCGGGGCGATTTGCCCGAAGGGCTTTTTCCGCTTGTTGCCAAGACGCGCGGCGTCAGTTCGGCTACTCCGCTGGTCGAGGGGATCGCCACGCTGCCAGATATGCCGGGCGACTACCTGCGGATTCTCGGGGTCGATCCCTTCACCGGCTCGAGCCTCCGTGTCTTCGAACTCATCGACCCGACGGGTGCTCCACTCGACCTGGAAAGGTGGCTGCGCGAACCAAATGTCATTGCCCTGCCGGCCAGTCGCTCCCTGCCCCCTGAATTCCGCGTTCTCGCGGCTGGTCGCTCGCTCATGCTGCAGCATGGATTCGATCTCAAGACGGACGATGCCGCTGTGGCATCTGATCCTCGCATTGCCGCGATGGATATTGGTTGGGCTCAGCAGTTGCTCGACCTGGGTGGACGCCTTACATCCATTCAGATTCTCGTGGAAGACCCGCTTGCATTGGACAGTGTCATCACTGCCCTGCGTGAGATTGCACCGCCCGACGCGATGATTGGTTCGCCCGCCCGTCGGGGCACCGAGACGGAACTCATGCTCGCAGCCTTCCAGCTCAACCTGACTGCACTGAGCCTCGTGTCCATGGTGGTGGGAGTTTATCTCATCTACAATAGTCTCTCGGCGGCCGTCGTTCGCAGGCGTCACGAGATCGGCATTCTTCGTGCAAATGGAGCCACGAAGTTTGAAGTAATGGCTCTCTTTATCGGCGAGGGTCTCACCTGCGGTTTCTTAGGGACCCTCCTCGGTCTGGCAATAGCAGGCCCGCTCGCTGCCCTGTTAGCAGCACCTGTGAGCCAGACGGTCTCTTCCCTCTACGCGCTTGTCACGATTGAGCGGCCGCTGCTGACTTCTGGCCAAGTCCTACTTGCCTTTGCGGTGGGCCTTGGAGCGTCTTTTATCGCAGCCCTCCGCCCCGCTGCCGAAGCGGCGAGCTGCGATCCCGCACTCGTTCTGCGTCCAGGCTCGCAAGGGGACTCGTTCTCTCAAGAATCTCGCCACTGGGGCACCTACGGCCTCTTCTGCATCATCCTCTCCATCGGACTCTCGTGGGGAGCACTCAATGGCGGCGGAAAATTTCTGGGATTTGCTTCCGTTGCCTTTCTCACGGCGGGTTTTTCTCTCCTTGTTCCTGCCGTGGTGAAGCTCTTCGTTAACATTGTTCACGGGCCGGGCTGGATGGTTCGCCTTGCTGCTCAACACCTCGGGCGCTCGTTGCATCGCAACGCTGTCACCATCGCCGCGCTGGCCGTGGCCGTGGCCATGACTGTCAGTGTCTCCGTCATGATCCATTCCTTCCGGGGAAGTGTGACCTTCTGGCTCTCCAACACTCTGGTCGCCGACCTTTTTATTGCCCCGGCTGCTAATGAAATCACCGGACTTCAAAGTTTTCTTCCCGCTGCTGCCGTGGAATGGGTGCGCCGCGATCCTCGACTCAAAGAACTCGCCACTTTCCGAGAGATGCCCGTGCCATGGGGCGAAAAAACCGCCAACCTGGCTATTTCCGATGGTAGCGCCCGGGGCACCTTGGACTTTGTTGACAGAATCCCCAACGCAGACACGGAATTCCATCTCCCAGGCAGGGTCGCTGTTTCGGAAAGTTTTGCGAATCGTTATGGAGCGAAAACGGGCGATGTCCTCGACCTCTCGTCGCCCAAAGGCCCTGCGGCATTTCAAATCGTAGGAATCGTCAAGGACTTCACGCGCGATAGCGGACTCGTAATGATCGCTCGCAAAAATTTCCGCCAGTTTTGGAGTGATGAACGCCTCCACTCGCTTTCGGTGAGTCTTCAAGACCCAACGACGGCCGCCGCGTTCGCTGAGGACTTCCGGCTCGCCTTCGGTCGTGAGGGAGAATTTGCCACCTACACAAATTCTGACCTTCGACGGCGTGTGATGGAAATTTTCGACCAGACATTTGCTGTCACTTCCGTTCTGCGAGCGATTGCGGTCGTGGTTGCGATTGCAGGCGTCCTGCTTTCGCTTACGACACTTGTCGTGGAGCGCGAGCGCGAGATCGGCATCCTTCGCTCTCAAGGTGCTTCTTGTGGTCAAGTGCGGGGACTCATTCTCTTCGAGGCCGCCATGATCGGCCTGCTCTCGGCTGTTGTTGGTCTCCTTTGTGGTGCTTCCATGGCCGTTGTGCTCACTTGGGTCATCAACAAAGCCTTCTTTGGATGGACTATTGAGCTGAGATATCCGCTTGGCATTCTCCTCTCCACGCCGCTCTGGATTATCCCTGCAGCCCTCTTCGCGGCCTGGCTTCCCGCCCGCCGCGCCTCTCTCATCCCGCCTGCCAGAGCACTCAGGTTTGAGTAAGCACAACGCCCTTGCTTCGGATTTGTTTCATTTCTCTTAACGAGGAATCTTTGGTAGCGTTCCCGCCGTGAGATTTGTTTTCATGCTTCTGGTTCTTTTTTTCGGGTGCACAAGTCTGGGCTTGGCGGCTGGGCTTGAAAATGCAGCTGTTGTCGTAGATTGGTCCGCCGCGTGGATTCAGACGCCCGGCGCCTGGGCGACACTGGCCTTGCTGGTGGGCCTCGAATTGGTTCTGGGCATCGACAATATCCTGGTCATCACTCTGGCAGTCGCGCGCATCGATCCCGCATTGAGGGACAAGGCGCGGAATATCGGGCTGCTTCTGGCGCTCGTTTTGCGTCTCGCCGCGCTCTGTGGAGCGAGTCTGCTTATCACCATGCGCGACCCGGTGGTCTCCCTCGCGGGATTCAGTCTCTCGGTGAAAGACCTCATCTTGCTGGCGGGCGGACTGTTTCTCACATGGAAAGCCGTGAAGGAAATCCACCACTGTGTGGAGCATCCCTCCAACGAAGATGGCACGGGGATTGGTGAGGCGGTGTCTACGACTTTCGCCTCGGCCATTATTCAGATCGTGCTTTTGGATGCGGTTTTTTCGATTGATTCGGTCATCACAGCCGTGGGCCTGACCTCGCACATGCAGGTGATTATTTTGGCGGTTTTGGTTTCGTTTGCGGGCGTGCTGGCATTTGCCAAGCCGATCGGCGACTTTGTTGTGAGGCATGCCGCCCTGAAAATCCTGGCCCTCTCGTTCCTGGTCTGTATCGGAATGACCCTCATCCTCGAAGGCCTGCACAAGCATGTGGACAAGGAATTTCTCTACCTGCCCATGGGGTTTGCGCTGCTTGTGGAGATGCTGCAAATGCGCGCGAACAAGAACGCGACGCGCCGCAAGTGATGTCGAGCGATTTCATTTGCCGGAAAAACTTCTTCCAAGCATAACCACGCCATGAGCGAATTTATCGACTTTTTCCTTCACGCTGAAAAGCACCTCGAGTGGTTCATCAAAACCTACGATCTCTGGATTTACGCTCTGCTCTTCGCAATCATTTTCTGTGAGACGGGTCTTATCGTGACGCCATTTCTGCCGGGGGACTCCCTGCTTTTCGCCGTTGGCGCTCTTGCTGGAAAAGGCCTCATCGATTGGAAAATCATCACTCCACTTTTGTTGGTAGCGGCCATTTTTGGTGACAGCGTGAACTATGCTATTGGAAAGTGGCTTGGCCCCAAGGTCTTTCACTACGAATCAAACCGCTTTTTGAATAAGGCCCATCTGATGAAGGCCCACGCCTTCTATGAAAAATACGGGGGCCGCGCCATCATCCTGGCCCGATTCGTTCCCATCGTTCGCACCTTCGCCCCCTTCGTGGCCGGCGTTGGCTCGATGACCTACTCGAAATTCGCCTTCTACAATGTGGCCGGCGCGTTCCTGTGGATCGGCCTCTTTCTCGGTGGAGGCTACTACTTCGGGGGCCTTGAGTTCGTTCAGAAAAATATGAAACTCGTGATCCTCGGGATTATCATTGTTTCGATCCTGCCTATCGTGTGGGAATTTTTCAAAGCCTGGCTCGAGAAACGCCGCGAGAAGGCTGCATAGTTTTGCTGTCTTACAGACACAAACTACACAGCCAAGGGCGGGGCAATGAATTCCCGCTTGGGAAATATCCCACATCGCAGGGTGATCGGGGGCAGCAGCGATTCTGTGGGTGAGCACGGCCTGACTCGCGCGTGCTCCCGCTGACACCCTCGCGTGGTTGGCGCGAGGGGGCTTATTCTCTCAACTCGTTACCTCGCCATGCGGCGAATGAGGGCGTCTGCCATGTCTGCAGGAGTGGAAGCGACTTCTATGCCGGCGGCTTGGATCGCTTCGATCTTACCTTGGGCGGTGCCTTTGCCGCCGCTCACGATGGCGCCGGCGTGGCCCATCCGGCGACCGGGAGGCGCTGTGGCTCCAGCAATGAAAGCGGCGACCGGTTTTTTACAGTTCTTGCCGATCCACTCGGCGGCTTCCTCTTCAGCGGTTCCACCAATCTCGCCGATCATGATAAAGGCCTCTGTGCCGGGGTCGTCGTTAAACATTTTCACGACATCGAGGTGCGATGTGCCATTGATGGGATCGCCACCGATGCCGACGCAGGTCGATTGGCCGTGACCACGGCTGGAAAGTTGCCACACGGCTTCGTAGGTGAGGGTGCCGGAACGTGAGACGACGCCGACCTTGCCTTCCTTGTGGATATAGCCGGGCATGATGCCGATCTTGCAGGCCCCGGGAGTAATGATGCCGGGGCAATTCGGGCCGATGAGTCGGGATTTCGATTTTGCCATGGCGGCTTTGACTTTCATCATGTCGAGGACGGGAATGCCCTCGGTGATGCAGATAACGAGTTCGATGCCGGCATCCACCGCTTCCAGGATGGAGTCGGCGGCGCCCGCCGGAGGCACGAAGATCATGGTGGCATTGCAACCGGTCTGCTGACGCGCTTCGTGGCTGGTGTCGAAAACGGGGACCTTGCCTTCGAAAACCTCACCACCGCGGCCGGGAGTGACGCCAGCGACGACATGAGTTCCGTATTCCATGCAAAGTTTGGTGTGCGATGCCCCCGACTTGCCGGTGATTCCTTGAACGAGCAGGCGTGTGTTTTTATCAACGAGAATGGACATGGTTTTGAGAGATTAGGCTGCGGCTGCTACGACTTTTTGTGCGGCGTCGGATATATCAGTCGCCGCTGTGAGTTTGAGTCCGGATTCGGAGAGGAGTTTGCGGCCGGCGTCAACATTGGTGCCTTCGAGGCGCACGACGAGTGGGACGGGGAGGTTGACGGCCTTGACGGCATTGATGATGCCTTGGGCGATGACATCGCACTTCATGATGCCGCCGAAAATGTTCACCAGAATCGCCTTCACACGGCTGTCGGCGACAAGGATTTTGAATGCCTCGGTGACCTGCTGCTCGCTGGCTCCGCCGCCCACATCGAGGAAGTTTGCGGGTTCGCCGCCGTGGTGTTTGATGATATCCATCGTGGCCATGGCCAGCCCGGCGCCGTTCACGAGGCAGGCGATGTTTCCATCCAGGCCGATGTAGCTGAGGCTGTGCTTGGAGGCTTCGACCTCGCGTGGGTCCTCCTCCTCGATGTCGCGGTAGGCTTGGACATCCGGGTGGCGGAAAAGGGCGTTGTCGTCGAAATTGAATTTCGCATCGAGCGCGAGGACTTGGTTGTCCTTCGTGATAACGAGGGGGTTCACCTCCACCATCGAGCAATCGCGGGCGATGAAAAGTTTGTAGAGGTTCTCAAAAAGCGTGGCAGCATTTTTGAGGAGGGCCGTGGGGATACCCAGCATTTTTGCGAGCTTGCGGGCTTGGTAGGGCTGGAGGCCGATGAGGGGATCGACGGGAAGGTGAAAGATTTTCTCTGGGGTGTGCTCGGCAACGGCTTCGATATCCACGCCGCCTTCTGTGCTGGCCACGATGATCGGAGCGGAAATGGCGCGATCGATGAGGATGGCGAAGTAAAGTTCCTTTTCGATCTCGACCGATTGGGCGACAAGCACTTTGCGGACGACACGGCCTTCCTCGCCGGTCTGGTGGGTCACGAGGGTTTCTCCGAGCATCTTGGCTGCGGTGTCGCGAATCTCGGCGGGCGTTTTGCAGAGGTGCACGCCGCCTTTGAAGCCGTTTTTAAAAGTCCCCTTGCCGCGGCCGCCAGCGTGGACTTGGGCTTTAATGACGAGGTCTTGAGTGTTCAAGGAAGTTGCGATTTTCTCGGCTTCCTCCGGTGTTGAGGCGACTCCACCGGGGCTGTTGGCGACACCGAACAGGTCGAGGAGTTCTTTGGCTTGGTATTCGTGAATATTCATCTGGCAGTTTGGAAAGTGGGCACCCTATCTCTCGCGGGCTTTGCTCTGCAAGAACGCATATACCCAGCAGACAAAGCCGGGCTCTGATAAATAACGAGTAGCGTCATGATTTCGAGCTCTCTTGGCAGTTTTGAACGACGGAGATCCAGCGCGTTTCGAGGGCCGCAGCAGCCGCCCACTTTGAGTGAGCTGTGTTGGGCAAGTCGCCTTAGAGAAGAACCTTCTCTCGCTCGATGGCTGCAAATACTTTCAACGGCGATGATGCGGGCACCATCGACCTCGCCTCGGCGAGCATACCGTCCATGAAATGATCGGTGTGGGATGGGTCGTGGTGAGTTAGGTAGAGGTTCTTGATATCGGCTCGCAGTGCAAGTGAGATCACGCTGCTGGAGCATCCGTGGCCCCATCCGCGACGCGAGGCAAACTCGGCGTCTGTGTATTGTGTGTCGGCGATCAAAATGTATGCGTCTTGGATAAATTCCAAAATCACATTTTCATCCGGGCCATCGGTTTCGTGGTCTGAAAGGAATACGACTTTACCCTTTGGCGTGTGAAAGCTGTAGCCGAGACAGCCGCCCGGGTGGTTTGTGGGACAGGTGGCAAATTTCAAAGAACCAAGATCGAACTCGGGCTGACCGTGTGGATTCAAATGCTCGAAGGAAACGGTGGAGGGTAAAGTCTCTAAAGATACTGGAAAACAATGGTTGCCATCCATTTGAGTTTTAAAAATTGATTCAAGAGAATCTGGGACGGGGTTGCGGCCGATCACACGAATGCGATTGTTTTTCATGTAGGCCGGGATGAAAAAAGGAAACCCTTGGATGTGGTCCCAGTGCGTGTGCGTATTCAGCAAGATAAGAGAGATGGGATTGGCGCCGAATTCGTCCAGAAGAGCGCTTCCCAGCTGGTTGATTCCCGAACCGGCATCGATCACGATGATCTCTCCGCCAATCCTCAATTCGTAGCAAGAAGTGTTGCCTCCATACCGGATGGTGTCTCGTCCTGGTGTCGGCATGGAACCCCGCACGCCCCAGAATCTTAAAAAAGACGGTGAGGGATTTGGAGAGTTGGGATTCATGAGGCTAACTGGCTTGGGAGGACACCTGCCCTTTAAGCACAGCGTCCGATTCATACAAAGTTTTTAGCGTGTTTTGTGAAACAAAAAAAACGAGGGGTCGTTTTCGACCCCTCGTTGGAATTAAAAAGTAAACGCTCCTGCGTGCTCAGCGTTTCGAGAACTGGAACCGCTTGCGGGCACCGGGCTGGCC